>CAILDU010000188.1 GCA_903833055.1 uncultured Verrucomicrobia subdivision 3 bacterium | reverse complement strand
CTGCCCGTCGGCGGCGCGACGCAGGAACATTTTCATCCGCGCGCCGAAGAAATTTATTTCATCACGCACGGCGCGGGAAAAATCCGTATCGAAAATGAAACACGCGATGTGAAAATTGGCGACGCCCTCGCCATTCCGCCCGGCTTGAAGCACAAACTTTGGAACACCGGCAACGAAGTGCTGCGTTTGCTTTGCTGCTGCGCGCCCGCTTACGAGCACAGCGACACCGTCATCACGGAAAAATGATTCGCGCGGTGGAAAATCTCTTTTGACCGCATAGTGTTTGCGTCCTACGATTCAATTCATGCGTGGCAATCTGGCAAAGGCATTTCAACTGACGAACCTTCAAGTGTTCCGTCACGCCGCCACGCCCAAATCCTACACCGACCAGCTTGGCCGGAAATTATTTCTCGCGTTGCTCACCGTGCAAGGACTCGGCGCGTTTGCGCTCATCACGCTTGGCGTCATTCTCAACAAATTCAGCTTCGCGCGCAGCGTCATGCAGCCGCGCGTCCGTCACGAAATCAACCGCGCGGGTGTGTCGCTGTTGCCGATGTTCTTTTTCGTCGCACTGGCATTGGGTTTTCTCGTTGTTGGCCAAACCGTTTCCGCGCTCGCGCAAGTTGGTGCGACGGATTATCTCGGTTCGACAATGGTCATTGTCATCGTGCGCGAACTCGGCCCGCTGCTCACCGCGATGCTCGTGCTCGCGCGCGTCGGCACGGCCAACGTCATCGAACTCGGCACCGCGCGCGCGCTCGGCGAAGTCGAAGCGCTCGAAGCGCTCGGCATTGATCCCGTGCATTATCTCATCATGCCGCGCGTCATCGGCATGGCGCTGGGAATTTTTGCGCTGACGATTTATCTCATTCTCGGCGCACTCGCGAGTGGCTATCTGTTTGCGTTTTTGCAGGACGTGCCACTGACGCCAGGCGATTATTTCAAACAAATTGCCGAGGCATTAAACTGGCTGGACTTCGCGCTGCTCGCGTTGAAGACGATGACCTTCGGATTTTTCATCGCCATCGTGACGTGCTATCACGGCCTCGCGCAACCGCTGCGCCTCGAAGATGTCTCGCGCGTGGCCGTGCGCGCGGTCACGCAAGGCGTCGTCGTCTGCGTGCTGATTGACGCGGTGTTCATTGTGCTTTATCTCGTGACATGAGCGAAACAGCTTTCAATATCAATTAAAATCGCGATAAAGTTAACTATCTTTTCAGACTATGGAAAAAATAAGAGCTGCCTTTAAGTTGAAGATGATTTGGGTAATCGCTTTCCTTGCTTTCGCAGCTAACTCTTTTTCGCAAAGCGGAGTGACGAACTGGAACCAAGTTTTTAGCGGTCCCGCGCCTGTAAACAGCATTGCATACGGGAATGGCACATTTGTTGGTGTGGGTGGTGGATTGCGTTTCATTTCCCATGATGGCTCAAATTGGACAGCCTATGCCAGTCCACCAATACTTAGCCCAGCTGGGGTTGCTTTTGGAAACGGACTATTTGTTACGTTTGGAATGAGCAACTCAACTTCCAGAGTCATTTACCAATCAACTAATGGCTTGAATTGGAATCCTCTTTACACAAATGCAGTTCCTCTTGTTTCCGCCAGCTATGGCAATGGAACATGGGTTTTTATTGGAACGAATGAATTGTTGTCGGCTTCTATTGCCTCTCCAAATTGGAACTGGTCAGAGTATCAGCCAGTTTTTTATCCAAATTGTATTACATACGCAAATGGCGCTTTTGTCTTGATTGCCGAATTGTTTGGAAGCGGATACGTTTTTTCATCTTTCGACGGAGTAACTTGGCAATTCGTCCATACTTTCCCACAAAATCCTAGTAATAACTCTTTTGGAAAAATCGTATATGGTAACGGTGTATATGTTGCAAATGGGTTTTCTCAAAGCTTTTTTTATACATCGGCTGACCTTGCAAATTGGACTACAAACAGCGGGCTTTTTCAATTGTCTGGGACTTTGACTTTTGGTGGAGGCCAGTTTGTCTATAGCGGAACCGCAAATGGATCTGCCGGCATCTTTTCAAGTTCAGATGGATATTCATGGACAAAAGTGGCGACCAATTATTTCAGCTTCCCAAATTCAATTATTACATATGGTCAAGGAATATTCATTGGTTCTGGAACCAACAGTCTTTACCAGTCTGGACTCGTGGCATCTCCTTCAAATTTCCCTCCAGCAATTCTTGCGTTATCAATTTATCCTGGAATCACAATTAACGGAACACCGGGATTAACTTATCAAATTCAATATTCTACCAGCCTGAATTCGAGTTGGCTGATTTTAACAAATCTTTCACTTCCTTATAGTCCGTATCTATGGATTGACACGAGTTCTCCTGTTTCTGGGCATAGATTTTATCGTTCAGTTCAATTGCAATAAATGAGCGAAACCACTTCCAATTCCACGATCCTCGAAATGCGCGGGGCAACCATCAGCACGCTGCGCGATTCGACGTTGAACGTCGTCGAAAATGTAAATTGGTCCGTCGCGCCCGGCGAATTTTGGATCGTCGCCGGCCAGCCGCAATCCGGCAAAAGCGATTTTTTGATGACCGCTGCCGGCCTGCTTTTGCCCACGCGCGGAAGCTGCCGTTTGTTCGGCTGCGAAACCAATTCCTTCGGCGAAGCGCAACTCGCGGAACGCCTGCGCGTCGGTTTTGTTTTCGCCGGTGGAAAATTATTCAACAGCCTGACCGTCGCGGAAAATGTCGCGCTGCCGCTGCGCTATCAAAAAAATCTTTCTGATTCCGAAGTTGCAGATACGGTAGAAAAACTATTGGAAATCATGGAGCTGACGCCGTTTGCCGATTCCACTTCGGCCAATCTCGCGGCCAACTGGCGGCAGCGCGCCGCGCTCGCTCGCGCCTTGATTTTGAAGCCGGAATTGCTGTTGCTCGACCAACCGCTGGGCGGACTCGGCGTGCGACATCGCCAATGGCTGCTGCAATTTCTCGAACAACTCCGTCTCGGCCACTCTTGGTTCGGCGGTCAGCCGCTGACAATTATTGCGAGCACCGACGATTTGCGTTCGTGGCGGCATCCGCAAAGAAAATTTGCCGTGCTGGATGAAAAGGTTTTTTCCGTGATTGGCGTCTGGAACGAAGTCGCATCGTCCGCCAGCTCCGCCGTAAAAGAATTGCTGGTCGAGCCAACTGGCGCAATCATGTGACCCGATAATTTTATGCCGCTGCAAGATTTGACCCCGCAACTGCGAACGCGCCTCAACAAAATGGAACGCGCCGTCGGTTGGTTTGTGTTCCTCGCGAGCGCACTGCTGCTCTTTGGTTTTGGCTATTACATTTATCACACGGCGGAGCGCAAAGGCTGGTTTCTGACGAAGGCGCAATTCGCCACTTACGTCCAAAGTTCGGCGGGGTTGAAAGTGGGCGATCCCGTCGTGATGATGGGTTTTCCCGTCGGCGACATTACGCGGATTCACGCAATGGAACCGGGCAATCCGCACAATGTCCGCGTGGAATTTGAAGTGCGCGATAATTATTTCCGCTACATCTGGACCGGCGGTTCGTATGTGAAGGTGAACTCCGGTTTTCTCGGCACGAGCCAGCTTGAAGTGACGCGCGGAACGAACGGCTACGCGCTCTGCGTGACGCAACCGATTTTTTACAAAACGATTTCCGAGTTGAAAGAACTCGTCGCCGCGCAACCGGGCGAATGGCAGTTGTCGCAATTTGTTTTTGACGCGCAATCCAACATTATTTTCAAACCTTATCAACCTTACGACGGGCTGGTGCAATCGAATCTGGATTTGCTCGCGAGTCTGAATCTGGAATCCAATTCCGTTTTTGCCTACAACAACAAGGCTCGCGGTAAAGCCATCGTGGCCGTGTGGCGCGAGCCGTTGCATCGCTACGATTTTTACGATCACAAAAATAGTCCGCCGATGGAATTGCCCGCGCTGGAATCCGTGCCCGTGGCCGAGCGGCTGGATAAACTTGTCGGTCAAATTGAAATCGCGCTGCCAAATATTTTGAGCCTGACGAATAAAATTTCCACCGTGCTGGACAACGCGGCGAATGCAACTTCCAATTTGAATAGCACGCTGATCGCCGCGCAGCCATTGGTTACAAACGCAAATGCGCTGGTTATCAATGTGGACACCAATTTGAATTTGCTGACGTTGCAAGTTGGCGCGACGCTGGAAAATCTCGCGGGCATCACGAGCAACTTAAATGTCCAGGTGCAGTCGAACTCCAATATGCTCGCCGGCATTTCCAAAGCGGTGATTGACGCAGACGATTTGGTGCAGGGTTTGAAACGCCACTGGCTGCTGCGTTCCGCATTCAAGACCAAGGCGACGAACGCGCCGCCCGCAAAAGCCACACGGAAGTAATTTCAGGCGGGATTGCCCATCATCCGGCGCAGACGGTTCAGCATCGTTTCCGCAAAACGCTCGTAAGGTTGCAGCGTGCGGCCGTGGATTTTTATTTCATCAATCGTGGCGAGCGACATCGCAAAATCAAAATCGCGGAAGGCGTAGTTTTGTTTCACGCGGCGCACCCAGCGGGGCAGGTCGGTGACTTCTTCAATGTCGCCGCTGACGCCGGGGTAAAATGAAATTCCCCAATCATCACGGCGTTGAAAGCCGTCGCGCTCATTGCGTTCGGCAAACCAGTCATCGCACAACAAAATGCAAATGGAACCACGCGGCGAAGAACCGAGCCGATAAAAAACCATGCGCGCACCAGTCTCGGAAAATTGGTCGTAGGCAATTTCCAACGCGTCGTCCGCTGGCGGCGTAAAGCGCGTTTGAAAACCGACGCGCAGGCTGCCGGGAATCGCGAGCGACGGTTCGAAGCAAAGATTTTCAGCAAAAATCCAGAGCGGCTCGGCGGGCAAATTGCGCGCGGCGAGAACTTCCTGCCAAGCGGCAAGCGCCTCGCGAAACTGCGGCCGGGTGATTTTTTTATCGCTCATTGCGCTAACTGAATAATTCCATTAGTGCCGGTTTTTGCGGAACCAATCAACAAATAACGGAATGCCTTTTTCCGCTTTCACCTGCGGATTGTAGCCGAGCATTTTTTGCGCTTTGGAAATGTCGGCGAAAGTGATCGGCACGTCGCCGGGCTGCAATGGTTGCCGGTCAATGACGGCTTTTTTGCCGAGCGCGGATTCGATGAGCGAAATCAATTGATCCAAGCGAATGGTCTGCGATTCGCCGAGGTTGAAAATTTCAAAACCAAATTCCTTTTTCGTGCAGGCGAGAATGCCGTCGAGAATGTCCGTCACAAAAGTGTGGTCGCGCGCCGTGCTGCCATCGCCGAAAACGGGAATCGGTTTGCCCGCGTCAATCAGCTTCGTGAATTTATGAATCGCCAAATCCGGTCGTTGGCGCGGGCCGTAAACCGTGAAGAAACGCAGCATCGCCACGTCGAAGCCGTAAACATGATGGTAAGTGTGTCCGAGCGCTTCGCACGCGAGTTTGCTGGCAGCGTAAGGCGAGATGGCGGAAAAAATCAGGTCGCTTTCGCTGAACGGAACTTTCGCATTCACGCCATAAACGGACGACGACGACGCGATGGTGATTTTCTTCACGCCCGTTTTGCGCGCAGCTTCGAGTAGGTTGACCGTGCCTTCGACATTCACGCGTTGGTAAAGCGCCGGTTGTTCCAAGCTCGGACGCACACCCGCGCGCGCGGCGAGATGAATGATTTGATCAAATTTCGTTGCAGAAAAAAGTTCATTCACCGCGCGAACGTCCGTGACATCGCCGTGAACAAAAGTGAACGGTTTGCCGAGTGCCGCGATGTCCGCGAGCGTGCGCCGCTTAATTTGCGGATCGTAAAAATCGTTCAGGTCATCGAACGCCCAGACGCGGTGGCCGTCGTGGAGCAGGCGTTCGCAAACGTGCGAGCCGATGAAGCCCGCGCCGCCGGTGACGAGAAAATTCATGCCGCCACGCTAACAACGGCGACGCCCAGTGTCGAGCGCGACGCGCCGCAGAAATTATTTTTCCAACGGCAAAAAGAATTTGGTTTCGAGCGCGGCAGTTTTAGTGTTTCATTGCAGGAATAATTTGCAATGAAAGTCACCTTAAACTGGCTCAAACAATACGTTGATTTCAACTGGTCGCCCGAGGAACTCACCGAGCGGCTCACCATGCTCGGCCTCGAAGTCGAAGGCGTGCAGAAAATTTCCGGCGCGTTCGACGGCATCGTCGTCGCGCAGGTCATCACGCGCGACAAACATCCCGGCGCGGATAAGCTTTCGATTTGCCGCGTCAACGACGGCAATGGCGAACGCCAGATTGTTTGCGGCGCGCAGAATTTTCAGGCGGGCGACAAAGTGCCTTTAATTTTGCCGGGCGCGTCTTTGCCGATGAAGCCCGGCGATAAAGAACCGTTCACGATTAAAGTGGGAAAAATTCGCGGCGTGGAATCACACGGAATGCTTTGCTCGCATGAAGAATTGCAACTTGATCCCGCGAGTATTGGACTGAAAACAGAGGACGGACTTTTAATTTTGCCCGCCGATGCGACGGTTGGAAAACCGTTTGGCGAATTTCTTGGCCGCAGCGGCAGCGACGTGGTTTATGATTTGGAAGTCACGCCGAATCGTCCGGACTTGAACAGCGTCATCGGCATCGCCCGCGAAATCGCGGCGGTGACGGGCAATGCGCTGCGGATTCCAGAAATAAAAATTCAATCTACGGGAGAAAAAGTTGAAAGCCTCGTCGCCGTTCGCATCGAAGACGCGGAGATTTGTCCGCGCTATACCGCGCGCGTCATCAAAGGCGTGAAGATTGGCGCAAGTCCTGATTGGTTGAAAAGCACTTTGGAAAAAGTCGGCATCCGCAGCATCAGCAACGTCGTGGACGTGACGAATTACGTCATGCTCGAAACCGGCCAGCCGCTGCACGCGTTTGATTATCATTTGATTTCCAAAAATGCGGATGGCAAGCCGACCATCGTCGTGCGGCGCGCAACGGAGAAAGAAAAATTCAAGACGCTCGACAATCAGGAACGCACTTTGACGAATGAAATGCTGTTGATTGCCGACGAACAAAAAGGCATCGCCCTCGCCGGCGTCATGGGCGGCGCGAACACGGAAATCAACAACGACACGAAAGATGTGTTGATCGAGAGCGCCTATTTCTCGCCGGTGAACATTCGCCGCACGAGCAAGCTGCTCGGTCTCCGCAGCGAATCCAGTTATCGCTTCGAGCGCGGCGCGGACGTGGGCATTTGCGATTGGGCAAGCCAGCGCGCGGCGCAATTGATTTTGGAAACCGCTGGTGGCCAACTCGCGGAAGGTGTCGTGGATGTTCATCCGAAAGCAAAAGAGCAAAAGGAAATTACTTTGCATTTCGCGAAGTCAAAAGATTTGCTTGGCATCGGTATTTCGCATTCCGATCAAATTTCTTTTCTCACCAAGCTTGGTTTGGAATTGAAAACGCAGTCGCCCGGCGAAGCCACATTTTCGATTCCAAGCTGGCGCGTGGATTTGAAGCGCGAAGTAGATTTGATTGAAGAAGTCGGCCGACTTTACGGCATTGATAAAATTCCCAGCACGCCGCCGCGCGGTGCGCTCGGCACGAACGCGTTTGATTCCGTCTATGACCAGATTGGCGAAGCGCGCCGCATTTTGACCGGTCTCGGCTTGAACGAAGCACAAGGGCAAACGCTGATTTCTAAAGCAGAAGTTCGCGGCACGAGCGAAAACGAAATTGCTGCGCTGGCAAATCCGTTGAGTTCGGACATGGACGTTTTGCGGCCAAGTTTGTTGCCCGGTTTGATTCATTCATTGCGGCACAATCTTGCGCGGAAAAATAATGAAGTGGCGTTGTTCGAAATTGGCCGCGTGTTCATCAATGCCGACGGCCAGACCAAAGAAAACCGCAACGTCGCCATCGCCATCACCGGCCAGCGTGCGTTGAATTTTTGGAGCGGCGATGAACGCGATGCGAAGTTTGACGCCTACGATTTAAAAGGCTTGGTCGAAGAATTCATTGAGCAATTCGGTCTGCGTGGCGTGATGTTCGGCAAACGCGCCGAAAGCACCGCGCTGTTTCTTGAATCCGCAGCGGTGACGCTCGGCGGCAAATTGCCGCTCGGCGAACTTGGCCAATTGCTCCCGACGCTCGCGAAGAAATTCGATTTGCGCGACGCGGTTTTTCTCGCGGAGTTTAATCTGGATTTGCTGTTGTCAAAACGCAATGCCAGCAAGTCATTCAAGGCGTTGCCGCAATTTCCTTCCAGCCGCCGCGATGTGGCGATGCTCGTGCCGGAAACCGTGACGCACGAGGCCGTTTTGCAAAGCGTGAAGCAAGCGAAGGCGGCAAACTTGGAAACGATGGAACTGTTCGACGTGTTTCGCGGCAAAGGCGTGCCGGAAGGACAAAAGAGTTTGGCCTACGCCTTCACTTATCGCGCGACAGACAAAACTTTGACGGACGCAGACGTAAATTCCGCGCATGAAAAAGTTTTAGAGACGTTGAAGGCGCAGTTGAAAGTGGAACTGCGCGCGTAAAAATTATTCAGTTGCGCCGAGCGGCGGCATCGGACAATCCAGCGTGTCGGCGATGGCGCGGAGTAGTTCGGCTTCCGCTTCCAGAATCACGCCATCCGCACCGACGACGCGCGCGGCAGCTTCGATTAAATTCTTTTTGATGATTGGCACGGCTTGCGCGAGGCGGTTCAGCGCGGCGTCAAGTTGCTCCACGCCGCAGTTTTCCGGCGACAACAATTCCAACGGCACATTGTCGGGCGCGCGCAAATACGGCGCACCGGCGGCGAAGGCTTTTTGAATTTCACCCGCGTCATTACTGCCGACATTCGCCAGCGCAGACAAAATCACGGCGCAATCTGGCACGAGCGGTTTAAGTGTGTAAAATTGAACTGCTGTCGGCGGCGCATCGCCAAACTTCGACGCGAGATGGCGGAGAATAATTTTTTGCAGGACGAATTCAAACAGCTCGATTTTTCCATCGCTGCCAGCAAGCCATTCCAGCGTGTCGGCGAATTGCTTGAACTCGTCCGCTGTCAAATTTCGCAGCGCGCCAAGAGCGAGATTTACCAACGGCAAGCGCGCGTGTTTCGCCACGGAAAAAACATCAGGAAACAGCGCGGCGGTTTTTTCAGAAATAGAATTGGAAACGCGCTTTGCAATTTCCGTAAGCTGTTGCGCGCGCAGTTTTTCATCAGCACTCAAAAGCAATGCGTAAATTAAAGCAGTAGAATCAAGCGGTTGGCGCTCGGCGGCTTTAAGATTTTCTGGCAGCGCGTCGCGCAATTGCTCGGCGTATTTCAAATGCAGCGGCGTGGGATTGCCGAGATTTGGCAAAACGGAATTCGTGCGGATGACCGGCGGACGACCGGCATCGCCAGTGATAATTGTTCCGCCAAGAATTGTTCCCAGATTTTGCGGCATTGGCGGGCGATTGCGTTGCAGTTCGGAAACGGCGGCGCGTTTGACCGTTTCAATTTGTTCTTCTTTCAGCGGCGGAAATTTTCCGTCCCACGCCGGATCAATCGCGTGGATGCGATCGGGAATCGGCGGATGCGTGGCCATCGAGCCGAAGAGCGCATCGCCGAGGCCATTGCCGAAAAACATGTGGCACATGTCCGGCGCGTGCTCGGATTCCAGTTTTGAACCGAAACCGTAACGGCCAATTTTTTGGAGCGCGCCGGAAAGTCCATTCGGATTGCGCGTGAACTGAACCGAAGACGCGTCGGCGAGAAATTCACGCTGGCGGCTGACGGCGGCCTGGATTAGGCGACCGAAGAAAACACCAATGGCACCAAGGACGATAAGCGCAATACCGAGAATTGGCAGTAGGTTTTTATCGCGGCTATTGCTGCTGCGGGCATAAAGCAAAATTCTTCCAATCGTCGCGAGGCAGAGCAGTCCAAAAATAATTCCGATGAGCCGCAGATTCAGCTTCATGTCGCCGTTCAAAATGTGGCTGAACTCGTGGCCGATGACGCCCTGCAATTCGTCGCGCGTGAGCATCTCGATGCAGCCGCGCGTCACGCCGATGGCGGCGTCGCCGGTCGTGTGGCCGGCGGCAAAGGCGTTAATGCCGCGCTCATTTTCCAAAACGTAAACCTGCGGCATCGGCACGCCGGCGGCGATGGACATTTCCTCGACGACGTTGAGCAGCTTGCGTTCGTTCAGGTCGGTGGTGTTTTGATTCACGAGCCGACCGCCCATCAACGTCGCCACCGCACTGCCGCCGGCGGCAAGTTCATTCGTCTTGTAAGCACTGCCGAGAAAAATCACCGCGAGCACGCCGAGCGTCGAGGCGAGAAAAATTTCTGGATTCCACAAAACGAATTGGACGGGCGCGTCGCTGTAATTGTAATTGCCATGATGCGTCTTGGCCTGAACGCCCGCAAAAACCACCAGCGAAATAAAATAAATCGCCACGATGAGCAGCACGACGGCGACGATGAAATAAAGCACCAGCCACTTGGTATTGCGGCGGGCTTGTTCTTGGCGCGCAAAAAAGTCCATACAGTTAAAACTTAATCTTGTGTGGCCCGAAAAATAAAATACTTAAAAACATTCCGGCAAAGGCCGTCCCAAATAAAAGCAGAAAAAACGCCGGTAGAAACAGATTTGAAATGGATTTGATGACGGCTTTGGTCGGATCATCTGGGTTATGTAATACTTTTATTGCAGCACCAATGGGGTAGGGTCTTCTGTTTGAACCACTGGATGAAGTGAAATCAATCACTTTACCATCGTCCGTTGAAAATTGCACTTGAGGGCAAAAAGATGTTGTAGAGCGATTCGCTTGCTGATTGTTATATTCCTTATATCCAACAACGATGCCAGAAACCGTCTTCCAAGTGCGAATTTTGACACACGCATTGCGAATACACAAAATCCCAAAAAAGATGAGCGTCAAACCCGCAAGCGAGAAGATTATGGCTACGCCAGTTTCCATTTGCGGATTGCTTACTTCAAGTTTGGAAATTTTTTACGAGAACGAAACTTTCGGCGCATCTTTCTGCTCCGGTTTGTCCACGACGAACAATTCCGCCGCCGCAAAGTTGAACGTGTTCGCGATGAGATTGCTCGGAAACACTTCGCGGTCGGTGTTGTAGGTCATCACGGAATCGTTGTAAGCCTGGCGCGCGAAGGAGATTTTATTTTCCGTCGAGGTCAGTTCTTCCGTGAGCTGCATCATGTTTTGATTCGCCTTCAGGTCGGGATACTGTTCGCTCACGACCATCAAACGGCTCAACGCACCGCCGAGTCCGCTTTCAGCGGAAACCAAACTCTTCATCGCGCTGGCGTCGCCGGGATTGCTTGCCGCACCTTTGGACGCGGCATAAGCAACGTTGCGCGCGGCGATGACGGCTTCGAGCGTGTTGCGTTCGTGCGCCATATAACCCTTTGCGGTCTCGACGAGATTTGGGATGAGGTCGTAACGGCGTTTGAGTTGCACGTCAATCTGCGCGTAGGCATTTTTGAAGCGGTTGCGCAGCGTGACTAGCTTGTTGTAAACACCGATGACGAAAAAGCCAAAGATGATAGCCACGACAATCAATCCGCCAATCAAAGCCAGTGCGCCGAGTGCAAGAGTTGAAGGTTCCGCCAAAATAATTCCAGTTGTCATAATTTTCCTTTGTTTAAGTTCACTGACAGTTTTACCGAATCACGCCGGCGGGCAATGATAATTTCGTTCAAAAAGTGGAATCGCTTTACGGCACGACTTCCACCGGCATGCCGACCCAAACCAGTTTGACCATGTATTCCGCGTCCCAATTCGCGAGCCGGAAACAGCCGTGCGATTCCGTGCGCCCGACTTGTTCTGGCACGGGCGTGCCGTGCATTCCATAACCCGGTTTGTCCAAACCAATCCACGCGACACCGACGGGATTATTCGGGCCGGGCGGCAAAATCAATTTATGGCCAATGGCCTGCGCTTCGGGCGATTCGGGAAAAACGGCGGGATCAAAAGTGTAGTTCGGATGTGGCGCAACGACGATGACGTGCAATTCGCCGACTAGACGCTTCTCGACTTTCGCCGCGATGCTGCACGGAAAATGCGCGAGCAAATTTGTGTCCGCATCAAACGCCTCCAGAAATTTTTCCGACAAATGGATGATGACAAACGCCGCTTTTCCCGTCGGCTCGGGATAATTTACATCCGTAATTTTCAAAATCGTTCCCGCAATGACATTTGTCCAAATCACACCGGGATTTAATTTTTCAATCAGCAGCGGATACGAATGCGCCTTTTCCGCGATCTCTTCCAAAAGCGTTTCGTAATCCAGCGCGGATTGTTCCGACTTGGCGAGCCACGTTTTGCCGATGGGTTGCAGGCGCGCGAGGTCATTCGTCGTGACGATGTAATTCGTCAATAACGGTGCGTCGAGCGTGAGCAGCGGGCGCGTGTTGGTGTCGAGCGAACTGCTTTCGAATAAATTTTTCGAACGCTGAAACGCCGCGATGGCCGCGCGCGTTTGCGAGCCGATGGCGGCATCAATCGAACCCGAAGAAATCGCCCGGCGCGCGAGCGCGACCTGCGCCTCAAATGCGTTTTTAACTGGCCGTGGAAATTCCGTCGGCGACTGCGGCGCGATGACGATGGGTTTTAATTTTGGCGGAGCCGCTGATTGCGCCACCGCTTGCGCGACAGCTTGAGTTATCGGCGAAGATTTTAATTTTGAAACTTTGCGTGGATGTTTTTCGTGCCACCACAACCAGCCGAGGCCAACGATAATTGCCAGCAGCAACAGCACGGCAAAAAAATCGCCGAAGCGGTTCCGGCGTTTGGTTGGCATTTTTTGCAGCAGCGGCACGAAATTAGTTTCAAGTTTCAGGTTGTAAGTTGCAAGTTTTTCAACTGCGCGCTAAAAGCTCCCAACCCGTAACTTTCAACTTGGAACCTTACAAAGCATTTCGTTGTAGGCGCTGGCGATTTGATCCACGAGCGGCGATGGCGCGACCGGCAATCCGTTAAACGCGGCGACCGGCACGATGCCGAACGCGCTGTTCGTCACGAAAATTCCCGCTGCATTCCGCAGATGTTCCGGCTTGATGATGCGCTTGTTCGTGGCGAGGCCGAGCGACTGGCAGATCTCCAGCACGACCGCGCGTGTGATGCCCGGCAACACGCCGCGCCCCGTCGGCACGGTGCAGACCGCGTCCTGATAAATCCAAAAAAGATTTCCGCCCGCCGTCTCCGCCACCTCGCCGTTCGTGTTGAGCAACAGCGCCTCGTCCGCGCCGCGTTCCTCCGCCTCGGCGCGCGCGAGGATGTTCAAAAGCTTGCTCGTCGTCTTGAACGACGCCAGCGCATCGCTCGCGGGAATGCGGAAGGATGAAGTGACCAAGCTCCATTGCAACGGCTCGTCCGCATTCACAATCGGCAATGGATGTAAGGTCATGGCGAAGGTCGGCGCGCCGGAATTTTTGGTGGAATAGCCGCGCGCACCCGCGCCGCGTGTGAGCGTCACGCGCAGGATGGCGTCGGACAATTCATTTATTTCGATGAGCTGCTCGGCGAACTTTTGGATTTCTTTGGGCGTGGAGGGAAGTTTGATTTTCAGAAACTCTGCGCCGCGCACGAGCCGCTC
Source organism: uncultured Verrucomicrobia subdivision 3 bacterium (assembly GCA_903833055.1). GTDB lineage: Bacteria > Verrucomicrobiota > Verrucomicrobiia > Limisphaerales > UBA11358 > UBA11358. The sequence goes on along the minus strand of CAILDU010000188.1, from coordinate 37,538 downwards.
CAGATGTTGCGCGCAGCGGAACGGTTGGCCGTTCGCCACGCGCATCGTCTCGAAGAGGCCGTCGCCGAGCAGCAGACCGCGGTCGTTCAAAGGCACGAACGCGTCCGCCTCGGGCAAAAATTTTCCGTTGAGAAAAACCAGCATGAAAACAATTCCTTCTGCGCTTTCAATTACCCGAAGCGGGAAAATTTCGCGAGCAGAAAAATTTCGGGAGGGTCGCGCGAAGGACGCGAAGGTGGCGAAGGAATTTTTAGCCACGGACCTGCCGCGACGGGCGCGAGCACGGCGGTTGAAACACGGATTGAATTACGGATTTTTGTCGCAGAGCGACGACCGATAATAGCCCGGCATTTTAATGCCGGGTCCTCGGCTTCGCCCTCGTTTTGAGCGGCGGTTCCTAAATAATTCTTTTGAAATTCGACGCACTTGGCGGCAAGCTCTCGGCACGGCACTTTTTCTGTTCAAATTGTTGCCGGAAAAATTTTCATGTCCAACACCGCTCAAACTTCGTCGTCGGATCCGCTGGCGCGGCTCGTTCAGAAAAATCAATTCGTCGGCTGGCTCGGCGCGGCGGATTTTACGAGCGCGCTGGTGCTGACGAGCGATGTCTGGAAAGCCCAGGCGCGTGGCGTGCCGCACAATTGTTTTTTGCTGGCGGCCTCGGCGGAAGAAATTTTACTGCTGCGCGTGACCGGTTCTGCTGAAGCGCCAACGGATGCGGAGCTGCAAGCCAAGTTGGAAAAACTCAAGAGCCGCGCGCCCGCATCCGGCGGTGAATTGACGGTGGAAGAATTTCAATTTGGCCTGTTGCAATGCCGCGTGCTGGGGACATTTTATTTGGCGGATGGAAAATTGCGGCTGGGTAGCGATGTGGAAAATTTCGCGCAGGCGGCGGGTCTGGCGGTTTATCGTCCCGACGGCGCGGCGCTGGAGGCGATTGTAAATTATTTAAGTCCGGCGCGCATCGCGGCGGCGGAAGAAGAAGCGCGACGGCTTGGTTTGAAAGGCGAGTTGCCGCATTTCCCCATCGGCACGGTGCGTTACGCCTCGACCGAAAGATTGCATCGCGGCGCGCACGCAGAGCGGGCAGTTTTTAATTTGAATGCGGTAGATTTTCTCGCGCGCCGCACGGCGGTATTCGGCATGACGCGCACGGGTAAATCAAACACGGTGAAAAAATTGGTCTCGGTGGTGAAACACACGAGCGATGATTTTAAACTGAAAATCGGTCAGATCATTTACGATTTGAACGGCGAATACGCGAACGCGAACCAGCAGGACAAAGGTTCCATCGCTGAAGTTTTTCCCGGTGACACGGTGCGTTACCGCATGATGCCGACGCCGGGTTTTGAACTGATTCTGAATAATTTCTTCCAGCAGATTTCCGAAGGGCACAGCACCTTGCGCGGGCTGTTGGAGGCGAGCAAAATTCCGCGCTCGGCGGACATGGAAGCTTTCTTGACGATGGATTTTGTGCCGCCAAATAAGGAGAATTGCGGCAGCGACTACGAATTTCAGCGGCAGACGGCGATGTTTCAACTCAAGCTCGGTGCGTATCAGGCGATGCTGGCGCGCGCGGGTTACGAGCCGCCGCCGAATTTCAAAATCACGTTCGAGGTCAATCCCGCCGTTCGCAATAAAGTAAATCCGTCAGTGAATCCGGCAGACGGACTGACGGCGACGCAGGCTTTTGAATGGTTCAATCTCGTGCGGCAGATTCAGGACGAACTCATTACTGGCAAAGGTCAATCGTGGATTGAGCCGGACACGAATGTGCTCATCAATCTGCTGCTTCAGAAAAATGATCAGGGCGGTTACATTCCCGGTTACCGGTTGTTGCAGCCGTTCAAGGATTATCACGCGCCGAACCGCAGCACGGATGTTTGCGACGAAATTTACAATCATCTGGTGAACGGGAAAATTGTCATTCTCGATTTGTCCGTGGGCGACCCGGTGCAACGTGAGCGTTTGAGCAAGCGGATTGCGCGCCATATTTTTCGCAGTTCGATGGCGAGCTTCAATGCCGGACAACATCCGCCACACATCGTGGTTTATGTCGAGGAAGCGCACAATTTGATTGGCCGGACCGAAGCGCTTACGGAAATTTGGCCGACGATTGCGAAGGAAGGCGCGAAGGGGCGCATCGCGATTGTTTACGCCACGCAGGAAGTTTCGAGCATTCATCCGAATATTTTGGCGAACACGGAAAACATCCTGGTCTCGCACTTGAACAACCAAATCGAAATCGCCGAGTTGGCAAAGTATTACGACTTCGGTGATTTTTCAGAATCGCTGATCCGTTCGCAGGACGTGGGTTTTGCGCGGGTGAAGACGCTATCGAATCCGTTTGTGATTCCGGTTCAAATCGACAAGTTCGATCCGGAAAAGGAAAAGCAACGCGTCGCTTGTAATAAGGCGAAATAAGCCTGTGGCAGTTCTACTATGGAGCTACAATTGAGCCTACTGCATTGGTGATAGTCAACTTTACAGCACTGCTAGTCGCGCTCCCATAAAGATTGGTAACAATACATTGATAATAACCGCCGTCATTATTTGTAGCGAAGTTGATGGTTAAATTGGTAGTAGACGAACCAGAAATAATAGAACCCCATGAGGTTGAACCATCAGTCAGGATTTTATTCGAGCCGGATGTATTAAACCATTGAAAATGTAATGGTGGAGTTCCGGTGGAAGTTAATTTGAAATTTGCCGTTTCATTGGTCTTCGCTGATGTATCTAGAGGGTGAGTGGTTATTACTGGCGGAATACCAACCGTCAGCATTGCTGGATTGCTGGTTACGCTGCCAAGAAAGTTGGCGATGACGACTTCATACGCTCCAATGTCGCTTGTGCTTGCACCGGTAATCGTCAAGTTAGTCGTGGATGAACCAGACAAAGAAGCTGAACTCCAGCTATTGGCTGTGCCGTCATATACATTGGTTCCATTAAAAAGCCATTGATAGGTTAACGGCTGATTTCCCGTAGCGGAGACGTAAAAACTTGCTGTTCCGCCATTGGTCACGACGATGTTTTGGGGGCCGACGGTGATTGTCGGTGGCTGCTCAATGGCGAAAGAGCCGGAATTTGTGCCTTGGAAGCCGCCGTTAGCACCGTAAGTTTCTGAATAAAAAGTTCCGACATCCGCAGTGTTTGTGGAAGGTGAGTTAGTGTAGGTCAAAACGTAATACGAATTTGTGCCATCTTCATTTAAATTAAGCAATGATCCAACCGGACTGTAATTGGTGTAGTTGAATGTTCCATTTCCATTCATACCCACGGTGTTAGTATAATAGTAGGTTAAAATACTCAAGGTGTTCGATTGACTGTCTGCAGCTGGCGCATACAAATCTTTCTTGGAGAGAAAGGCCGAACTGTCGAACAGAATAGTTACCGTATTCGTAGCCGCAATAAATCCAGTGGCAATGACCGTGCCAATGAAAGTTTGCGGCGCAACTGGACCGAAGCTTCCGTTAATAAATTTCAGGTGAGTGAAAATGACGCTAACGCGGTCGCTTATGTTGCCTGGGTAATTATCATCCAATGAAATGACGAGGGGATTAGCGACATCAAACATATGGCCGTTATCCACAATGTGGGGTGCGGTCAGGAATTGTAAGAGAGTTTGATTGTTAGTGTCGTTGCCATCGGTCAATAAAATGTCAGCTCCTGAAACTGCAGACGGAGCCAGCGTATCGGCGGTTGATAGGCCAAAATTGCCGCTGGTTCCATCCGCCGCTGTAAAATTACCGTTGGTGGCATCACTGAATAACAAGGTTGCGGTGTCGTTGCCCACCGCCGAGGGTGGGGCGGTGAATTTGAGTTGGAGTTTACCGGAGACTGGTCCGTTCTTTTTGTAGGTGTAGGAACCCACGCCTGTTCCGTCGCTAAAAGTGCTGCTGCCGAAACTGATGCTGTAAAGCGTGTCGCCATTGGTCACAGTGACGAGCATGCCGTTCAATGAAGTTGGCGCGGCGGAATACGTCAGCTTCAGCAAGTTGGTCTTGGAAAAATTTCCACTGCGATCTACTGCACAGGCCTGTAATGTATTGGTGTTGGAATACAATGTCAGATTCACCCACCAATTGCTCCAGCCATTTCCCGTCGAAGCGGCCAACCAACCGGTGCCATTAAAATTATAAAATACATTGTCGACCGCATCGTTATCCCGCGCCGTGCCTGCGATGACGATGGCGGGATTGGTCAACGCCGTGCTGTTTGCCGGCGTCTTGATGGTCAAAGTCGGCTTCTGTTTATCTACAAAATTCGCCGTGAGCGACTCGCCGACAAAAGGCATGACAAACGTCAGTTTTGCTTTGCTGCTATTTGTGTCACCCGTCCAGCCCGTGAAAGTGAAACTCGATTTTGCTTTGGCCGTCAGACTGTAAGCCTGCCCGACATTGAGCAGTTGGCCGTTTGTGTAACTCGGGCTGACCGTTCCGCTCCCGACGACTTGTAACGTCAGTGGCGCGGTCGTGCCTGCGGCAGCGTAACCCACGCCAGCGGTAATCAACAAAATGGAAAAAATAGCGGCAATATTTTTAAGACCGCCATAGCGCAGGAAATTCATAGCATTCAATTCAACACCGGACACCTGAAAAGGATGCGACAATTTTTGGGGTGCTGTCGAGCCTGTGGCCGAAACTTTTATCAAGCCGATTACTCGAAAAATCTCTTTGAAATCCGCCGGTTTCGCGGCCACAATCAACATTCGCTCAAGCGAATAATTTCATGAAACGCACGCATCATTGCAACGAACTGCGCCCAGCTCACATCGGGCAAACCGTCACGCTGTCTGGCTGGGTCCATTCCCGCCGTGATCTCGGCGGCCTCATCTTCATCGACATCCGCGACCGCGAAGGCCGCACGCAAACGGTGTTCGATCCCAGCGATCTCACGCCGGAACTTTTTGCGCAAGCCGCCGCGCTCCGCAGCGAATGCGTCGTGAGCCTCACCGGTAAAGTGCGACATCGTCCCGAAGGCACTAACAACGCGAAGATTCCCACCGGCGAAATCGAAGTCGGCGTCACCGGTCTCGAAGTGCTGAACATGGCGGAAGTGCTGCCGTTTCCCGTGGACGATCCCGAAATCGCCAACAAGGTGAACGAAGAATTGCGTCTGCAATACCGCTACCTTGATTTGCGCCGTCCCGAAATGGCGCGCAATTTGAAATTGCGTTCCAAAGTCGCCATCGCCGCACGCAGTTTCATGGACGAGCAAGGTTTTCTCGAAGTCGAAACGCCCACGCTCTTCAAGTCCACGCCTGAAGGTGCTCGCGAATTTCTCGTGCCGAACCGCCGCGAGCCGGGAACTTTTTACGCGCTGCCGCAATCGCCGCAGCAGTTCAAACAAATTCTCATGGTCGCCGGCGTGGAAAAATATTTTCAGCTTGCGCGCTGTTATCGTGATGAAGATTTGCGCGCCGACCGCCAGCCGGAGTTCACGCAAGTGGACATCGAGATGAGTTTTATTGACCGCGAAGATATTTATTCGCTCATCGAAGGCTTGCTCAAACGCGTTTGGAAAACCGCGCTGAACATTGATGTGCCCACGCCGTTCAAACGCATTTCATTTGAAGAAGCGCTCAATCGCTACGGCATTGATAAGCCCGACACGCGCTTCGGCATGGAACTCGTGGACATGACGGAAGATTTTCGTGCGAGCACGTTCAAAGTGTTCAGCGGCACAATCGCCAATGGTGGCGTGGTAAAAGCGCTGAACGCCAAAGGCATGGCCGGCGCAACGCAAGGCCAGATCGAGACGATGACCGAATACGCGAAAAGTTTTGGCGCGAAAGGACTGGCGTTCATCAAGGTTGAAGGCGGCGAATGGAAATCGCCCATCGTGAAGTTTTTCAGCGAAGCCGAAAAAGCCGCGCTCACCACGAAGCTCGCGATTCAGGAAGGCGATTTGATTTTGTTTGCCGCCGACCAATGGCTGAACGCCTGCGAAATCCTCGGCAAAATCCGTTTGTATTGCGCCGACGTTTTGAAGACGCAAGGCAAGCTGGTGATTGATCCGAAGCAATTTAATTTTCTCTGGGTCATCGAATTTCCGCTGCTCGGTTTCGACCGCGAACAGAACCGCTGGTATTCCAGTCATCATCCGTTCACCGCGCCCGTCGCGGAAGACATCGCGCTGCTCAAGACCGACCCCAAGAAAGTTCGCGGCCAGCATTACGACATCGTCGTCAACGGCGTCGAACTCGGCGGCGGCTCCATCCGCATCCACCAGCCCGACGTGCAGAAAACTATTTTTGAAGAACTGCTCGCGATTCCGCCGGACATGGTGAAGGCGCGTTTCGGTTACATGCTCGAAGCGTTTCGTTACGGCGCGCCACCGCACGGCGGCATCGCGCTTGGCTTTGACCGGCTCATCGCAATTCTCTGCGGCGTGACCAGCATCCGCGACGTAATCGCCTTCCCCAAAACGGCGAAAGGCACGGACTTGATGACGGATTCGCCCAGCACCGTCGAACCGAAGCAACTGCGCGATCTTTATCTCGAAGTGAAGGTGAAACCGGCTGCTCCGACCCCGGTTCCGGCCAAGCCTTGATTCCTCAATCGCATTTGTAAAAATAAAAAAGCGGGACAGCTTTTGGCCGTCCCGCTTTGTTTTTTTAATTTTAGTTTTTCGGAGCCGTGTCGCCAGCGGCCGGAGCCGCCGTCGGACGTTGGCGCATACCGGTTCCCATTTTTTCCCACTTGGCGAATTGTTCCGCCGTCAGGATGGGTTTCAGTTTCGCCGTCGCGGCATCGCGAATTTCCTTGGCCTTGGCGCGCTTGTCGGTCTGCGCCACGCTGGTGTCTGCGCGCAACTCTTTCATTTTTTGCTGCTGCTCATCAAAAATCACTTTGACCTGCGGCTTCTGCGCGTCGGTCAATTCAAGATTTTTCGCCAGCGTGTCAAAGTTCGGACGCACGCGCATGCCGCCGGGCGGTGCGCCGGCAGCCGGAGCGTTCGTGTTTTCCTGCGCCTGCGACGGAATGCCGCTGGCGAACAGACTGCCCACGGCGAGCGTGGCAATCATCAATGTTTTATTGAATTTCATAATGTTGTTTTAATGTTCGGGTGCGAACCGCCGGTTGTTGGTTGTGGCGGATTAAACAGACAGACGCAACGCCCGCTTGAAGGTTACAACGTCCGCAACACTTTGGCCGCCGCGCGCACCGTCGTTTCAATGTCCGCCGCCGTGTGCGCCGTGGAAATAAATCCCGCTTCAAACTGTGACGGCGCGAAGTAAATTCCCGCGTCCAACATTCCGTGGAAAAACTTTTTGAATTTCTCGCGGTCGCTCTTCATCGCGTCCGCCACATTGTGAACCGGGGCATCCGTAAAGTAGCCGCAGAACATCGATCCGCAGCGGTTGAACCGCACCGGCACGTTTGCAGATTTCGCGGCGTCCGTCATACCCGCTTCAAGGTGCGCGCCGAGTTTTTCGAGCACCGCATAGGCATTTTCATTTTCCGCTTTCCGCTTTCCGCTTTCCGCTTTTCCATTGAGTTCTTCCAAATTCGCCAAGCCCGCCGCCATCGCAATCGGATTGCCGCTCAACGTTCCCGCCTGATACACCGGCCCGAGCGGCGCGAGATAATCCATAATTTCCGCGCGCCCGCCAAACGCACCCACCGGCAATCCACCGCCGATGACTTTGCCGAACGTGGACAAATCCGGTGTAATTCCAAAACGCTCTTGCGCGCCGCCTTTCGCCAAACGAAAACCCGTCATCACTTCATCAAAAATTAAAAGCGCGCCATTCGCCGCCGTGATTTCGCGCAAGAATTCCAAGTAACCCGGCTGCGGTAAATAAAGTCCCGCGTTGCCCGGCACCGGCTCCACGATGATGCCGGCAATTTCATTTTTGTTCGCCGCGAAGATGGCTTTCACCGCCTCGACATCGTTGTAAGGCGCGACGATGGTGTGTGACGTGAACGCCGCCGGAATGCCCGCGCTGTCTGGATGTCCGAACGTCAGCGCACCGCTCCCCGCGCGCACCAGCAATGAATCCACATGGCCGTGATAACAGCCGTCGAACTTGATGATTTTGTCGCGTTGCGTAAAACCGCGCGCCAGCCGAATCGCGCTCATGCACGCCTCCGTGCCGCTGCTCGTCATGCGAATTTTTTTCACACTCGGCACGAGTTCGCAGATGCGTTTCGCCATCGTCACTTCCAAAGGATTTGGAATACCAAAACTCGTGCCGAATTCGGCGGCAGTTTTAACGGCGGAAATAATTTTCGGATGCGCGTGTCCCAAAATCGCCGGTCCCCAAGTGCAGACATAATCAATCAATTCATTGCCGTCCACATCCCAAACTTTGGAGCCGCTGGCGCGATTGACGAAAAATGGATTGCCGCCGACGGCGCGGAAGGCGCGCACCGGCGAATTGACACCGCCGGGAATATATTTCAACGCCTCGGCAAAAAGTTTTTCGGACTGCGTTCGGTTCACAAAAATAAATTAACCATGAGTCGCCAGCTTTGCGAGAATTTCGTCTACCGAATTATCCGACTTCAGTTCCATCCACTCGCAATTTCCATGACGGCGAAACCACGTCAGTTGCCGTTTGGCGAACTGGCGCGTGCGGATTTTCACCAGCTCAATCGTTGCCGCCAAATCACGTTCGCCTTGTAAATGCTCGACAACTTGACGATAGCCGATGGCTTGCATGGCAAATTTATTTTCCGCCAAACCGTGTTTCAAAAGCTGTTCCGTCTCCGCGACCAGTCCGCGCCGGAACATTTCGTCCACGCGCCGGTCAATGCGTTTTTGCAAATCGGAACTCGCACGGATGAAGCAAATGAATCGCGATTCTGGATTCTGGATTCTGGATTCTGGATTCCAATTTGACCGTTGCTCGGAAAACTTTTTGCCGGTCAAACGAATCACTTCCACCGCGCGGACAACACGGCGCGGATTTTGCCGGTCAATTTTTTCAAACGTCGCCGGATCGCGTTCCTGCAATTCCTCCAATAATTTTTCCAGCGGCGCGGCTTCCAATTCAGCGCGCACGTTCGCGTCGGTGGCGGGTGCTTCACCGAGTCCTTCGAGAAACGCCTTAAAGTAAAGTCCCGTGCCGCCGCAAAAAATTGGCGTTTTATTGCGCGATTGAATTTCGGCGACAGCCGTTTGCGCGTGGCGAATAAATTGCGCGGCGTCGAAGGCCTTGGTCAAATCGCAAACGTCAATCAGGTGATGCGGGACTTTGGCGCGTTCAGCGGGCGACGGTTTGGCCGTGCCGATGTCCAGCCCGCGATAAACTTGCATCGAATCCACGGAAATAATTTCACCGCCGATTTTTTCCGCGAGCCGCAAGGCGATTTCCGATTTGCCGACCGCCGTCGGCCCAGCAATGAAAATGGGTGACTTCATTTGGCGGCGGGACGACGTGAAAGAATTATCGCCAGAATAATTCCCATCACAAAAATCGGCACGCTCACGAGCTGTGCGGAAGTCAGTCCGGCGTGAACGTGGTCGGTCGGGTAATCGCCGCGAAAAGTTTCTGCGATGGAGCGAAAGACGGCGTAAACCATCAGGTAGGTCGCAATAATTTGTCCGTCAAATTTTTTGCGGCGGAACAGCCAAGCAAGAAAAACGTAGAGAATTAAATTCAATAGCGCGTCGTAAATTTCCGTCGGATGCACCGCGATGCCGTGCGTTTCGTGGTCGGCGGGAAAATGGATTGCCCACGGCAAATCGCACGCGTGGCCGTAGCAACAGCCGTTGAGCAGGCAGCCAATTCGCCCGAAAACACTGCCTAATGCGATGCTCGGCGCGAGGATGTCGGCAATTTTCCAGACTGGAAGTTTTTTCCAATACAGATAGCCGAGACCCGTAATTGCTGCACCGATAAGCCCGCCGTAATAGACGAGTCCGCCGTGTTGGATCATGAAAACTTCGGAGAACGGCTGGTCGGCAAATTCCTGCTTCCAATATGTCGTCACATAAACGAAGCGCGCGCCGATGATGCTGCCAACCATGAGCCACAACGTCACGTCGGCGATGATATCACCGGAGACGTTTACGAGTCGCGCGCGGCGTGTGGCGGTCCACAGACCAGCGAGAAACGCGCACGCCATCATCACGCCATACCAGCGGACAGGCAACGAACCGAAATAAAAAGCAATCGGATGCACGGCGGGAAGTTAAAGCGTTACGGTGGAAATTGAAATTTGAAACTGCGGTCAGTTCAAATTCGTCGCCACGGTCGCGCGCGGAAGTTTGGACGTGGCGTGGGGAATCAAGTTGGGCGGCATGATCGCCATTGGCGGCGGCATGGGCGGCCAGAGCGGAACGGTTTTCACGAGGTCGCGCCATGTTTGGCGTTCGGCGGGCGACATTTTTGACCAGTCATCCGCGTTCTTCAAAAACTCCGCGCGCTCCGTCGTGCTCATGCCGGCGAACTTGGCGTAATTGTGCACGCAAGTGAGCCGTTGCCGGGGCGGAAGTTTTTCAAACGACTGCAAGGTTTTTTCCATCTGTGCGCGTTCGGCGGTGGAAAGCGTGTTGAGTGTTGATCTTTTTTCCGCCGCTGTGAGTTCAAAAAACTGGTTGAACCGGTCGGCGATTTTTTGCTGATCGGGATTGGCGGACGTTGCGTCGGTTGGTTCGACGCGGGCGAAATAATGGAGTGTGGAATCGTTCGTCAAAAATTCCTGTTTGAGCGGTGGCGGCAAAATATCCCAATGCAGCAAACGCGAGTTAACCAGTTCCTGCATGTCTGGCGGAACCATTGCCAGCCGCGTCACGCGGTTCGTCGGCGACAGTCGTAGCAGCGGCACAAGATACCAGCGCAGTTCCGTCGCACGCAGGCGCAACTCACGTTCGTCTGGATTTAGCGCCTGATACTCGCGCACTTTCGCAAGAATTTTTGCGCGCGCTTCCGGCGGACGATTCGTGAGCGCGGTGAGCCGTTCCGACGGCGTCATCGCGAGCAACTGCCGGAAAAAATCTACGGGCGACTGCAATTGCAGCACCGATGGAATCAGATTTGCCGGCACGGGTGAAATTTTTTCCGCGTCTGGCGGCAACGGCGGATTTTGCGCGGCGGCAGAAATGGAAATTATCAGCGCGAGAACAAAAATAAATTGTTGCAAGCGAATCATTGCAGCACGGCCAGCAGTTCGCCGTCGGCGTGCGCCGGTTGGCTCATACGCTGGATGGCATCGAGATTTTCGAGCGCGTCCACACTTGGCGGTTGCGCCGTAGTAACCATCGCGACATCTTTTGCCAGCGCCAGACGATGTGAATTTGTCTCGAACCGCTGGATGCCGACGCCGGCAAAAATCAAAACGGCGCACGCCACAGCGATGCGCGGAAAAAGCGAATGCCAGTTCCAATGCCAGCGCGAACGCGCCGAACGCATTTCTTCCAATTCGACGGCGGCGAGCACGCGCGCAGTGAAATTGGAAGGCACGGACGCTTCGGAAATTTTATCCAGTGCCGCTGTAAGTCTGGCTTCCAGTTCCAATTCCGGCGACGCGCGCAACGCGGCGCGTTCGGCCTCGGCAAGCTTCCGCCGCCACAACGATTCGCCTGCATTTGAAGGTTGTTCTTTCATCGCATCAAATTAAAAACCGGCAGTCGCGCAAAGTTGCAAAATTATTTGCGGCTGCGGCCTGTTCAAATTCCGTCGTATCGGCTAGATTTTTCGTCATGCCGCGACTGGTCAAAATCGAGGAAACGGTCGAACTGCCGCACCCCCGCGCGGCGGTCTGGCCGATTTTGGCGAAGACGGACTGGCTCAACCGCGCCGTCGGCCTGCCGCCGGTCAAATACGCGGTCGAGCCGCTGCCCGAAGGCGGCAGCAAAGTCATCGCGCGCGCGAAATTTTTCGGTCTGCCGCTCGTGTGGCGCGAATTTCCCTTCGAGTGGACCGAGCCGGAATTTTATCAGGTGCGCCGCGTTTTTCTTTCCGGTGCGCTCGTCGAAACCGTGATGGGTTTGCGATTGCGCGAAACAAAAACTGGTTGCGCCATCGAATTGTTCGGCCATTTCAAAACGAAAAATCTTTTTGGCGCCGCGCTCGTCCGGCACGTCATCGGACCGAAAACCTTGCGTGATATGAAGGCACTCGTCCGCCACGTCGGTGAATATCTCGCGGGTCAGCAACGCGCCGTGATGCCAAAACTTTCCGTTACGCCGGCAAATTCTGCGGCGCTTGACAGCGGCCTCGCAAAATTGCGCGCCGAAAACTTTTCCGCGCTGTTGGTCAAACAGTTTTCCGCGCTGCTCACGGAATCGGCGGATGTGGAACTGTCCCACATCCGTCCGTTCACCGTCGCCAAAAACTGGCGCGCGGACCGCTGGGACGTTTTGAAATTATTTCTGCACGCGACGCGCGCCGGTCTTTTGAATTTGCGCTGGGAAGTGTTGTGTCCGAATTGTCGTGCCACGCGCGCGCCGCGCACGAGTTCGCTCGCCGACCTCGCGCGCACGGCGCATTGCGACGTCTGCAACATCCGTTTCGACGCGGAATTCGACAAGTCCGTCGAGCTGAAATTTTCCGTGAATCCCGCCGTGCGTCCGTGCGATGAACAAACTTTTTGTCTCGTCGGTCCCGGCGCGCGCCCACACCTCGCCGCTCAGATTTGCCTTGAACCAAACGAGCGCCGTGAATGGGTTTTTCCAATGACCACGCGGGATTTACGGGTTCGTTCCGTGCAGGTGAAAGAAATTTCTTTGTTGCCAGCGGGCGAAGTTGAAATCATTTGCGCGCCGGAAAAATTTGAATTTAATCGCACGGATAAAATCTTTTCCGTCCGCAATCCGAATCCGTTTCCGGTGCAGGTCGCGCTGGAATCCGGGGCGGGTGACGACGAGATTTTGACCGCCGCGCGCGTGACGAACTGGCAGGAGTTCCGCGATTTATTTGCCACCGAAGTGATTTCGCCTACGGAGCAAGTGGTCGTCGGTTCGCAAGTGGTTTTGTTCACGGACTTGCGCGGCTCGACGGCGATGTATTCGCGCATTGGTGACGCGCCCGCTTACGCGCTCGTGCGTGACCATTTCAAAATTTTGCACGACGCCGTTGCTGTCAATCACGGCGGCGTGGTTAAAACGATTGGCGATTCCGTGATGGCCGTGTTCAGTAATTTGCCGGAGGCGTTCGCCGCTGCGCGCGCGATGCATGAGCAGCTTGGTAAAATGAATTTGACGCAGAAAGTGCAATTGCAACTCAAGTCGGCGCTGCACGTCGGGCCGTGCCTCGCGGTGAACGCGAACGACAAGCTGGATTTTTTTGGTTCGGTCGTGAACCTCGCCGCGCGCTTGGTCGAGCGTTGCGAAGGCGGCGATCTGGTGGTGGCAGATGAAATATTCCAGTGTGAAGAAGTAAAATTTTTTCTCCGCGAAGTCCGGCTGACCGCCGTGGCGGACACGCAGCAGTTCACTGGATTTGCTGAACCCATTCACATCTGGCGCATCAGGATGCTGGCTCAAACTGCTAGCTAACCAAAATATGTGCGGCCATTGCCAAAATAAACGAAGCTGTCATCGGGGTGGATGGTGTTATGATGGGCTTGGCTAATTTATCTGATGAATGTCACTGAATCAAAACCGATGGCTGTGCAAAATTTTTTGACCGCGCGCGAACGCTTCAACCGCGCGGCTCGCTGCCAAACTGTGGACCGCCCGCCGATGTGGCTGATGCGTCAGGCCGGTCGCGCGCTGCCGGAATATCGTAAGCTCAAGGAAACTTACACCTTCGTGCAGCTTTGCCAGAATCCTGAACTCGCGGTCGAGGTGACTTTGCAGCCCATTCGCCGGTTTGGTTTTGATGCGGCGATTTTGTTCAGCGATATCCTCGTAATTCCCGAGGCAATGGGGCAGAAATATCATTTCAAAGAAACCGGCGGTGTGCAGATGGATTTCGCCGTCACCAGCAAGGCGGACATTGAAAAACTTTCGGTCGAACACGTCGTTGAGCAATTGAACTACGTTGAACAGGCACTAAAAATTCTTCGTAAAGAACTCGGCGATAAAACGGCGCTGCTCGGCTTCACCGGTTCGCCGTGGACGCTGGCGACATTCATGATGGAAGGTGCAAGCGTGCCGAAATACAGCCGCGCGCTGCAGCTTTTCCGCGAGGACAAAAAAACTTTTTTTGGCTTGCTGGAAAAACTCACCGCCGCTGTCACCGCGTATTTGAAAATGCAAATCGCGACGGGCGTGGATGCCGTGCAAATTTTCGACAGTCACGGCGGACATCTTGCGCCGACGGAATTTCAGGAGGCGAGCGGGCGTTGGACGAATGAAATTATTTCCAATCTCCGAGCGGCCAACTGCCAGTTGCCAATTATCAATTTCTCGCTCGGCACGCATGGCAACTGGCCGGATTTAATCAATAGTGGCGCGGACATTCTCGGGATTGATTGGCAAACGGATTTGGCGGAAGCGTGCAAAATTATTCCGGCGCACATCGCGATGCAGGGAAATCTTTCGCCGGTGCACATTGTTGAATCCACGCCGGAAGTAGTCGCGGCGGAGACAAAAAAAATTCTCGAAACCATGCGTGGTCGCCCCGGACATATTTTTAATTTAGGCCACGGTTTGACGCCAGGCGCAAAACTGGAAAATATTCAAGCTTTGGTGGACACTGTGAAAACTTTCAAATGAAAACGCTGAACGTCGATCTCGATCTGGTGAAAAAATATAACGTGGCTGGGCCGCGTTACACCAGCTATCCGCCCGCAACCAAGTTCACCGACACGGTGACGTGGGACCAACTTTCCGAAAAGATTGAGTTCAATAACCAGACACCGCGCGACCTGTCGGTTTATTTTCACATTCCGTTTTGCGAATCGCTCTGTTGGTTTTGTGGTTGCACGACGGTCATTACGACCAATCACGACAAGGGCAAAGACTACATTGATTATCTTGGCCGCGAAGTTGCCAAACTCGCACCGCGTTTGAACAAAGATCGCAAAGCGGTTCAGCTTCATTTCGGCGGCGGTTCGCCGACTTTTTTGCGCCCGGACGAAATCCGCCGCCTCGGCGAAATCATCCACAAACATTTCACGTTTTCGCCCGACATTGAAGCGAGTGTCGAAGTGGATCCTCGTCGCCTCACACGCGAACATCTCGTCGCTCTGCGCGAAATCGGTTTCAATCGCGCCTCGATGGGTGTGCAGGATTTTAATCCCAAAGTTCAGGAGGCGATTCACCGCATTCAGCCGCGCGAGATGACGCAGCAGGCGATGGATTGGATGCGCGAACTCGGCTTCGGCTCGATCAATCTGGATTTGATTTACGGTCTGCCGTTTCAGACGCCCGCGTCGTTCACCGAAACGATTGAAACCGTTTTGGAAATGAAGCCGGATCGCCTCGCCGTGTTTAGCTACGCGCATGTGCCGTGGATCAAACCCGCGCAAAAAATTCTTGAGGAAAAAATTCTGCCGACGCCCGAATCCAAACTTGAAGTGCTGAAGCTCGTCATCGAAAAACTCACGGCGGATGACCAGTATGTTTACATCGGCATGGATCATTTTGCGAAGCCGACGGACGAACTCACCATCGCGCAACGGAACAAAAATTTGCAGCGAAATTTTCAAGGTTACAGCACGCGCGCCGGTTCGGATATTTACGCGTTCGGCATGAGCGCGGTGTCGCAAACGCCCGATGTCTATTGGCAAAACGAGAAGGAACTGCCGAAGTATCAAGCCGCCGTGGACGCCGGCAACGTGCCGTTGCACAAAGCTTACATCGTCAGCGACGAGGATAAAATTCGCCGCGAAACCATCATGCGGACGATGTGTGACCTCTCGCTCGACTTCGCGTCGATGAGCACGAAACTCGGCATCAACTTCGAGCAACATTTTGAAAAGGAACTCGCCACGCTCGCGCCCTTCATCGCCGACGGACTGGTGAAAAAAACCGACACCGGCCTCGAAGTCACGAACTCTGGTCGCCTCTTCATCCGCAACATCGCGATGTGTTTTGACAACACGCTCGGCGCGGCAAATGAGCGGAGACATTCGAAGACCATTTGATTGGGCGAATGAAATCTGTCGCAATCATCGGTGCTGGCATCACGGGTTTGACCGCTGCGTTTTACCTGAAACGCGCGGGTATTGCCGTGACGGTTTTTGAAGCCAGTTCACGTGCGGGCGGAGTGATTCAATCCATTCGCAAGGATGGGTTCCTCGCTGAGTTCGGGCCGAATACCATTCTCGAAACGTCGCCGAAAATCGCGCAGCTCGTCCGCGATGCCGGGCTGGAAGCGCGTAAGTTGAATACCGATCCCAAAGCCGAAGTGCGCTACGTCGTGCGCTACGGTCGCCCGATCGAGATGCCCGGCAAGCCACTCGGATTTTTTTCGACTCCGCTGTTCACCGCCAAGGCCAAGCTTGCGGTGCTGCGCGAACCCTTCATTAAACCGCGCCGCGACGGCGTGGAAGAAAGCATCGCGCAGTTCGTCGTGCGCCGGTTCAACCAGGAATTTTTAGATCACGCAATTGACGCGCTCGTTGCCGGAATTTACGCAGGCGATCCGCACAAACTCTCGCTGCCACACGCGTTCCCCAAGCTCAAGGCGCTCGAAGATAATTACGGCTCGATGATCAAGGGCCAACTTTTTGGCGCACGCGACCGGAAAAAATCCGGCGAAGTGGCGAAAGATCGCGCGGCGAAATTTTCGTTCGATGAAGGGTTGCAGGTTTTGCCCGACACGCTGGCGGCGCAGCTCGGCGATGCGCTCAAATTAAACACGCCCGTCACGAAACTCACGCGCACCGGCGATGGCTGGCGCGTCACCACGGCGCAGGGCGAGACGGAATTTGGCGCGGTGATTTATTGCGGCACGGCACATCGTCTGGCACAGCTCAACATCGAAGCACCATCTCCGGTGGATCTGAACCTGTTTTCCGAAATTAGTTATCCGCCGGTGGCTAGCGTTGTCCTCGGTTTTCGTCGCGAAGACGTGACGCATTCCTGTCAGGGATTTGGGATGCTGATTCCGAAGATTGAGGGCTTCAAAATCCTCGGCACGATTTTTTCCTCCGCGTTGTTTCCCAATCGCGCTCCCAGTGACCAGATCAATTTGACAAGCTACGTCGGCGGCGCGCGTTATCCAGAGCTCGCCTCGTTGCCCGCGGACAAATTGGTTGAGGTGGTGCTGGCAGATTTGCGCGCGCTGCTTGGTGTGACAGGCAAACCAACGTTTGTGCACACGGCATTTTGGCCGAAGGCGATTCCGCAATACAACGTCGGCTACGGCAAATACCGCGATTTGTTGAATGACCTCGAAGCCAAAAATCCCAACCTATTTTTCGCCGGACATTATCGCGATGGCGTTTCACTGGGCGATTCGATTGTTTCAGGCGTGAACATCGCCGAACGCGTTGGTAAACTTTTTTAACATGAGCAAAGCAATTTTACTGGTCAATCTCGGTTCGCCGGACTCACCGTCGGTGCCGGATGTGCGGCGGTATTTGAACGAGTTTCTGATGGACGGGCGCGTCATTGACGTGGCGTGGCCGCTGCGGCGTTTGCTCGTTGGCTTAATTTTGATCAAGCGCCCGGCGGAATCCGGCCACGCTTACGAAAAAGTTTGGACGAAGGAAGGTTCGCCACTGGTCGTCACCAGCAAACACGTTCAGGAACTTTTGCAGAAACGCGTGAGCGTGCCGGTGGAACTGGCGATGCGTTATCAAAATCCGTCCATCGAATCCGCCGTGAAAAAACTGGCGGCGAAGGGCGCGACGGAAGTTTTGTTGATCCCGCTGTTTCCGCATTACGCGATGTCGAGTTACGAAACTGCCGTCGTGCGTGTGCAGGAAGTCGTGGCGAAACTTGCGCCGCAGATGAAGATCACGGTGCAGGCGCCGTATTTTGACCAGCCGGATTACATCGCGGCGCTGGTGGCGAGCGCGGCGGATTATTTCAAAAAAGATTACGACCATTTGCTTTTCAGTTTTCACGGCATTCCAGAGCGACACATCAAAAAGTCGGACACGACGGGCTGTCATTGTCTTGCCACGCCAAATTGCTGCGAGACGCCGAGTCCGTCGCACGCGCACTGCTATCGCGCGCAATGTTATCGCACGGCGGCGCTGTTCACCGAAAAGGCGGGCGTGCCGGCGGGCAAATGGTCGGTGTCATTTCAATCGCGGCTGGGCAAAGATCCGTGGTTAAAACCTTACACAGATTACGAACTGCCGCGCCTCGCGACGGAGGGAAAAAAGAAGATGCTCGTGATTTGTCCGGCGTTTGTCTCGGATTGTTTGGAGACGATCGAAGAAATCGGCATTCGCGGCTGCGAAGAATTCATGGCCGGCAACGGTCAGGAGTTCACGCGCATTCCGTGCATGAACGAACATCCGGCGTGGATTGATGCGCTCGAAAAAATGGCGGGGAAATTTCTGGCGTAAACCGAAATAGCTTTGCCGGAATTATTTTTTGCGTCCGGTGCGTTCTTTCCAGTAGAGCAGGGGCATTCGGATGGTGCGTCCGAGCGCGCCAAAAAAATCTTCCTTGGGGCGTTCAATTTTGTGGAGGCGTTCGCACTTGTGACTGCACAGCGGACAGAGAAAAAGTGGATTGCCGCCGCCTTGCAGTCGTAAAACATGAACGCAGCCGGTGCAAAGCTGTTCGTGGCAGTGAGTGCAGCGGAAGGCCACGGCGACATCAGGATGCCGGCGACACAGCAGCGAGCCGTCGGCCTGCATCGGCGGCGGCGCGGGAATTTCACGTTCCATTTTTGGGATGCCGATGGCGGCCTCGGTGGATTCGACAATTAGTTCCACATCGCCGAGACGCACGGCTTGACCGGGTTGCAGATGGGCGGCCTTGACCATTTCGCCGTTGACGAAAGTGCCGTTGGTGGAATCACAGTCGCGCACAAAAACGCCGTCGTGCGACAAAATAAATTCGCAGTGCGTGAATGAAACCGACGGATGCGACAGGGTGAAATCAGCGTCGGGATCGCGTCCCGTGCGGTTGGCGCCGAGCCGTAATTCGAGCGAACGTAGATTCAGTCCATCGGTTTTAACTTGCAGGCGCGCCATGAAAATCGGGTTTTGTTTCGCAAAGTTGCGCTGGTTGCGCCGCCAAGTCGAGATGAATTTAGCGCAACGAATTTTCGGCGAAGGCAAATTCCGTCACCGTTTTTCCACCGACCAAGTGTTCGTTGATGATGCGTTCCAAAACTTCCGGCGTGCAACTGTGATACCAGACGCCTTCGGGATAGACGACGGCGATGGGGCCGCGCGTGCAGACGCGCAGGCAACTGGCCTTGGTGCGATAGACGAGCGGTTGCGCGCCGACGAGATTTAATTCTTTCAAACGCGTTTTCAAAAAATCCCATGACGCGAGCGTTTGTTCGCGCGAACAGCATTTGGGTTCGTCCGCGTCCACGCAGAGAAAAATGTGGCGGCGAAATTTTTCGAGGCCGAGCGTTGCGACGGCGGACTGGAGTGCTGATGGCATAAGTGCAATTCAGATTTAACGCAAAGGCGCAAAGAAGCAAAGTCGCAAACGAGTTGGAGCGGAGTTCAAATTATTTTGCGCCTTTGCGCCTTTGCGTTAAAAATTCACCGGAAAAAAGTCAGTCCGATTACGCCGCCGACGGCGACGAGCGCGCCGACGAGTGAACGGACGCCGATTTCTTCACCTTCGACAATGCGCGTCATCGGTAGCAATACCAAGGGTGTCGTGGCGATGATGGCGGCGACGACGGCGGCGGGCGTGGTCTTGAGCGCCCATTGCATGCACGTCACGCCGAGCGTCTGACCGGCGAGCGCGTTCGCCAAAACCCACGGCCAGATGCGAAGCCATTTTTCGCGCGAGACAGACAAAGTTTTTTTCTCAAACCAGCCGCCGTGCGCGGGCGCGGCACGCCATTTGAAAATAATCAGTGCAATCGTCGGAATCAAAATGCCGCCGAGCACGCGTTGATAACCGGTCGTGCCGGAATCAACATTCAGTCCGTCAGCGTGAATCGCCGCGTAACCTTTGCGGATGATGACCGCGCCGAGCGCGCCGCCGAGCGCGGCAAAAATGCTGGCGGTCAAACCGATTTTCCAATCGCGCGCGGAAATTTTCAAGTGATCGTCCGGCGCGAGCGCGATGGCGACGCCGATTAAAATTACAGCGATACAAAAAATTTCCGGCAAATTTAATTTTGTGCCGAGCCAGAGCCATTCGATGAGTGCAGCGAACGGCGCGGTGAGACATTGCATCAGCAAAACGGTGCGGCGGCTGCCGAGTCGCGGCAGCGCTTGAAAATAGGCGGTGTCGCCAAGGCCGATTCCAAAAAGTCCGCTCAAGATGAACCATTCCGGTGCGCCGGAAAATCCTGCGCCAAAAGTGAATGCCCAAATCGTCAGGAAAATTGTCGCGAGCGTGATGCGCCAGAAATTTGCCTCAATGCCACCGACTTGTTTGGCGACGCGATAACCGCAAACGGCGGAAGTCGCGAAGAGCAGGGTGGTGAACAGCGCCGCGAGCATCAGAGCGATTCGTCCGTCACCGAGTTGCCGGTTTCTTCATCAATAGTCACGCCGCCATCATTGAGGATTTTTTCGATGTCCGGCGAAATCCATTTTTGATTGTGACCTTTTTTGCGTTCGGGTTTGACGCGAAAACGGCCGTTGAGATCTTTTTCCAGCAGCCCGTTATCAACCATCGAGAGCAAAAACGGTTTCGCCCAGTCGGGGTCTTCGTGGTAACGCCGTTTGGTGCCGGCGCGCCGACTGATTTCCTTGGCATTAATGAATTCGCCGTTCCACGTCTGCAAATAATTATAAATTTCGCGCTCGTCCGAACTCATAATCGTATTATGCAAAATAAATTTGCTGCGTCGAGCAATTAGCTTGCGCGTTCCGACATTGCCAAGCCGTCCGCTTCAATTTACGCTGCCCGTCCGTTTAATGGCTGAATACAAAGTTCAATTCGAGGTTTTCGAGGGACCGCTCGACCTGCTTCTTTATCTCATCAAGAAGGAGGAAGTGGACATTTACGAAGTCAACCTCACCAAGCTCGCGACGCAGTTCATCGAATACATTGATTTGATGCGCGCGTTCGATCTCGAAATCGCCGGCGAATTTCTCGTGATGGCTTCGACGCTCATGTATATCAAGAGCCGCGAGCTATTGCCGGTGGATCAGCAGGTCGTCGTCGAAGCCGAGGATGAAGGCGAAGATCCGCGCTTCGAACTCATTCGCCAGTTGGTGGAATATAAAAAATTCAAGGACGCCGCCGCGAAACTGCAAACGCTCGAAGAACGTCAGGAAAATGTTTTTCCGCGATTGCCCGGAAAAATCGAATTTGAAAATACCGACGCGCCCGTCAAAATTGAAATTTCCATTTTCGATTTATTGAACGCGGTCAATTCCGTCCTTAAACGCTTTCAGGATAAGACCGCCGGCACGCGCGAGATTTACGAGGACAAATGGACGGTCAGCGAGAAAATTGAATTCGTGCTCAAGACGTTGACCGAGCGCGGCTCTGTGAAATTTTCCGAACTGTTTGAAACCGCCGCCAATCGCGCGGAAGTGGTCTGCACGTTTCTCGCGTTGCTGGAATTGATTCGCTTGAAGCAACTCGCGTGCATCCAGCCGGAACCGTTCGATGAAATTCAAATCGGCAAGGCCGTTCCTTCCACCGTTACTTCTGCTGTGCAGATGGAAATGGGCGAGTCAGCAGCGGAAGCCGAAATTGAGGCCGAAGTAAAACCCTCATCGTCATTGCCTGAAACAACTGTTTCTGAAACTGAAGAAGAAGCAGCGGAAGATGAATTTGATGACGAAGACGATGATGATGACGCCGAGGACGACGAAGAAGATGAGGATGGCGATGAAGAAGAAACTGACGCAGACGAACCAAAACCAAATTAATTTTTTCGCATGGAACTGAAATTCATTCTTGAATCACTTTTGTTCTCCGCTCAAAAACCGATGAGCGTAAAAGAACTTCGCGACTTGCTCGCCAACGCCGCCACGGCGGAGGACGCGGACGAGGCCGCCAAGCCGTTCAAAAAAGTGAAGGACGACGACCTCACCGCCGCGCTCGAAGAACTTGCGCGCGAACACGAATCCGCCGCGCGCAGTTACCGGCTCGCGTGCGTCGCGGGCGCGTGGCAGTTCGTCACGCAGCCGGAATTTTCGCCGTGGCTCAAGGCGCTCGTCGGTGTAAAAAATCGTCCCACGCGGCTCTCGCAGGCGGCGTTGGAAACACTCGCCATCATCGCGTATCGCCAGCCAGTCACACGCGCGGAAGTCGAGCAGGTGCGCGGCGTGAACATTGACGGCACGATGCAGACGATTTTGGAACGCGGCCTCGTGATTCAAAGCGGTCGCGCGGAAGTGGTCGGTCGTCCCGCGCTTTACAGCACCACGCCTTTATTTTTGGAATATTTTGGTTTGCGCGGCCTTGAAGATTTGCCCGCTGCGGATGAACTTCGCCGAATTCCCGTTGAACGTCCGCCCGCGCCCATCACGGCGGATGCCGGACTCGCCACTACGCCGCCGGAGCAATTGCAACTGGATGAAGAAGTGAAAACGCCGGTTGAAGAAACGCCCGTCGCCACGCCGGAGTCGCCCGCAGAAAATTAATTTACGCCGCGACGGCTTCGGCAGTTTCTGACCAGACGACTTTGCCGCCGACGATGGTGGCGACGGCTTTGCCTTTTAGCTTCCAGCCGAAGAACGGATTGTTCTTGGATTTGCTCGCGGAATCTTCGCGCTGATAAATCCATTCGGCATCCGCATCAAACACCGTCACGTCCGCGTCTGCGCCGACGCTCAAAGTTCCTTTCGCTAGATTCAGCAAGCGCGCGGGATTGACGGTGAATTTCGCAATCATGTCCGCGAGCGAAATCCGTTTCGTGTGGACGAGTTGCATCAGCGAGAGCGCAAGTTCCGTTTCCAATCCGGTGATGCCGAACGGCGCGTAGTCGAACTCGACTTCTTTTTCGTAATCGCAATGCGGCGCGTGGTCGCTGCACAAAATCTCAATCGTGCCGTCGGCCAAGCCTTCAAGAATCGCCTCGCGGTCGCGCGCGGAACGGAGCGGGGGATTCATTTTGAAATTGGTGTCGTAAGCCGGCCATTGGGGCGAAGTGGCTGGTTGAAAGTTGAAGGTTGAAAGTTGTTTGCCATCGTCCGCCCAAAATTTTTCGCTGCCTGCTACCGCCGCGTCGGTGAGTGTGAAATGATGTGGGCACGCCTCGCCGGAAATTGAGACGCCACGTTTTTTTGCGTCCCGCAATAATTTCACGCTGCCCGCCGCGCTCAAATGCTGGCAATGAATTTTTGCGCCGGTGAGTTCCGCGAGCAGAATGTTGCGCGCGACAATCATTTCTTCGCCCGCCGCCGGCCAGCCGCGCAAACCGAGCGCGAGGCTCCAATAACCTTCGTGCATCACGCCGTCGGTCACGAGCGAATAATCCTGACAGTGATCAAACAGCGGCAAGTCGAACATCTTCGCGTATTCGCAGGCGCGGCGCATGAGATCGTTATTCTGAATGCAATGGCCGTCGTCGGTGATGGCGACGACGCCCGCTTTTTTCAAACCGCCGATGGGCGCGAGTTCTTCGCCCGCGATGCCTTTGGTGATGGCGCCGGAGATGAAAACATTGATCAAACCCTGTTCGCGGGCACGTTCGTGAATGAGCGCAACGGTCGCCGCGCTGTCAATCGCGGGCGAAGTATTCGGCATGCAGACGACGGAAGTAAATCCGCCGCGCGCAGCCGCCGCGCAGCCGGTCGCAATATTTTCTTTGGCCGTCTGGCCGGGTTCGCGGAAGTGAACGTGCAAATCAATGAGGCCGGGTGAAACAATTTTTCCAGTCGCGTCGAAAGTTTCCACGCCAGCGGGAGCGGAAAGCTTTTTACCGACGGCGGAAATTTTGCCGTTGAGAATTAAAACGTCGGCGATGGCGTCAAATTTATTGGCGGGATCAACCACACGCCCGCCGGTGAGAAGCAGCGAATTCATCGCGCGAAGTTTAGTGGCGGCGGATTGACAAGGCAAGCGGGTTGGACAGTTTTTAGTTTTGAATTTTTAATTTTAAGTTATAAAAAAAGGCTGGCTCTGCTGGAACTAAAAACTTAAAATTCAAAAAATAGGAACTGAAGGCGGGTGTAGTTCAATGGTAGAACGGCAGTTTTCCAAACTGCTCACGAGGGTTCGATTCCCTTCACCCGCTCCACTCCACCAGTTTGATTAAATTCGACGAGTGGTGACCACAGTTTGACGCAAGAACCACGGGCTATTTTGCAGTCGAGGACAAGGTTCGAGCCAATCGGCGTGACAATTGGAGTGTCTTTGAGCAACACAAGGGGGGTGCATTTCGCGCTTGCCGTATTGAAAGCCGAACGAAAAAACTTTTCGTGCGCCAATTTCCGTCTGCGTGATGGCGGATTTGCCGGACTGAATATATTTGCCAAGCGATTTGCCGCCGCAAAATGAAACGGTTGAACGCGCTCATTTTCCAAAATATAAAACCACTGTCGAGCGCGGTGCGATTTTGAGCGGCGCGTCCAGCTTCACAATTTTTCCAGAAACCAGTTCTTTCGCCTCGCTCACGCCAATGGGCGTTTTTAATTCAAGCGTTTTGTCCGTCGTCAGGTTCATGCCGATAAGATAATTTCCGTAGCGCAGCGTGTAAAAATTCGCCTTGCCAGCATATACATTTTCGTCGCCGGGCTTGAATTTCACGCCCGCCGGAATTTTGGCGATGGGCAATTTTTCGCCCGCGTGCGCCGAGTGTAAATCCTGCGGATAGCGTGGGCCGCCATTGGCAAAACCAAAATTGATGTGATCCGGGCGCGAGTAAAATTGTCCGCTCGGTTCAAATTGAGTTTCCTCGGCCACCACCGCGATTTGATCTGTGAGCGGCGTGGTGAAATGGATTCGCGCCAATGAATTCACGGCGTTGCGCGAACGCCAGTAGAGCGACGCATAAAATATTTCGTCGCCGTTTTTCACCGCGACCACGCCATCCACTTCGTCGCGGAAAACAAAATCCGGTTGGCCGGGCGTCATCGGCAAACGCTTCGCGCTCGGCGGCTGCGCTTTGATAAGTTCGTATTGATCCGGCACGTCGAGCAGTCCGGCGGTGACGCGTAGATTGTTTGCCTGCGCCATCTGGCGTTCGAGCGAAATAAAAAATTGTCCGTCCGCAAACATCTGTTGCGCGTAGCCAATCGCATCCGGATCGAGCGTCGCGGTGACGGCGTAAAGCGGCGACGCATCCCACGTCGGACGCTCGGCGTAAGCGACGTTGCCGGGATAATGCCCGCTGTCGCGCCAGCCAACCACGGCTTCAATCCGCATCGCGCGAAAGCCATCCGCGTCCGTTCCGGGATAACGAAAATTCGCGCGCGCGTTGGAAATTTTTTCCAACTGCAATTTAATTTCCACATCGCCGGGCAAACCGGGCGCAGGCCGTGTCGCATTGTAAATTGAAGTTACCCAATCCAACACCTCGCCGTAATAGCCAACGTAGCCGAGTTCCTTCGTGAGACCTTTTTCTGTAAGTTGCCAATAGTTTGTGCCGACGCCCCAACTGTGGCTGTCCGCGCCCGGATCACTGTCGCGCCACGGTTCGAGGCCGACGGCTTCGTAGAGATAACGGCGCGCGGCGGTTTCAGAAAGCGCGCTGGCCGGGTCAATAATTTCAAGCCCGCGATTGGACAAATAAATTTCCATGTCCTGAATCATCGTCTGATTCGTGTAAAGCCGGCGATGCTGGCGATGCCAATCGCGCCCAGTCACAAGCAATTCCATCCACGCGGCCCGACGGGAGTTTTTTTTGCCGCCATCATTGATTTGCACGTCCAGCAATGGTTTTATTTCCTCGCCGAGCAGCGAAACCGCATCGCCCGCCGGACCAAATTCAAACCAGTCGGGATTCGGCGTGGACGAATCGTGATGCGCCAGTTCAGGATTTTTGCGATACGCGGCGAAGAGTGCGTCCAGGCCTTTGACAACTTGCGTGACGACTTTTGGATTTTGAAATGCGGGTGTCCACTTCACGAAATAAGCCCGCGCAAGAAACTCCATCTGCATTTCATTGAGCGGACGCGTGGACTTGATCAGGCCGTTGACCTCGCCATTCACGCGCGATTTAAGCTTGTCAAAAACTTCCGTGCTCGGCGTGTTGCGGACAGGCGGGCTTGCCGGAGCGACGCCTTGTTTTTCACCGACAGGCGGCAGAAAAAATCCGTCCGTGTGCGAATAAATTTTGTAGATGCCGCGCGTCGAGCCGACGAGCGCTTTTTGAAAACCTTCAAAATTATTTGCATAGCCCCACGTGGGACCGTAGCTGCGGATTTCAAAATGCAATTCCGTTTTTCCTTTCGTCAGCGTCAGCGGCAGCGGCGTGGTGTTGTAAATAAATCGTCCGGGAAACGCCGCTTCCTCGCCGCCGATGTCGAGCAAATCAATGTCGCCGAGCTGCCGGTAGCCGACCTGTTTTCCTTCGCAAAAAAGCACGAGTTCATTTTTTGTCGCATCCGAACCCCAAAGCCGCACCGTTGCGTAATTTTGTTTTTGTGAATCAACTTTCAGCGTGAACGCGAGCCGTCCGCCTTCCCACGCGCCGCTGGTCAGCGGCAATAAAATCCGCGCGGATTCGCCAAGGCCACCGTTGATAATGTCGCTGTGCGTCGCGAGCAAAGCATGATTTTTTTCCGACGCGGCTTCGCCAAAAACAATCGTGTCCGTGATGGCTGGTGATTCCGCTGCCAATCCTGACACGGCTAAAAACAGCGGCAGAAACGCGGCCGTTAAATGGGCAATGAATTTTGTGTTCATGGAATTAAAGACGTTCGCAGTATTATTTGGTTAAGAAAAATTCCCGGTCCACCGGCGCGGCGGCTTTCAGTTGATCCAACTGCGACCGCAAATGCGATTGTCCCAAAGGGTTGGTTATGTCCCAGAGTAAACGTGGTTTGCACCGCGTGAACGGTGTGGAGCCACTGATTGAAGCCGGAACGCAATGGCTGGAATGATGCATGCGAAGAGGGGACTGCGGTGATTGCTGGCAACGCCATTCCGGCTTTGCGCTATCAGGTTATTTTGTTCATCTGTATCGCCCATGCGGGTTGATTTTGGGCGCGCCGTTTTTTCGTTTAGCCATCGCCCCGCCATACTTATCATGTATTTCGGCTATCAAAGCTACGGCAGTAATGCACATCCCCAATTCAGGTGATGGCAGGGCTACAAATTTAGGGGTATGGCGAGAGCTGCTGATTTCAGGTATAAACAATACCCAGAACTCAACTAACAAGGCAGAATATTTATATTATGCCACAGCGGAACCGTTTTCAGTTCTGCAAATAAAAAATTAGTTGCTAGGTTGGCTTGGCGTAATCTAGCTGGAATTGCGTCCTGAATAATGGGGTTACCTAGCGTGAATAACAATGGCTCAAGCGGTTTTGCTTAAAATGTTACCGTCATTTGGTCGGATAATTTGTCTGGCAATATTATTGTCGTGCCAGGGACTTTTTGCAGGAATTTCACCAATCAACTTAAGGTGTTCTTTTTGGCAGAATCCCTTGGGTATTGATGATGCTAGTCCACGTTTGAGTTGGCAGGTGGTGGCGGGCACGGTTGCCGAACGCGCGCAGAGTGAGACGGCTTACCAGATTCAAGTAGCTTCATCTGCCGACTTGCTGGCCGCGAATCAACCCGACTTGTGGGACAGTGGCAAAGTAGTTTCTTCGCAGCCATTTTACGTTGCTTACGGCGGCAGCACGTTGACTTCGGCTCAACAAGTTTTTTGGCGGGTGCGTGTCTGGGATGTTAGTGATCAGGCTTCCGCGTGGAGTTCGGTGGCGACTTGGATCATGGGCTTGCTAAATCAAACTGACTGGCAGGGTGGATGGTTAGTTCCTCCGACGAATGGTTTTTATAGTCTTACCGATTGTTCTTGGATTTGGTATCCGGAAGGCAATCCGGCAGTATCAGCTCCGGTTGGAACCCGTTATTTTCGCAAAACATTTTCTGTGCGTTCCGACTCGGCGCTCACCGGGGCAACCTTATTGGTGACGGCGGATAATTCCTACACTGCCTACATCAATGGGGCGCAAGTCGCGCAGGGGCAAGACTACACCACCGTGGTTCCGATCAGTGTAACGGCGCAACTTCAGACTGGAGCCAATCTGCTGGCGATTACTGCCGCCAACTCTGGCAGCGCCTCAAACCCGGCTGGACTCATTGGAAAACTGGTGCTGACTTACGCTGACGGTTCACAATCAAATATTCAAATGAATGCCAGTTGGAAGGCAGCCAATACTTTGCAGACCAGTTGGCAGTCACCGAGTTTCAATGACAGTTCCTGGACGACGGCGTTGGTGTTGGGAACTAATGGCATTAGTCCGTGGGGAACAGGCGTGACAGTGCAAACTGGGCTACCAATTTTCCGACGACAGTTCACAGTTAACTCCGGTTTGCAGCGTGCCGTGGTTTACATTTGTGGCCTGGGGCAATACGAACTGTCCGCGAATGGAACCAAAGTTGGCAATGCATTGCTGGCTCCGAGTTGGAGTAAGTATGACAAGACGTGTCTCTATGATTCGCTAGATCTGACAACATATTTAACCAATGGCAACAATGCTGTAGGCATAATGCTGGGCAATGGGATGTATAATGTTTCTTCCACCACGCGCTACGATAAATTCACCGGCTCATTTGGCCCGCCAAAAGTGATTGCGCAGATTTACCTTTATTACACCAACGGCACCAGTCAGGTCATCGCCAGCGACAGTCAATGGCAGACAGCCTCCGGCCCTATCACTTACTCTCACGTTTATGGCGGTGAAGATTACGATGCCCGACTTGTGCAATCCGGCTGGGATAAAACTGGTTTCAATGCCGTGTCTTGGGCGGCGGCAGTCGTCACCAATAGTCCCAGCGGAATTTTGCGCGGACAATCTCACGCCGCTCCACCGATAGTCGCGACCCAAATACTACAACCCATTCGCACTAACACAATTTACAGCACCAACATTGTTTATGATCTCGGCCAGAATGCGGCACTCATTCCGACGCTAATCGCACATGGTCAGGCTGGCGCTGTTATTAAAATTACTCCCGCTGAATTGACTAATTCGGATGGGACAGTTAATCGCACTTCCGTCGGCGGCGGCAGTGCTTATTGGCAATACACGCTGGCTGGCACAGGCTCAGAAACATGGACGCCAAAATTTTTCTATCACGGCTGTCGTTATCTCCAAGTCACCTTGACCGCTGCCACCGGCTCGTCGCAATTACCGGTGGTGGATGCGTTGTCTGGTGTGGTCATTCAGAGCGCGACCACCAGCGCGGGTGACTTTTCCTGCTCCAGTGATTTGCTCAATCGCACGCGCACGCTCATTCGTTGGGCGCAAAGGAATAATCTCATTAGCATCCTTACCGATTGTCCGCATCGCGAACGCCTTGGCTGGCTGGAACAATACAATCTGCACGGTCCATCGCTGCGTTATGAATTTGATGTCGGCCAGTTGTTTGCCAAAACCATGCAGGACATGGCTGACAGTCAGACTTCATCCGGCCTGCAACCCAGCATCGCGCCGGAATATGCGGTCTTCAGCGGCGGCTTCCGCGATTCGCCGGAATGGGGCAGTTCAGTCATCATTGTGCCGTGGCAACACTATC
The DNA here is from genome assembly GCA_903833055.1 of uncultured Verrucomicrobia subdivision 3 bacterium. Lineage (GTDB taxonomy): Bacteria > Verrucomicrobiota > Verrucomicrobiia > Limisphaerales > UBA11358 > UBA11358. The sequence continues at coordinate 7,940 of CAILDU010000188.1, read as the reverse complement.
TTTTCACCGGCGATGATATGTTGCTGCGAAATTATTATTCCACGATGACAAATTATTTTGGCTACCTGAAAAATCAGGCGGTCAATAATTTCCTGAGTTATCCCAGTGGTTTGGGTGACTGGTATGACATCGGGCCAAACGCGCCAGGCTACTCGCAATTGACACCGATTTCGCTGACTGCCGATGCCTACTATTGTCAGGACGCGCAAATTCTGGCGCAAGTCGCCACGAAAATTGGTAAGCCCGCCGACGCGACGCAATTCAATTTGCTCGCAACCAACATTGCCGCCGCGTTCAACAACACTTATTACTCCGACGCGAATGGCTATTACGCCACCGGCTCGCAGACGGCGCAATCATTGCCGCTGTATTTGGGGATTGTCAGTTCCAACAATCAGGCGGCGGTGTTGTCGGCGCTCGTGGCGAATGTAAATTCACAAGGCTTGACTGCTGGCGACATTGGCCATCGTTATCTCCTGCGCGCTCTGGCAGATATGGGGCGCTCAGATGTAGTTTATAGTTTGCACGGCGGAACCAATAATCCGGGCTATGGTTATATCTTAAGTCAGGGAGCGACGGCATTAACCGAGGCGTGGAATGCCAACACTAGTTCCTCGCAGGATCACTTTATGCTTGGGCATATCACCGAATGGTTCTATCACGATCTGGCGGGAATTCAAAATGATCCGGCTGCGCCCGGCTTTCAGCATGTCATCATCAAGCCGACCTTTGTCAGCGGTATCAGTTGGGTCAATGCCTACTACGCTTCCGTTCGCGGAAACATCACTAACAACTGGGCGGTGACCAACAACCTCGCCACGATGAATGTGACGATTCCCGTCGGCGCAACCGCATCAATATATTTACCAACCCTAGGCAGCATTACCACTAACTTACTGGTCAAGGAAAGTGGGACGACGATTTGGCAGAATGGTGCGGTGGCTGGAAGCGTGACTGGTGCCTTGTTCAGTCAGGTGACTGGTAGCGGTTCACAAACTTATCTGGTGTGGACGGTTGGCTCTGGCACTTATTCGTTTTCCTGGAATATTTTTATTTCGCCGCCCACGAGTCTGAAAGCATCAGCTGGCAACGGCCAGATTTTATTGAATTGGAATTACGTGCCGAATGCCAACAGCTTTAATGTGAAGCGTTCCACCACCGCCGGTTCCGGTTATGTGACGATGGCTACCGGCGTGACCGGAACTAATTTTATAGATTTCGCGCTGACCAACAACACGACCTATTACTATGTCGTCTCGGCCGTGAGCGGCGGCAGCGAAAGCGCTAATTCCACAGAGGTGAGTGCGACTCCGGGGTTGGTGGCCAACTTCAGTTTTGAAACGCCGACCACCAGCACCTATCAATACAATCCGTCCGGTGGAAGTTGGACATTCACCGCCCAGTCCGGCGCCAACGGCTCCGGCATCAGCACGAATGGTAGTGCTTTCAACAGTGGCAATCCCAGCGCGCCGCAAGGTGGTCAAATAGCTTTTCTGCAAGGCGCCGCGACCATTTCACAAACGCTGATGGGATTGATTGCGGGGGCAATTTATCAAGTCACATTTTCGGCTGCTCAACGAAACAACATCTACGGTCAACAAAAGGGACAGACGTGGCAGTTGCAATTGGACGGGACGGTGATCGGCACTTACGCGCCGCCAGAGACAGCGCAAAGCTATGGCGATTACTCCGCGACTTTTACCGCTTCGAGTGCGAGCAGTCACGCGTTGGCTTTTGTCGGCACAGATACTAATGGCGGCGACAACACCGTTTTCATAGACAACGTGCAGCTGGCATTTGCGCCTTTGTTGACGCGGCCACAACTGGCATTTCAGTTCGCGGGCAGCCAGCTTCAGTTGCGCTGGCCGGCGGATCATGCGGGCTGGCAATTGCAGGCGCAGACCAATTCACTTGGTCTTGGGTTGGGAACAAATTGGCTGACCGTTCTCGGCTCCGCTTTCACCAATCAATTTTCTCTACCGCTCAACCTCGCCACCGGGAGCGTTTTTTTTCGCATCGCGTATCCGTGATTAACAATTTCTTTTGAGCATGATGCTTGAGAAGAGCTGGCGTTGACCGTAGATTGCGAATCATTCTTATTGATGCAGACGAGCCAAAAAATTTCCGCGCCAGTCGTTCGCATCATTTTAATCATGCTGGCAATGAGCTTGTCAGCCGCCTGGAGCCAGTCTTTGCAGTTTTCATCCGTGCCACCATCAGTCCTCAAAAACACCAATGTAGATGATCCATTGGAACCGGTTAAGGATTCACTTTCCGAACGCGGTTCCCATAACTTCCGCGACATGGGCGCGTGGATTTGGGAAACAAATACTTTTGATCGGCAGACCGTTCGCTTTTGGAAAGCTTTTGAAATTCCCGATGGCACTTCCGTTCGTCGGGCGCGTTTGCGGATTACGGCGGACAATGAATACATTCTCTATCTGGACGGACGGGAAATCGGTCGCGACGCCGAGTGGCGGCATCTCTACGAATACGACATCACCTCACTGTTATCGCCGGGCAAACACATTTTGGCGGTGGAAGTTTACAACAGTTCGCGCGAAGCCGGTTTTATGTTTGGCATGCAGGTGGGATTGTCATCCGGCGGCGTCGTCGCGGTGAAATCGGACGCGAGTTGGCGGATGGTTCCAGAAGACGTTTCCGGTTGGGAAAAAATGGGGGAGCCGGGTGAGAGCTGGCGGCGCGCCACGGTTGAATCTCCCTTTGGTTTCGGACCCTGGGGCACGATGGATTATATTGATTTAGTTCCACCGCTACAGCCGCTGAACATTCCCTTTTGGAAAACTGACTGGTTTGAAGCTTTGCTGTTAATCGTCTGTGGCGTGGTCAGTTTGTTTAGTTTCATTCTCGGCTCACAACTATTGCTACACAGAAAAGAAAAATTACTTCTGCATCAGGAGCGCGCCCGCATCGCCCGCGATATTCATGACGACCTCGGCACGCGCGTTACGCAACTCGTGTTGCAAGGCGAAGTGGCGCAAAGCGAATTGCCTTCCGGTTCTCGCACGCGTGCTCAACTGGAACGGATTTCCGACGAGGCGCGCGAAGCTTTGTTGGCGATGGATGAAATTTTATGGGCCATCAATCCTCGGCGCGACACATTGCACGAATTCGCCACGTTCGTGTGCGGCCACGCCCAGACATTTTTGAAAGCCACGTCCATCCAATGTATTTTGGACGTGGAACCGGCGATGTCCGCCGTGGCGTTCGATTTGCCATTTCGCCGCAGCCTGTTGCTGGCCGTCAAAGAAGCACTCAACAATGTCGCCAAACATTCCGGCGCCACGGAACTGCAACTGCAAATCCGGCGACACGGCGAAGGTTTGACCGTTGTGGTGCAAGATAACGGTCGTGGTTTTGATCCGGCACAAACCAAGACGGAACGCAATGGTTTGCAGAACATGGCGCAACGCTTGAATGAGGTCGGCGGAAAATGTATTCTGACCAGCCAGCCCGGCAACGGCTGCCGGATTGAATTTTATATTCCGTTCATTCAGATGCGCCGTCGCCCGTGGTGGTCGAACTGGTATTCCAGTAATCGGTTAACCAGCCAACCAGCCAAGTCGGTTAAAGGCAAAAAATAAATTATGTCCAAGTCCGCCAAAGCCAGTTCGCCGCTCAAAATTTCCGCCAAGTCGCCACTTAAAATCGCGCTGGTAGAAGACCAACCCAAAGTGCGCGATAATTGGAGCCAGCTCATCAACTCGTTTCCCGATCTTTCCTGTGTTTGTATTTGCAAGACCGCCGAGGAAGCCTTGCGTGTGATTCCTGAAGCTAAACCCGATGCCGTGCTCATGGATATTTTTCTGCCGCGCATGTCCGGCATCGAATGCACGTCACGTCTCAAGGCGTTGATGCCAGAAGTTCGCATCATTATTCTCACCGCCATGAACGATGAAGAGTTGGTATTCATGGCGCTCGAAGCTGGAGCCGATGGTTATTTATTGAAGCGCACCAAGCCGGCGGATTTGCGCGCGGCGCTGTTGGATGTGCTGTCTGGTGGCGCGCCGATGACCAGCGAGATTGCGCGGCGCGTCGTCGAATCTTTCCGGCTCAAGGCCAAGACCCGCGACGAGTCGCTGCGTCTGTCGGCGCGTGAGGAACAAATTTTATTACTGCTGGCCAAAGGTCATTCCAACAAGATGATCGCCGACAATCTTGAAATCAGTGTGGATACCGTTTGCCACCACCTGAAACACGTCTTCGAAAAAATGCACGTCAGTTCCCGCACCGAGGCCGTAGTCCGTTACATGGCGTCCAAGACTCCCGCCGGAAGTTAGTCTGGTTTTCACCGTCGGTTTTTCCCGTTGCCGCGTTGTTTTTGTGGGCGCGGCAAATTTTTCCGCAACTCCGCGCCGTGCAAGCATCCCCTATTTCGGTGATGCGACCGCTACTTTCTCTGGCTATTTACGCTGGCTGATTTCTACGGGATAGTGGAAGCATTGCCACCCGCCATTTTTACGAAAGGTGAGGCGTCATATTATTCCATACCGAAAAATGTTTAACTTCCCGAAAATCATCCAACAAAAATTTCTTTCAGCGTTAGGTCGGTGTCCGCAATGCCGGCGTGCCGGTGTTAATCCAGTCGGCAAGCAATAAGTTGATAACCCTATGAAACCCGAAACCGCAGTTCCTGTGTCACCTATGAAATCCAGCACCCAAGCATCGAATCCATCACAAGGTAATTTAGTCAAACCCGCCAGCGCCATCATCCGAGTTGCCAGCCTCTTGCTGCTCGCGGCTTGGGCCAGCGGCCAGATGGCGCAAGCGCAGATTCCGGCATTGCGATTGCAAGCGGCCAACTATAACGCGACCAGTGGTCTTTGGACAAATACGGTCGGCCCCAACGCGCAAGCTGGCGGCACTTTTCCTACTCTATCAACCGGTGTCAGTCCAAATGGTTCGGCGGCGGTGGTGTTCAACGGAGCAAATTATCTGACACTCGCATCGTCTATTCCTAGTGGCACTCCTTATACTATTTTTGCTTACATCAAACCGGCCACAGGGGCAGGGCCGTATGCGCTTTTTGGAGGAGCTGCGGGTTCGTTTGAGTATCGCATCAACGGTGGCAAACAAAATGACCTGCGCCGGTCGCAGGCGGATCTTGGTTCAGAGACTACCGCCATGTCCACCTCGGCTTTCAGTGTGATTAACACTATCTTGACTGGGACTGGCAATAGTTTTCGCCTCAATGGAGCCGCCGATGGAACCAATACTGCGAACAGTGCGCTTACGCAGCCCGTCAGTGCGGTTGGCGCCGGCGGCAGTGGCACCGGCAATGAAAATTTTAGCGGCTCTATCTGTGAGATTGCTATTTTTACCAACGTGCTGACGGCGGTGCAAATCACCAATATCGAGAAGGCTTTGACGGCTACTTATGTAAGCTCCATCAGCGCGCCGGTGGTGTTTTCGGATACTACCGCCAGTTCTAGCACTGTCATGGTCGGCGGCAGCGCATCTTTCTATGCTTCATTTGCCGGCAGTTCGCCGATTAGTTATCAATGGCAGTTCAGCACCAATTCATCCGGCAGCGGGGCAGTCAACATTGCGGGAGCAACCAACAACACACTCTCTTTGGTCAATCTGCAATCAACCAATGCCGGTTATTACAGCCTTCAGGCAACGAATACCGTTTCACCATTTTCCGCCAATAGTAGCTGGGTGCAATTGACTGTGCAGCCATTGACAGCTTTGGTGCAGTATCAGTCCACCAACTACAACGCAACGAGCGGCGTGTGGACGGATTCCAGTGGCAACGGTAATAACGCCACATATTCGGGCGGAACAAAGCCTACTTTGGTTTCGGTTGCCACGCCGAACGGTAGTCCGACATTAAGTTTTACCGCTGTAAACCAATATTTTTCTCTGGCTTCGTCCCTTTCGGCAGGTAGTGGTTACACGGTGTTTGCGTATGTTAAGCCGAACAGCAGCACAGGATCACGCTTTGCCCTTACTGGCGGGTCTGCTGGTGGTAATGCCCTTGAGTATGACTTGTTTAATAATAAGCAAAATTACCTTGTTGAGTTTGTCTCTGATAAAGGTTCAGGAACGGCGACCATTCCCACCAGCAGTTTTAGCTTAATTAATTTGGCGGTGAATTCATCCGGTGCGGCCTTCCGGTTGAATGGTGCGTCGGATGGCACACAAGGCGGTGCCACTTTCTCGCAACCGATTACCCGCCTCGGCGGTAATACGGGCGCAGGTGATAATTTTATCGGACAAGTTGTGGAAATTGACATTTATAGCGGCGTGTTGACTCCCTACCAAATTACCAACGTCGAGGCGCAGTTGACGGCCAGATATATCACAGCTAATAGCGTAGTAGTCGGACCAGCCACGGTCAGTCCCACCAATAACATTTATGCCGGAACTTCCGTTACCCTTGCAGCGTCGGTCATTGGCGCGACCGGAACGACGGGTTATCAATGGCAGACGGACAACGGCAGCGGCGGTGCCAGTTACGCTAACATCAGCGGCGCTACCACCACCAACTATGCGCTGACTACCACCAGTCTGACGCCGAATACTTATCAGTATCAATTGGTCGTAACGCCCTTTGGCGGCGGCGCCGTCACCAGCGCGCCGGTCACCTTGACGGTGCAGGCGGCGAGTGCGCCAGTAGTTGTGGCGGACACCACGGCTAACCCCAGCGTAGCTGCGGTTGGTGGCAATGATACGTTGACCGCCACATTCAATGGAACTTTGCCGATTGGTGGTTATCAATGGCAGATCGCTAACAATTCTTCCGGCACCGGCGCAACCAGTCTTACGGGGCAAACCAATACCACCTTGGTGTTGACTAACCTTCAACTGAACGACTCAGGAAAATACTATAGTCTGCGGGCGACCAATAACGTATCGCCTTATGCGGCTAATAGCACTTGGTTACAGTTGGCGGTGGTTCCCTTGACACCAGCGGTGCAATTGCTGGCGACTAATTACGATGCAGGTAGTGGCGTTTGGACTGACTCTACGACTAACAATAACAACGCCACATATTCCGGCACCCAAAATCCCACGCAAGTTAACTTTGCGACACCCAATGGTTCTTCGGCGGTAAATATCTTTACCAACGACGGCAGTTTTGTGCTTGCCGCACCACTGGCCCAATCCAATGGCTATACGGTATTCACTTATATCATGCCGACGAATACTTCCGGGCGTCGTGCCATTATCGGCGGTTCGGCGTCAGATGCTTTGGAATATGATATCTATAACGGCAAACAGAATTACTTGAGAGAATACAATCAGGATGTCGGCAGTGGCGCTACGAATGTTCCGACAATGAGCTTCAGCTTGCTTGATCTAGCCGTCAATGCTTCCGGCGCAGCCTTTCGATATAATGGCGTAGCTGACGGAACCAATGTTGCCGGGGCAACGTTCACGCAACCCATCACGCGCATCGGCAACAATCATGGCGGCGGCGATGGACTGGTGGGAAAAATTGCTGAAGTTGATATTTATAGCGGCGTGTTGACTTTCACGCAGATTACCAATGTCGAAGCGCAGTTGACGGCGAAATATATTGCTGCCAACACCATTGTAGTTTTTCCGGCCACCGTCTCGCCGACTAATAATACTTACGCTGACAACTCCGTTACGCTGGCTGCGCCGGTCGTCGGTGGCAGCGGTTCAACCGCCTATCAATGGCAGGCAGATAGCGGCAGCGGCTATGCGAACATCAGCGGAGCTACCACCACCAACTATGTTTTGAATACTACTGGTTTACTGGGGACGTATCAGCTCCAGCTAATCGGCACACCGTTCGGCGGCAGCTCCGTCACGAGTGCGCCGGTTACTTTGACAGTGCAGGCAGCGAGCGCGCCAGTGGTTATTACTGATACCACACCTAATCCTGCAGCCGCCACAGTTGGCGGCAACTTGACCTTCTCGGCTGGATTCGCTGGGAATTCAACCAT
>CAILDU010000187.1 GCA_903833055.1 uncultured Verrucomicrobia subdivision 3 bacterium | reverse complement strand
GATCTTGGAATTGTTCAGGACTTTTGCGCCGAGTGCAATCATCAGCGGCGCAACCGCGCGTTGACTGTCGCGCTGATCGCGCGCGGCGAGATTTTCATTCACGCCATCGGCCGTGCGCCGCGCCGTGCGTTCCGCCAGCGACGCATCGAGATAAAATTTGAAATCCGTTTCCGGAAAAACATTCGTGCCGATATCGCGTCCTTCCATCACGAGGTCGCCGAACTGGATGCAATCGCGCTGCGTTTTTTTCATCCACGCGCGCACCTTCGGCACGGCGGCGACGTGCGCCACGGCGGCGGCGGTCTCCGGCGTGCGAATTTCTTTTTCCGGAAAATAACCATCCACCAAAAGCTGCACGACGCGCAGGCCATTTTTCTCCACGCAGCACAAATCTGTTTTCCAACGGCGACACGCATTGGCCACGGCCTTTTCGTCGCTCGCATCCACGCGTTTTTGCAGGCAATACCACGCCAGCGTGCGATACATCGCGCCCGTGTCCACATAAACGTAGCCGAGCGCCTTGGCCACGAGCTTGGCGTTCGTGCTCTTGCCGCTCGCACTCGTGCCGTCCAAAGCAATGACAATAGGATGTTTCGTTTTCAAAATAAATTTTCTGTTCCGCTGCAATTTTAATTTTTGACACGGATTGCACGGATTTTCACAGATTGAATCCGTGTTAATCCGTGCAATCCGTGTCTAAAACTAATCCGCAAATAAATCTTCACCGCTCAATTTCCGCGTGCGCTGGCCGTCTTTAATTTCCCAAATCTCCGCGCCCAAACCGTGCGGCGGCGCGGCGTTGAGTTTCTGAAAAAAATTCGGGAACGTCTTCTTCACGCAGGCGGGATTTTTAATTTTTATGCCGGGAACTTTCAATCCCAGAATCGCAAAACACATCGCCATGCGATGGTCGTTGTAAGTTTCAATCTCCGCGCCGCGCAATGAAGACGGCCAAACTGTCAGCGTATCGCCTTCCTCGACGACTTTCGCGCCGCACTTGGTCAACTCCGTCCGCAACGCGACGACGCGCTCGCATTCTTGCACACGCAGGCGACCGAGGTCGGTAAAATTTGTAAAAGATTCGGACTGTAAATCTTGTTCGCCTGTAAAAAAAAGTTCGGGGTCAAAGTCAAAAGGCTTCATCACAATCGAAGTCATAATGCTGTCACCCAAATGTTCAGACCGCGACAAACTTTTGGGCAGCAAGCGTAAATCAAGATAGTTTTCGTCAATCTGAAATCCAGAGTTCGGCCAACTTTTGACCGTGACATCATTCAGTTTTCCATCAACCGCAATCCAAATTAACCAGTCTGCTGCCAAAAAATAACTCCCGCTACTCGCATCCGGCTCGATTTGAAAAGTCCCGCCATTTTTCGGAAACACTTCCATCAATTTTGAAGTCATCGCCACATACGGCGATTCCTCCGCGTTCTCGCCAACGACTTCAATTTCCCAGCCGCCAATCTTTGACGACAGCAGCAGCGCTGATGCGAACTGCGAACTTTCTTCAATGCTGACGCGGCATTTGGTTTCCGCTTTCCGCTTTCCGCTTTCCGCTTTTCCCCAAATTTTCACCGGCAACTTATCATTCCCATTTTCCGATTCCACGCGATAACCAAGTTCGCGCAGCGCCGAAAACAGCGCCGCCTGCGGACGTTCGTGCATCCGCGCCACGCCGCTCAACCGATAAACGCCATTCCCCAAACAAACGAACGCCGATAAAAACCGCGCCGCCGTTCCCGCATTACCAACAAAAAGTTCCAGCGGTTTTTCCGCCGTGCCCGCGTTCGGAATTTTTCCGCCAAGTCCTTTGACCGTGATCGTGCGATTGCAAAGTTCGTCCGGATCATTTTGTTTGCTCACCTCGAAACCGAGTTTTTGCAAACAGTCGAACATGATTTCCGTGTCTTCGCTCCACAGCGCGCCCTTGAGCGTGACTTCGCCATCCGCGAGCGCGGCCAGAATCAGCGCGCGATTCGTGATGCTCTTCGAGCCGGGCACGGTAATTTCCGCACGCACCGGCGCGGCAAGCGGAACAATTTCGATGAGTTCGGGTAGGGCCATTTTCAACCACAGATGCACACAGATGGACACAGATGCGGAAAAACTTTGACACGGATTTCACTGATTAACACGGATTCAATCTGTGAAAATCCGTGAAATTCGTGTCTAAAAAATCTGTGTTTATCTGTGTTCATCTGTGGTTAATTTATTCCGATGAAGTTGCAGTGGCTTTCGCGCACCAGTTATCGCGGCGTTGCTTGGCGGTGGCAAAGAATTTTTCAACGGCCTTGCCATCAGATTTTTTCAGTGCCGCTTGAAACTTTTTCAATTCGCCAACAAACGCATCAACGGACTGCGAAACATTTTTGCGATTGGCCAGGGCGATGTCGCGCCACATTTCCGGCGAGCCGGACGCGATGCGCGTCGTGTCACGAAAACCCGTCGCGCAAAGTTGCGATTGCGTCTTTGGATTCGCCGGATCCAAAACCAAATCCGCCAGCGCTGCCGCGATGACGTGCGGCAGATGACTCGAACGACTCACGAGCAAATCATGTTGCGCCGCGTCCATTTTCAAAACGCGCGCGCCGAGCGATTTCCAAAACTGCTCCAGTTTTTTTAACGCGGCAGAATTTGTTTTTTTGGTCGGCGTCAAAACGCAGGCGGCATTTTCAAAAAGATTTTTCCGCGCGGCGGTAACGCCAGTTTTTTCCGCGCCCGCCATCGGATGACTGCCGATAAAATACGCGCCAGCATTGGCGATTATTGATTCCAATTCGCGCACGACATCCGCCTTCACGCTGCCGACATCGGTGACAATCGCGCCGCGCTTGAGCGCGGGAATAATTTGTTGCGCGAGCGCACGCATCTGCGCGAGCGGCGTGCAAAGGATAATTAAATCGGAATTGGAAACCGCCGCGAGCAAATCGGTAGTGGCAAAATCCACCGCGCCAGCGCGTTCGCAATCGCGCAAACTTGCTGCGCGCCGGACGAAACCCGCGACTTCGCGCGCGAGCTTGCGCTGCCGCGCGGCCAGCCCGATGGAGCCGCCGAGCAGACCGACGCCGACGATGGTGATCTTCCGAAATTGCACGCGCAAAAGATAACGGATGGAGCGGGCTTCGTGAATCGTTAAATCGCGAATCGTTGAATCAATTCATAAAGCAACTACGGCTTCGCGCCGCGCGGCTTCATGGCACGCGTCCAAAACTTTTTGCGTTTGCAACGCCCACAGTGGCCAGTCGTCATTGAGTTTGCCGGACGCAATCTGGTTCGCAAAATTGCGCCACATCCGCGCGTCCTGCGCGGTCGTGTGGCCTTGAATCATCGGGTCAACATTCGGCGGACATTTCACCTCGCTGGCGACGGCGAGAAACTTTTCATTCACTTCAAACGTGGGTTCGTAGCTGTTGAGTGGATGCACAAAGTCCGGCAGCCGCAACCAACCTTTCTGGCCGCTGACAAAAGCCCATTGTTGTTTCGCGGCGAGAAATGAGCTGTAAAATTCCACGGAAACGCCGTCTTCAAAAAACAGTTCGCCGGAAAATTCCGTCGGCGACGGCGTGCGTCCATTGTTCGCGGAAGATTGTGAAAGAATTTTTCCTGTGACGGTGTGCGGCATTTGCCAGTTCATTGTCCAAAGTGCGAAACGGATGGAATACCAGCCGAGATCGCCAAGGCAGCCGGCGGGCTCAAGCGCGCCGTCGGCGCGGATGTTGTTGTGGAAAAAATCTTCGCCGGGATAAAAACTGAACGCCGAAGAAATCCGGCGGATGCGGCCAACGCTTTGGCTGTCGTCCAAAATTTCGCGGACGCGCGCGAGGCGCGGGCTGTGCATGAACATCACGCCGTCGAGAAACTGCACGGAATTTTTTCGACACGCGGCAAGCATTTCTTCCAGTTCGGCGACACTCGCCGCGCACGGCTTTTCGCAGAGGATATGTTTGCCCGCAGCGGCGGCGCGCAGGACAAATTCCTTCCGCAAGCCGGTGGGCAGGGGAATGTAAACGGCGTCCACGTCCGGCGACGCAATCAATTCTTCGTAGCTGCCAAAGGCGCGCGGCGTTTCCGTGAAAGGAAATTCGCGCTGACATTCGTCAATGAATTTAAGGCTTTTCTGCACATCGCGGCTGGCGACGGCAGCGACGACGCAGTTGCCGGAATTAAAAATGGCTTTCCAGTTTTTTCGGCCGATGCCAGCAGTGCTTAAAAATCCGATGCGAAGTTTCTTCATAAATTATTGGGCCGCCTCGCGCACGCGTTCCAAAATCACGTCGGCCAGCAGCGGCTCTGTGCCGACGGACGCGGAATACCAAATCAACTTTCCGCCGCGCTCGGTGGGATTGCGCCAGGTCGGCTGACCGGCGGCGAGCCGTTCCTTGACGAGGCGTTCGGGTTCGCCAAGCAGGACGGGGATATCCTCGACCGCGTGCAAGCCATCACTGATAAAGAATGGCACGACGACGATGTTTTTTGTTTTCACATTTTCGTGGCAGCCCTTGATGAACGGGGCTTCCTCCATGAAAACCGCGCCGACATCGGCGTAAAGATTTTGCGCGCGGATTAATTCGACCTGCCGCTCGACCGCCTTGCGGGAATTAGCGTTGCGCCCCGTGCCGTGGCCGGCGATGAGGAGCGTGGTGTCAGAATTTTTCGGCGCGCGCGGAAAAGGAAATTTTTTCACGATCTCATCCGCGCGGGCGAGAATCACCTTCGTCATCAAATCATGCGAGCCAACCGGGCGGCAGTAAAATTGTGACGAGTGATGAGTGACGAGTGACAAGTTGTCGGGAAAAGAAAAGCCCAGTTCCGTTGGAATAATTTCTGTGCTGAAATAGCCTTCGCTGATGAAAAGCGGCACGATGAAGACGCGCGGCGCGGAGGTTTCAGTCAGCACTTTTTTGATGTGTGGCTCCTGTTTCCAAAACGCTTCACGCACTTCACGGAAGATTTTTCGGCGACGCAATTCCGCCGCGTGTTGGCAAACCGGCGCGGCGGATTCGGCGTTCAGCGTTGTGCCATGGCCCAGCACAATCAATGTGGCGTCGGAGAAACTTTCACTTTGCACCCGCTGATTTTGCCGGAACCTCGACTGCCCGCAAGTCGGCTAATGCAATTTTTTGTGAAACCTTTTGACGCGCGCACGGTCTATCCCACAGACTGTTAACGAACCAACTATGAAAATTACCAACCTCATCATTCTTACCGTGGCAGCGAGTTTCGCTGCCGTCACCGGCGCGCGCGCGGAAGGCAAACTTCCGCCAGATTCGAGCAAGGCGGGCGTTACCTATGCCACCGACATCAAACCCATTTTTGACGCGTCCTGTGTCAAGTGTCACAGCGGCGACAAGCCGAAGGCGCGACTGCACATGGACACGCTCGAAGGCGTTTTGAAGGGCAGCAAGCAAGGCAAAATCGTCGTGGTCGGCGACAGCTCAAACAGCCATCTGGTCAAATCCGTGGCGCACACCACGCCGGATTCGGATGGCTGGATGCCGCCGGTGCATAACAAGGCTGGCATCAAGGAACTCACGCCGGAACAAATCGGTTTGATCCGCGCGTGGATTGATCAGGGCGCAAAATAATTAACTATTCTCCTGCTTGCGCCGTGGATAAACCATCCACGGCGCATTTTTTTTGAAAACATGACGGTTTATCTCGCAACCCTGACGACTATTTTTGCGTTGGCCTACCTCTTTGGCTGGCGATTGGGTCGTCGTCGCGCCGCCTGCAATGGTCGGCTTTCCCCGCTCGTCGCCGGGATTTTTATCGGCGTCGGTCTGTTCTGGTTGATGGCCGCGTGGCGGGCGCGGTTTTATGCGGACACAGACGGCGTTGGTGCGACGCCAGCGGAATGGTTTGCGCATTCCGGAAAATGGCTCGTCCTGTTCACAGCGGTGACCGCCGGGCATGGTTTCATTTGCGCCGCAAAACAAATTCCGCCCACGATCGCGAGAAAATTATTTTATTTCATCGCCTTGTTCGGAATGGCTGGGTTGGTCGTCTGGCGAACCGTGCCGGTTTATTTTCTATTGGGCGATGGGCGGCGCGACGCGGCACACCTTATGCGCGAGTCGGCGGATTGCGAATACACCTGCGGTGCAGTGGCCCTGCTGAATTACCTCGAACAATTTCACGGGGCGACCAACCTCACCGAGCGGGAAGTTTCAAAAGTATGCGGCGTCACCACGGAAGGTTGCACCACGGCGGCACTCGTGCGCGCGGCGCAACATTTTGGCCTGACCAATGCCAGCGCGCGCGTCCTGACCTCGCCGGAATTGGAACAGCATAAACTACCCGTCATTGTTGCAGTTTCGACGCTGCCGTCGGTTCATCACGCCACGCTGTTGATTGGCATCGACGCGCAATCCGCCAGCTTCATTGACCCGGCTTACGGTGCGTGGAAAATTTCGCGCGCCCGGTTTCAAGAAATCTGGTATGGGAAAACCGTGCTGCTGGAATAATTTGGTGGCTATTTTTCCAATGTCGAAAGCGGCGCGCGCTTCTGTTCCTTCAACTGCATTTGTTCACGCAACAAAGCCACTCTTTCATCGTCGGTGATTTGCGGCTGGCTGATTTTTTGCGTGAGCGCGCCGATTTGCCGGTCGAGAAATTGATTCCGTAATTTCAACGCCATGTCGGCGAGCTGCGTTTCGGGATTGGGAATTTTCCGGTCTTCGGTAACGGCCTCGGTGATAAAATTACGCTGCTCTGCCGATTCACAACTATCGAGAAACTCCGCGAGATTGTGCCACGTCTCGTGCTCGTGCGCAGCGAAACGCAGGTCAACAATTTGGCGGATGTGCGGATGCAAAATCCAGTTCACGTCCAAATTTGGCACGGCGGTCACCACAAGTTCGTCGTGTAGCAGCAATAGTTTTAGCAGGTGAAGTTCGAGGGGCGAGGGCGGGTTCAGCCTTTCCGGTTCAGGGTTTAGAGTTTCGTCAGCGTCCGGTTCTTGAACTCTGAACTCTGAACCTTGAACCTTGAACTTGGAAAATTCCGCACGGACGGATTCCACCGCGACGCCAAGGCGCAACGCTGTTTTTTGCGCGTAGGTATCCACCAAAACGGAGTTGCCGGTTTTATGCACGGCTTCGGCCATACTTTTCAAAATCACGAGCCGACCTTTATCGGAATTAATTTCATTCGTCGCGCAAAGACGGTTCAAATAATAATCAAAAAATCCAGCGGCGTTTTTGATGATGTCGTTAAAAGCACCGCCGCCATTGGCTTTTATAAAGCTGTCGGGATCATGCGGCGATGGCACAACGGCCACGCGCACGGCGAGACCGGACGCGAGCAGATGGTCGAGCGAGCGCACGATGGCATTTTGTCCGGCGTTATCGGAATCGAAACACAGCACGACTTCGTTGGCGTAACGCTTGATGATGCGCGCGTGCGACTCGGTGAACGCCGTGCCCTGTGGCGCGACGATGTTTTGCACGCCGTTCGTGAAACATGCGATCAAATCCAACTGGCCTTCGCAGATGATGGCGAAGCCGGCGTCGAGAATGGCGCGTTTGGATTTATCGAGGCCGAAGAAAATTTTGCTTTTGGTGAAAATCGGCGTTTCTGGCGAGTTGACATACTTCGCCGTTTTTTCATCGCCGGACAAAACGCGTCCGCTGAAGCCGACGACGCGACCTTGCTCGTCGCAAATCGGAAACATCAGTCGGCCACGGAAACGGTCGTAGTGGCGGCCTGTTTCTTCCTTTTTGATTATCAGTCCGGCCTTCTCGACGATTTCGATTGGAAAATTTTTGCCCTTCGCCCAGTTCACCGTGTCGTCCCAAAGTTCGGGCGCAGCGCCGATGCGAAACAGTTTTATCGCGTCCGCCGAGACGCCGCGTTTGGCGAGATAATCGCGCGCGAGCTGGCCGGCGGCTTCGTTGGCGAGACAATTTTGCCAGCGCGTCGTGAGCTGTTCGTGGATGTCGAGCAACTGGTCTTTGAGATGCCGCGATTCCTGCGCGCCGGGCGTGTTTTCAAATTCGAGCGGAATTTTCGCGCGCTCGGCGAGTCGACGCACGGCGTCCATGAAACCGATGTTTTCGTAATCTTTTACAAACGTAAAAACATCGCCGCCCTTGTGGCAGCCGAAGCAGTGGAAAATTTGTTTGTGCGGATTGACGTTGAAGCTCGGCGATTTTTCCTTGTGAAACGGGCAGAGCGCGGTGAAGTTCGCGCCATTTTTTTTCAGGGGAACGTAGGAGCCGATGATGTCAACAATGTCGCTGGCTGCGCGAATTCGTTCGCGCATATCAGGGGAAAGGAAACCGGCCATGATTCAACACCGTGCCCGTTATTTACCGATGTAAATGGTCGCGTTATGGGCGTCCGGCGCGACGTAACTGCCGGTGTCTATCAGCAGAACTGAAAGGTTGTCTTTTATGAACGGACCGGTTTGTGAGTCCTTGAAAATGCTGATCTGCGTTTCGCTTACGGTGGGGAAAAAGTCGCCGCTAAAACCGGCCAGACCGCCGCCAAAGTTGCGATTGTTATAGGCCTTGGCCGCCTGAATATCCGCCTGCGTGTAATACGGCGCATTGAGCATGGCCAGCACAAAAAACACGATGCAGATATAGCGCAGCGCGCCGGAAATCATGCCGAAATAATATTCGCTGGAGCCGAAGGCGTTGCTACCTTCTAGCTTGGGCGCGAGCCGCCGACGGATGAACGAATAAACGGTGAATACCGCGCCAGCGATGATGAGGTAGCTGGAAATATAAGTGATGGTTTCTTCGCCAACGCTTTTCCCGAACAGGCTTTTGACGATGCCGGACTGGATGAACAGGTCGCCGAGCCGTTTGTAGCCGAACGCGCCGCCGATGACGATGGTGAGCCAGAGGGAAACCGGAAGAATTTCCTTGGTCATTCCGTTCCGGCGTCCGCGCCAGATGCCAAAGCCAATCATGAATGCCAGCGCCACGTCAAACCAGTTGAATAGTGGTTTGCCCGAGGCGAGGTGTTGGGTGGCGGCCGCAATCATGCGTAAATCATTAAACCGTCCTTGTGGAAACGCCAGCGAAATTTTCAGCCCGCTATCAACCTGGATTAGCCGCCAACCAAAAACGGATGTCCGTCGTCTGTGGGTTGCGCGGGTCGAGTTCCAGCACCTTGAGATAATGTTGCCGCGCCTGCGCCGGGTCGCGCAATGAGTGCGCGCAGAGGTTGGCGAGCGCGAGGTGCGCGCGCACTTCGCCGGGATTCGCCGCGAGAATTTTTTTCAATTGCTCCGCCGCATCCGGCACAAAGCCCGCCGCTTTCAGCGCCAGCGCAAAATTATAACGCGCATCCACGGAATCCGGCTGGAGCGATAGCGCCGTCTCGTAGCTCGTGAGCGCGGAAGAATAATTCCGTAGCCGGTGCGCAATCACGCCCGCATTATATTGCGCCTCGAACCATGCCGGATCGAGCGCCGCGGCTTGACGATAAGCCGCGAGCGCCGTCGTCCAGTTTTCATTTTGTTCCGCCACGCGTGCCTGCGTAAACGCGCCGGCGGCAGCGCGCCGTTCGCCCGCCTGCGGACGGCGCGGCGAAAGATAATCGTAGCGCGGAAAATCCGGCGCGGGCGGGACGATGACCACCGGCACAATCACTTTTTTCTCCGGCGCGGCGGCCATCATGGGCGCGACCGTTTCGCCCGGCAACGGCGTCACGCCATTCGGAACAATTTTTGGAGTGCTGGAATTATCCGGCGTCGAACTAAATAATTTGTGCCACAGGCTTGGTTTCGCCGCCGGTTCCGGCACCGGCATTTCCAACGCCGGTTGTTCTACGCCGCTCGTGTTGGCGTTCGGCGTAGTCACAATTTTTGGCGCGGGCGCAACTTGCACCACTTGCACCGGCGCGGCGGGAAGGGGATGCGACGGCGTGGGAATGACTGTCTTCGCCGCGGTTTGCGCGTGCGGCGACTGCGCCGGATGCGTGACCAGCACGCTGGAATTTTTCGTCTGCGGTTTCGGTTCGGTGATGGTCGTGACGACCGGCGGATTTGGTTTTGCCACCGGCGCGGGCGCGGGTGGTGGCGTAACAACGGCGGCCGCGACTAGTGCGGGAGTTTCCAGTCCGTCCGCAATGGCTTTCACTTCTTCCCAATGCGCTGGTTTCGGCGTGAGCGCGAGATAGGCTCGATAATTTTCCAGCGCGGTTTTATTGTCGTGGAGAAATTGCTGATTCACCGTTGCGAGGTTCAAAATGGCAGCAGCAAAATCCGGTCGCGCCTGCACGGCGGCGGTAAAAAACTTAGCGGCCTCAATCTGTTTGTTGCGCTGGATGCGCGCGAGACCAAGGCCGTTATAAGCTTCCGCCTCGCTCGTTTTCAACGCCAGCACCGCGCTAAAACTGCGTTCGGCCGGAACCGTTTCGCCCAGTTTTAATTGCGCAGAACCAAGCTTAAGCCAGCCCAGCGCCTCGTTCGGACGGCGCAACGTGCACGCGGTAAATTCCGTTTTCGCCGCGTCCGGTTTATTTTGTTCGAGAAATAAGGTGCCGAGATTCAGCCGCGCTTCGAGCAGGTCGCGATCGAGTTCTAGCGCGCGATGATAAGCGTTCACCGCATCGTCCGGCTGACCCGCGCGTTGCAGCGCCACGCCGTAATAATTCCACGCCGCCGCGTTGGTCGAAAGCAAATCCGTCGCCGTTTTGAGCTGCGCCACCGCGTCGGCATAATCGCCGCGGTCGAGATATTTTTTGCCCTTGAGCAGTGCGCGCGGTCCCGCTGGCGTGCAACCGGCCATGGCCAAAATCAGCGCAACAAATAAAACTGCGCTCCAAACTGAATTTATTTTTGCGGACATCCGCCGAGGTGGTAACATTCACGCTCGAAAGTGTCAAGAAACGCACAACTTCAAATTCTCCTAATCATGTTGTTCGGCGGATTAATTTCCGTCCGCGCCGCTGATTCTTTTCCGCTGCACGCGACCAATGCCACCGCCCGCGTTGTGCAAGTGGACGGCGTCGGCCTGCAATCCGCTTTTCTCGCGGACGATGCCCGCGTCGCCGTTGCCTTTAATCTCGGTCTGTTTACGTTGACCCGCACCGCCAACATTTCCGACGCGTGGCGCAGCCTCGTCCACACCAACGACACCGTCGGCATCAAAGTTTTTTCGCAACCCGGCCCGTTGTCCGGCACACGCCCCGCCGTCGTTGCGGCAATTGTTCACGGCCTGCTCGCCGCCGGCTTGCCACCGGACAAAATTATTATCTGGGACAAACACGCCGCCGATTTGCGCGCCGCCGGATTTTTCAAACTCGCCGCGCAACTCGGCGTCCGCGTCGCTGGCGCGGCTGAAACCGGCTACGACCCCAATACTTTTTACCTGCCCGACTCGCCCGTGATCGGCTCGCTCGTGTGGGGCGATTCCGAATTTGGTTTGAAAGGCGAAGGCATCGGCAAAAAATCTTTTGTCTCCAAACTCGTCAGCCAGCAAATCACAAAAATCATTTCCGTCGCGCCATTATTGAACGAAAATGATGCTGGCTTGTGCGGCCATTTTTTCAGCCTGTGCCTCGGCAGCGTGGATAACACGCGTCGCTTCGAGGGCGACTCCGATCGTCTGGCCGTCGCGTTGCCAGAAATTTACGCGCTCCCCAGCGTCGGCGACCGTGTTGTGCTAAACGTCACCGACGCGCTGCTCGGCCAGTATCTGGGTGGTCCCGCGAGCTTCCTGCAATACGCCACCGTGCTTGATCAGATTTGGTTGAGCCGCGATCCTGTCGCGCTTGACACACTTGCGCTCAAGGAACTCGCGCGCCAGCGGAAAATTTTTGAAGTGCCGTTGCCGAAATTGAACTACCAACTTTACACCAACGCCGTCCTGCTCCAGCTCGGTATCAATGACCCGTCGCGGATTCAGATTGAAATGGTGAAGTAAATTTTAGCGCGCGTTCCCGATTTCCGCCGCCAAATCTTCCACCGTCCAATTGTTGCGCGTGAGTGAAATTTTATCCGCCGCCGCGCCGTGCTGCCAGACCGCGTAGCGCAACGTCGTTTCCACATCCGCCGCCAGCGCCGGTTGCGCTAGCAAGCCCGCGATGAAGCCCGCCAGCAAATCCCCGCTGCCGCCTTGCGCCAACTGTGGATTGCCGGAACTGTTCACAAAAATATTTCCCGCGCTGCGTCCGACCAACGTTTCATGCCCTTTCAAAATCACCCAGCAGTCGCCAAAATTTTTGGAAAGCTCGCGCACCGCCGCCACGCGATTCGCTTGCACCTGTGCCGCCGTCGTTTTGAGCAACCTTGCCGCTTCGCCCGGATGCGGCGTGAGCACGCGGATGAAGTTTTTCGGCAACGTTTCGGTAATCAAAAAATCCAGCGCGCTCGCGTCCACGACCAGCGGAAATGTCGCCGTGCGCCAAAGTTCGCGCGTGAATTTTTCCATCGCATTAGCAATTTCCGGCGCGGCCAATCCCGGCCCGATAAGTGCGGAAGTCGTCTTTGCGGGCAAAGAAATTTCCGGCTGCCAAATGTTCACCATCGTGGATTGCAACTGCGATGCGACCGGCACAAAAACATTTTTCTGCGTGAACACCGTTGCCAGTCCCGGATGCGCCCGCTGCGCGCCGCGCGTCGCGAGAATCGCCGCACCGTGAAAACCAAAACTGCCTGCGACAATCGCGACGTGACCAAAATCGCCTTTGTTTGCAGCCACATTGCGCGCTAGCGGAAAATTCTGAAAATCTTCCGGCAGCGTCCAATTTAATTCTAACGCGAGCGGGCAGGGGATTAGTCCAACGTCTTCCGCGACTTCCAGTCGCCCGACAAACGGCCACGCGGTCGGCGCAAGCAATCCCGTTTTCGGCGCACCGATGGTGAACGTAATTGTCGCTGCGATGGCCGCGCCAAAAGTTTCGCCCGTGTCCGCGTTCAACCCAGACGGAACATCAATCGCCATCACTGGGATTTTTGAAGTGTTGATGGTGGAAATAATTTTCTGCCACGCTTCGGACAACGGACGGTTCAAGCCGATACCAAAAAGTCCGTCCACGATGAGCGCGGGTTTTTCCGACAAGGCGGATTCGAGCGGCAGCAAATCGGTGGCGGGCAAAAACATTTCCAGCACTTCAGCGCGACGACCTTGGAGTTGCTTGGCGGCTGCGCGAGCGTCGTCGCCATTGTGACCTTTGCCAACGAGAAAAAGAATTGTGTCGCCCGCGCGCGTGAGCTTGCGAACGCGGCGCGCGACGCGCTTGCCAACGCGGCGAATGACCTCGGCCTCGGTCTGACCGGTCGCCCAAGTGGCGCGTTCCCATTCGCGCATCTGCACGCTGCTGATGACTGGAATCGGCATATCGCGAGCGTGGCAGAAATTTTTTTCCGGCGAAAGCGGAATGTCAGGCAGGGATGTTATACCCAGATTTCCACGGAGGGGATTTAATCCGTGTGAATCCGTGAAATCCGTGTCAAAAAATTGCAGCTACTCAAACCTTTCGGCTGCGGGCAAAGCGCAGCGAGTTGCGCCAGCTATTTCTGCTATTGCAAATTTTTATCAAAGCAGTTGAACTGTGGCTCAACAAAAATTAGGAGATTATTATGGCCAAAGGAAATAACAGTCACAAAAAAGAAACCAAGAAGAAGAAAAAAGAAAAGCCCAAGGCAGCGCCCGCAACTCGTCGCAGCACTTGAGCGGAGTTGTTTTAATTCCGCATCAAAAAAATTGCGATCATCGGCGGTGGGCCGGCCGGCTTGCGCGCGGCGGAAGTCGCGGCATTTGGTGGCGCGTCCGTGACGCTCTTTGATGCCAAGCCTTCCGTCGGTCGAAAATTTCTCGTCGCCGGTCGCGGCGGTCTGAATCTCACCCACGCCGAACCGCGCGAACTTTTTGCCGCGCGCTATCTCGGCGCGGAATCGCCGCCGGACTTGTGGTCATCACTCCTCGCGGAATTTGATGCCGACGCGTTGCGCCAATGGGCAGCGGAACTCGGCGTGGAAACTTTTGCCGCGACGAGTGGCCGCGTTTATCCGCGTGAACTCAAAGCCGCGCCGCTACTACGCCGTTGGGTGCAACGTCTGCGCGCCGTCGGCGTGAAGTTTGCGTTGCGCCATCGCTGGATTGATCTGCGGCCAGCGGACGCGCAGTGGCAAATTGATTTTCAAGTTGATGGTGAACTTCGCACTTACGAAGCCGATGCGGTAATTCTCGCGCTCGGCGGCGGCTCGTGGCCGGAGACCGGTTCTGATGGTGCGTGGGCTTCCGTCCTGGAAAAACTCGGCGTGAACGTCGCTCCGCTGATGTCGGCTAATTGTGGTTGGGAAATTTTCTGGTCGCCCAAATTGCTCGCGCAAGCGGAAGCTCAGCCGTTAAAAAACATCAATGTTCGCGCGGGTGAAACGATGGCGACCGGCGAATTGCTCGTGACCAAATACGGACTTGAAGGCGGCACGATTTATCAACTTGGTTCCGCTTTGCGTGCAATGTCCGAGCCGGAAATCGCAATTGATTTCAAGCCCGCGCATAGCGCAGAGCAACTTGTAAAAAAACTCGGCAACTGTCCGCGTAACTTTCTCGCCGAAGCGCGTTCGCGGTGGAAATTGAGCGCCGCCGCGTTTGCTATTTTGGAAAATCACCAGCCATTTACTTCCGCCGAATCGCTCGCGGCGACGGCAAAAAATTGCACGCTGAAACTTCTTCGTCCGCGTCCGTTGGCCGAGGCGATTTCATCCGCTGGCGGTGTGCGCTGGCGCGAATTAAATTCCGCGCTTATGGTGCGCCGGTTGCCGGGAATTTTTGTTGCCGGCGAAATGATTGATTGGGACGCGCCGACCGGTGGTTACCTGATGCAAGGTTGTTTTGCGACCGGCACGCGCGCCGGTCGCGGTGCGTTGGATTGGCAGAAAACCCAATAACGGCAGGGCAAATCTGCGCTACTCAAATCTTTCGCCAACCTTCAGCGGAAAGCCCGCGAGAAATTGTTCGGCGGTCAAACGCTTGCCGCCTTCGCGTTGCAATTCCAAAATCCGCAGCGCATTTTCGCCGCAGCCAACGACGATGCCAGTTTTGTCGGCGGACAAAATGGTTCCCGCAATTCCAGATTTTTCCACAACTTCGACTTTCCAGATTTTCAGCAACTGCGGTTTGGGTTCCGATTTTAAAAACGTGAACGCGCCCGGCCAGGGCGTGAACGCGCGGAGACGATTCCAGATTTTTTGCGCGGGCAAATGCCAGTCAATGCGTCCGTCTTCCTTTTTAATTTTGGCGGCGTAAGTTGAACCTTCTGCCGGTTGCGGCTGCGGCAAAATTTTTCCGGCAACAAAATCAGGAATCGTTTCGACGAGCAGTTCCGCGCCAAGTTGCGCGAGGCGGTCGTGCAAAATTTGCGAGTCGTCCGTCGCCAAAATTGGCGTGCGGCGCGTGGATAAAATTGCGCCGGTGTCGAGGCCGGCGTCCATTTTCATAATGGTTACGCCGGTTTCCGGTTTGCCATCGGCAATCGCCCATTGAATCGGCGCCGCGCCGCGATACTTGGGCAGCAAAGACGTATGAACATTGAGGCAACCGTGCGTTGGAAAATCCAAAATCGTTTGCGGTAAGATTTGTCCGTAAGCGACAACGACAATCAAATCTGGTTTCAGTTCGCGTAGTTCAGAAATAAATTTCTCGTCGCGCGCTTTCAACGGCTGCAACACGGGAAGATTTAATTTCTCCGCAATAACTTTTACCGGCGAAGGTGTGAGTTTGAGGTCGCGGCCTTTGGGTTTGTCCGGCTGCGTGACGACGGCGACAATGGAAAATCTTTTATCGGCGAAAAGTTTTTCCAGACTGGCGCCGGAGAGTTCCGCCGTGCCCATGAAGATGATCCGCAACGGCGTCATGCGCGCTTACTTTTTGGCGGCGATTTGCAAAATGTCTGACAACACTTTGGCGGGCGACTGGTCGGCGTTGATGTGATGAACGCGCTTGCTACCGTAAAATTTCAAGACCGGCATCGTTTCATTTTCGTAAACTTTGAGCCGTTCACGGATGATGTTCAAGTTGGCGTCGTCGAGGCGGTTTTCCTTGATGGCGCGGCGTTGAATGCGGTGGATGAGGCTTTTTTCGTTATTGCTTTTGAGGTAGAAAACGGCGACGACATCAAGAATGCCGCGCAGCATTTTCGCCTGATGAACATTGCGCGGAATGCCATCCAGCACCAGCGTGTCATGCTCGGGATGAAACCGGCCGACCTTGGTGGTGTTGATGATGTTCTGCCGCCAAAGCTTGACCGTCGTCGCATCCGGCACGAGCTGGCCGCGACCGGAATATTCGATAAAAACTTTTCCGAGCGGACTATCCGCGCGCAAATTGCGGAACACATCGCCGCACGCGCAATGGAAAAAATTTGGGATGACGCCGAGAACTTTGCCTTGCGTGCCTTTGCCCGCACCGGGCGCGCCAAAAAGAAGAATGCTGCGGTATTTCAAGCGGTTTTGGGGATGAGTTTGATTTCTAAAATATCGTTCAGCGCCACCGTTACCTGACCGGCGGCAGCGGTTTCAAGCATCACGTCCGTCGCTGCGACTTGCAAAATGTGTTCGACGACGAGATGCTGCGTGGCCGTCTTGACCTCCATGGAAAATTTCAGCGCGTCGCCTTTCGGTGCGCCGACGAAGCCCGCAAATTTGGTTTCCACGAACCGTTTGTTGAACGTAAATTTTCCGCGTGCAAAAATTTGCGGCTCCGGTTTCTTTTCCTCTTTGTGCCACGACGCCTCGACGATTTGGATTTCTTCCGGTGACCGTTGCGCGGCAGCGCCAGCCGTGCCGGCGGGTGCGGCAAAATCATTTTCCACCGGCGCAGGAGCCACTTTTATCGGCAGCGCCAGAAATACTGCCGGCCCGATAATCGGTAGCACGGCGGACAAGCCAACTACCTGCGCCGGTGGCCGAGCGCGGACGATTGCCACTTGAACTGCCGCATAAAGATTGGCCGCGTAAACCACCAGCAAGATGAACAATCCCAGCGGCGAACCGAGTAATCCGCCAAACAACGACGGGTTTTCCGGACGCGTCAGGCGCGTAACTGGATTGATTTGGATTTCCGGTTTGGCCGGACGTTGTGACGCGTCGGGTTCGATGAACACCTCGGCATACGGTTTGATTTTGGGATTAGCGACGAGCTGTTTAAGCGATGCTTGCGACAGCCGCGACCAGAGCAAATTTGTCGCCGCATAAGTGTCGCCGGGCAGACGGAGAATCAGGCCGTTGTCATCGGTCTTGGTGATTTCGCCGGTAAAGGACGCGCCGTCCGTCAGCGTCAACGTCTCCGCTGCCATCGCTCCGCTAGCGACGACCAGCATCAAACTGAAAAGGAAAAGGATTTTGCGCACGGCGTTTATCTAACAAACACGGCCAACCGGCGAAAGCAAATTCAACCAACCACTTTCAACCGCCCGCCTATTAATTACGGCTCGTATAATTGCACCTTACCCGTCTTCAAGTCATACATCCCGCCGACCAAACTGATTTCGCCCTTGTCCAGCATCTCGCGCAGAATCGGGCTGCGCTCGCGGATTTGTTGCATCACGAGCCGCACATTCGCCTCGGACACGGCGTTGACGAACGCATAATTTTTCGTCGTGCGCGGTTGCGCGTCGGCGGGCACGGCGTCCATTGCGGGTTTAATTTTGGCGAGCAAGCCGGTGAGATTGCCAAGTTCAACATCATCAATCGCACCTTTAATTGCGCCACAATTGGAATGGCCGATGACCGCAATCAACTTCGCGCCGGAAACTTTACAGGCGAATTCCATGCTGCCGAGAATGTCGTCGTCCAAAACATTGCCCGCGACGCGCGCGCTGAAAATGTCGCCGACGCCCTGATCCAAAACGATCTCGATGGGCTGGCGCGAATCGAGGCAACTCAACACCACCGCGAATGGATATTGTCCGCCCGCCGTCGCCGCGACCTGCGCCGGAAAATCGCGATGCAGCGGCTTGCCCGCGACGAAGCGCGCGTTGCCAGCTTTCAATTCGGCCAAAGCCTGCGCGGGCGTCATCGCCGCCTGCGAATCTTTGGTCTGCACTGCCGATACCGCCGCCGCGCCGTCCATGCAGCCCGGCATCATGCAGCAACTTTGATGGGAACTTTTGCAACCCGTGACCGCGAGTGCGACGGTGAGTAAAATGGCGAACAATTCAGAATGATTGAATTTGGTTTTCATAAGTTTAAGCCGGTTAAGAATAACTTTCATTTGGAAATTAAACTTTCGATTTCAAATAATTAATAAATGCGGAACAGGTCACGAGGAAGAAGAAAGCATCAGCTTTTGTCAGATTTGGTTCATCAAGCATCGCATGGCGAATGCCACCTTTGTCACTCGTGTAAGCATAAAGCTTTGAAAATCCAGCTTTCAAACATGCGTGGAGTTCACCGTTTCTCTCAAGTGTTTTGATTGCATCTTCCAATGTAGCTTTCGGTAATTTGGTAATTTCTTTCGCTGCGCTTTCAACCGCTGAAATAGATTCTTTGATTGAATTTCGCGGATCGGCGTTCCGCTTTTCAGAAATTAATTCAAGAGCACGCCGCAAATGCTTAGCGGCGGCAGAAAATTCTTTTTGGTTGAGTGCATCGTCAATGGTTTGAAGTTCATCTTGATTTGTAATCTCGACAATTCGTTGTCCGACGACTCTATACCCAGAACATTCTGATTCAAGTGCCGCATTAATTTTGTCTTCAAGCAACTTGTGATACGGAAATTGGCTAAAGGTAAACTCAATAAAATCGTAAACCTCATTCCATTCGGATGCAAAAAACCTATCGCGCATTTCTCTATAAATCTGCTCAAAGTCCCTTGGCTTTGTATCTTTTGCTTTTTTAAGAAACCGCGTCCACCATTCATCTGTAAATTTGGGGGCAAGTAATTCAACTCGATTGGGACTGTTATAATTAGGTGTAAAAAACCCTTCTAAATTAAACAGACCTTCACAAAGTGAATTCCAGAGAGCATTACGCAATTCGTCATCCATCTGTTCAAGTTGAACGATGCTTTTGACGGATTTATAACCCTTTCTCTGGCTGAACCACATAATTTTAAAACTGTTTCAAGAACCGCACGTCGTTTTCGTAGAAGAGGCGGATGTCGTTGATGCCGTAGCGGAGCATGGCGATGCGTTCGATGCCAAATCCAAACGCCCAGCCGGTCCACACTTCGGGATCGTAGCCGACGGTCTCGAACACTTGCGGATGCACCATGCCGCAGCCGGCGATCTCCAGCCAGTCTTTGCCCATCTTCTTGACGAGCGCGTTGGTGAAATCAATCTCGTAGCTCGGCTCGGTGTAGCTGAAATAGTGCGG
>CAILDU010000186.1 GCA_903833055.1 uncultured Verrucomicrobia subdivision 3 bacterium | reverse complement strand
GTCGTCTTCGTCCTCAACGCCTTCATCGTGGACTGGCTGTTCGACGCCGGCAGCACGCTCGCCAGCGCCAGTGCCATGATCGGCTCCATCATCCTCGGCTACCCCATCATCGTCACCGCCGTCAAGGATTTGCGGCGCGGCAACCTGAGCATCAACGAACTCGTCGCCATCGCCGTGCTCGCCGCGTTCGCGTCCGGCAATTACGAAACCGCCGGCATCGTCGCCTTCTTCATGCTCACCGGCGAAATCATCGAGACCCGCACCGCGCAAGGCGCGCGCGACTCCATCGAATCTTTGATAAAACTCACGCCGACGAAAGCGCGGCGCATTTTGAAAGATGGCAATGAAGAAGAAGTTGCGGCCAGCGAACTTAAAGTTGGCGATGTAATTCGCATTCGTCCCGGCGACAACGTGGCAGCGGATGGTGTCATTTTGAAAGGCGAAGGCTCGTTCAATCAGGCGACCATCACTGGCGAATCTCTGCCTGCCGAAAAAAATGCCGGCGACGAAGTTTTTGCCGGCACGCAAAATCTCACCGGCGTTCTGGAAATCAAAGTCAGCCGCGCCGGAACGGACACGACGCTCGGCCGCGTGCGCGAATTGATTATCGCGGCGGAAAAAACCAAGTTGCCCATCCAGAAAATCGTAGATCAATACATGGGCTTTTACACGCCGCTCGTGCTGGTCATCGGTGCGCTGGTCTGGGCGTTCACGCATGATTTGACGCGCGTCATCGCCGTGTTCGTCGTCTCGTGTCCGTGCGCGTTCATTCTCGCGACGCCGACCGCGATGGTTGCCGCGCTTTCCGCCGCCGCACGTTTGGGAATTTTGATCAAGAACGTCGCCGACATCGAACTCGCTGCGAAGATCAATGCCTTCGTCTTCGACAAAACGGGCACGCTCACGACCGGCCAGCTTGCCGTCAGCCGTCTCGCGCCGATTGGCGACACGAAACCGGCGGAACTTTTGCTGCTCGCCGCGTCCGCCGAAAAATATAGCAACCATCCGACCGCCAAAGCCCTCGCAACGCTCGCAAGTGAAGCGGGAGTTCCCTTGGCCGAGCCGAAAGATTTTTCCGAAACCGCCGGTCGCGGCGTGAAGGCGGAAATCAACGGCGCAAAAATTCTCGTTGGCCGCGCGCAATGGCTCAAGGACAACGGCATTGACGCGAGCTTTGAAAAATCCGTGGATGTCGGCGAGACGGAAGGCTGGAGTTTGATTTTTGTCGCGCGCAATGGCGTTTGCGTCGGCTGGGTTGGAATGCAAGATCAGACGCGCGCGGAATCGAAAGAAGCGTTGGCCGACTTGAAAGCTGCGGGCGTCCGCCGCATCGCGATGGTGAGCGGCGACCGTCACGTCGTCGCCACGCGCGTCGCCGCCGAAATCGGCTGTGAAGAAGCGCAAGGTGATTGCCTGCCGCAAAACAAAGTGGATTTCGTCCGCGCGATGAAAGCGAAAGGCTATAAAGTCGCCGTCGTCGGTGATGGCGTGAACGATGCGCCCGCGCTCGCCGCCGGTGACATCAGCATCGCAATGGGTGCCGCCGGTAGCGAAGTCGCCATCCACAGCGCGACGATTGCGCTGATGAACAATGATCTCCGCCGTCTGCCATTTTTGGTAAAACTTTCGCGCAGCACGCGCGCGGTCATCAACCAGAATTTTGCGTTCGGTGTCGTGTTCATCATCGTCGGTTTGAGCGCGACTTCGTTTGGCTACATCGGCCCGATTGCCGCCGCCATTCTGCACGTCCTCGGCACGTTGATTGTGATTTTCAACAGCGCGCGCCTCGTCCGCAAAGGTGAGGAACTGGAACATTTTAATCCCGAACCCATCGCCGACAAACACGACCACGGTTCACATTCCAAGCCGGTTGGCGAGTTGACGCCGAAACTGGCGTAGTTTTTCAAAATAGAAATTATGTCCGCCGCTCAAACATCCAATGGTGAAGTCGTCGTCTCCGTGCGCGGGCTGACGAAAGTATTCAAAGATTTTTGGAACCGCCCGAAAGCGCGCGCGGTGGACGGCGTAGATTTTGAAGTCCGCAAAGGTGAAATCTTCGGGCTGCTCGGGCCAAACGGTTCCGGCAAATCCACGACCATCAAATTGCTGCTCGGTTTGCTGAATCCGACGAAGGGACACATCGAAGTCTTCGGCCATTCGCCGCGTCACGTGCAGACGAAAGCGCGTATTGGTTATCTGCCGGAGGAATCTTATTTGTATCGCTATCTCAACTCGCGCGAGACGCTGGATTTTTTTGGCAACCTGTTTCATTTGAACAAAGCAGACCGCGATAATCGCGCGGAGCAATTGCTGGATATGGTCGGCCTCGGCAAGACGCAGACGCGCGCCGTCGGCGAATTTTCCAAAGGCATGCAGCGCCGCATCGGGCTGGCGCAGGCGCTCATCAACGATCCAGATCTGGTCATTCTCGATGAGCCGACGGCTGGTCTCGATCCGATTGGCTGTCGCGAGGTGAAGGATTTGATTGTCGCACTCGCCAAGCGCGGCAAGACGGTCATCTTGAGCAGCCATTTGCTGTCCGACGTGGAAGACGTCTGCGACCGCGTGGTGATTTATTACGGCGGCAAAATCCAAGCGGATGGCACGTTGAAAGAATTGCTCGCAAAACCAGACAGCCTGCGCATCACGACGCCGGTGCTCTCGCGCGAGACTTTGGAAAAAGTTTTAGCGACCATCCGTCACGACATCACCACCGGCGAAGTGCGCGTAGATAATCCGACGCAGAATCTCGAAAGTTATTTTCTCGACGTGGTCGCCAAGGCCAAGTTGGCGGCGAAGGAAACCAGCGGCGCGCAATCCGGCGCGCGCGTGGCCGAGTATTTGCGCGGTGGTGTCGAAACAAAACCAGCAACGGAAAAAGTCTTGGAAAAATTGTCTTTGCCGCAGGCGGCGCAACCGGTCGTTGAGACAAAATCAGCAGCGCAACTTGCCGCAACGAAAGTGGACAATAAAAAACTTGCGGCTTTGGGAAAAACCAGTGAACCCGTGCCGCAACCGGCCAAGCCAACAGCCGCGCCGGAAACGAAGCCGGTAGATTTGTCCAAGGCGGATGAAAAACTTTCGTCGTTGCTGGGCGGCAAGAAATGAAATTTAACCGCAAAGAACGCAGAGAACACAAAGAGGCTTTCCGCATGAAT
Organism: uncultured Verrucomicrobia subdivision 3 bacterium; assembly: GCA_903833055.1. GTDB lineage: Bacteria > Verrucomicrobiota > Verrucomicrobiia > Limisphaerales > UBA11358 > UBA11358. The sequence goes on along the minus strand of CAILDU010000186.1, from coordinate 6,654 downwards.
ACCAAAACAATTCTTTGCGCCCTTTGCGTTCTCTGCGGTTAATGATTTGAAGTTTTCATGCAAAGAATTTTCGCCATTGCCTGGTTGACGTGGAAGGCCGCGCTGCGGTTCAAATTGTTCCTCGTCATCGCGGTATTATTAATTCTCGCGGTCGTCGGTTTGCCGCTAGTGATTGAAGATGACGGCACGGCGCAGGGCTTCACCCAAATCATTTTGACCTACACGTTGAGCGCCATCACGGGTTTGCTCGGACTTTCAACTTTGTGGCTCGCGTGCGGCACGTTGGCGCGCGACATCGAAGAATGTCAAATCCAGATGGTCGTCACCAAACCCATCGCGCGCTGGCAAATCTGGTTGGGCAAATGGCTGGGCATCGTGACGCTGAACGCGGCGCTGCTGGTGATTTCCGGCGCATGCGTTTATGGAATGTTGCAATGGCGCGCAGGAAAACTACCAGCCGCAGAACAACAAAATTTGCGGGAACAGATTTTGGTCGCCCGCGGTTCGGCGAAGGAACCGGTCAATCCGGCGGAGATTGAAACGGACACGGAACAGGTTTTTCAGGAACGCTTGAAATCCAGTCCGATTGAAAAAGTGGACGCGCAGGAAGTAAGAAAACAGATTCGCGAACAGGTGAAAGCGGAGTTGCAACTCGTGCCGCCGAGTTACGAACGCGTCTGGAAAATTAATCTGGGTTCCGCCAAAAATCATCTCGCGGGCAAACCGCTGCAACTGCGGGTAAAATTTAATGCGGCTCAGAAAAGTCCGTCGGGAACTTTTGTCGCGCTGTGGCAGGTGGGTTTGCCGGAGAAAACAAAATATTGGCGCAGCGAGCCAATGAGCCTCGCGCCGGACACGTTTCATGAATTTGCCATTCCGCCGGATTTGTTCGATGCGAACGGCGTGCTGACGATTGCGTTCCGAAATGCGAACCCGACCGCCCTGCTCTTTCCGCTCGAAGACGGCATGGAAGTTTTGTATCCCGACGGTGGCTTCGGCATGAACTTCGCGCGCGGGCTGGGAATTATTTTTTGCTGGATGGCGCTGCTGTCGGCGCTCGGTTTGATGGCGGCCAGTTTTCTGTCATTTCCGGTGGCAACATTTTTCTCGCTCGCGATGCTGCTGGTTGCTTTGTCGAGCGGCATGTTGGCGGACTCGGTGGAATCAGGTTCCGTGGCGGCAGGCAATGAAGAAACTGGTCAAGCCGGTCACTCCGTAGCCGACGTCGTTTTGATTCCCGCGTTCAAAGGTGTGCTGGCGGTCATCAGTCTCGTGAAAAGTTATTCGCCCATCGAGGCGTTGAGCAGCGGGCGCAGCATCACTTGGGCCGAACTCGGTCTGGCGTTCGCACAGGTCGTCTTACTGGTGGGCGGCGTTTTTGCCGTGACGGGAATTATCTTCTTCAACCGGCGCGAATTAGCCACCGCGCAGAGCACCCAATGAACGCACGCGTTAAAAAAATTCTTCTGCTCTTGCTCACCGCCGCGCTGCTGTTCGGTTCGGGACAGTTTCAAAAATCGTTGAACCGCGATCGCGACACGCTGGGACTGACGCACGCGGCGGTATTGGAAAACGCCCCGCCGGTGTTGGCGTTTACAACGGTCGCGCTCGGCGGCTTTCGCGGTTTGATTTCCAATTTTCTCTGGATGCGCGCGAATGATTTGCAGCAGGACGATAAATTTTTTGAGGCCGCGCAGCTCGCGGATTGGATTACCAAACTCGAACCGACCTTTCCGTCGGTGTGGGTTTTTCAGGGTTGGAACATGGCTTACAACATCTCGGTCAAGTTCAAGGATTTTCCCGACCGGTGGCGCTGGCTGGAGCGCGGCATCGATCTCCTGCGCGATGATGGCCTGCGTTACAATCCGAATAGCGTGGACATTTTCCGCGAGCTGGGCTGGTTTTTCCAACACAAGATGGGCGCGAATCTCGACGACGCGAACATGTATTACAAAAGTGAATGGGCGAAGGAAATGCACCCGTTCTTCGGCGCGAATGGAACGAACTTTGATTTGTTGCTCAATCCAACCGATGCGACATCGCGGACGAATGCGGCGTTGTTTTTGGAAAAATATAAAATCATTCCGCAGTTCGCCAAGCAAGTGGACGATGAATACGGCCCGTTCGACTGGCGGTTGCCGGAAGCCCACGCGATTTATTGGGGCGCGCGCGGTCTCGATGTCGCCGCAAAAAATCCCGGCAAGGTGAAGGCCGACGACCTAATCAAACTGCGTCGCATCATCTACCAATCCATGTTGCAGGCGTTTCATCATGGCCGCATCATCATTGATCCGTTTACCAAAAATTATTCGCTCGGCCCGAACCTTGATCTCACCGCGAACGTCAATGCCGCTTACGAGCAGATGATGAATGACGACGCGGGCATGAGTAATAACATCGCCACCGCTCACCGCAATTTTCTGCGCGACGCCGTTTATTTTCTCTACGAAAACAACCGCATGACGGAAGCGACCAAATGGTTCAAGTATCTTGGCGACCGCTACCCCAACAAGCCCATCATCGAAAACCAGCCGGATTCATTGCCGAAAAATCTGACGCTCGATGAATACGCCGTGGCCGTGGTGCAGATTGACATCGGTGAAACCTCGCAGGATCGCGTCAGCTCCGCCGTGCAAGGTTTGCTGACGCGCGCGTATTATTCGCTCGCAGTTGGCGAGGACGACCGTTATGAAAATCTCAAGCGCCTCGCCAATCGCGTTTATCAAAATTACACGGCCAAGACTTCCAAATTTCGCGGCAACGAGCGCATCCCATTGCCGCCTTACCAAACCTTGAACAACGCTGTCATGCGGCAACTGCTCGACCCGCAAAACGGCGCACCTTACGCCGCCCGCGCTGAACTCGTGACCAAACTGGGCTTACCTTCGTCGTTGCTCGAAACCGTCACCGCCACGACGAATGCGGTGGAAACTATTTCCACCAACGCGCCCGCGACCAATGGCGTTGCGCCGCCGCAGCCGTGAAATAATTTTCGACCGGACGCGCCCTTTCGCGTAAGCTGATTCTTCTGTGACCAAGAAAAATTCCAGTTTCAAGCCGGTGCGCGTCGGCATGATTTCGCTCGGCTGCGCGAAAAATCTCGTGGACGCCGAGATCATGCTCGGATCGCTCATGAAAAGCGGCGTGGAAATCACCAATGACGCCGCGAGCGCCGACGCCGTCATCGTCAACACTTGTTCCTTCATTGACTCCGCGCAGGAAGAAAGCGTGGACACGATTCTCGAATCCGTCGAGCTGCGCGATGCGAATCAGCGCGGTCAGGCGGTCATCGTTTCCGGCTGTCTCTCGCAACGGTTTCGCGAAGAACTTCCCAAGCTCATGCCCGAAGTGGACGCGTTCATGGGCATTGATCAAGTCGCGCAAGTCGGCGACATCGTGGGCAAGGCGATTGCAAACCGTGCGGGTAAAATCGGAAGCCAGAAGCCAGAAGCCAGAAGTCAGAAACAAAAAGTCGTTGGCCTTTTGAACGAACTGGAAAAATCACGCGACTTGTCCGAACACGAAAAGGAAGAATCCATTCGCAGCACGGATAAATTTGGAAAAACGAAAACCGTTGTCGGAGCAAAGCCATCTCCCATCTCCCATCTCCCATCTGCTCCGATTCTGGATGTCACGCAACGCCCCGTTTTCATTCCCGATTTTGAGACGCCGCGTTTTCGGCTCACGCCGAAACATTTTGCGTATCTGAAAATCGCCGAAGGCTGCAATCATCCGTGCAGCTTCTGCATCATTCCCCGGATGCGCGGCACGCACCGCAGCCGCACGCAAGCGGACATCGTCAAAGAAGCGAAAGCGCTTATTGCCGACGGCGTGAAGGAAATTAATTTGATTTCGCAGGACTCGACTTATTACGGACTCGATTTGCGACCGAACCATTCACGCGCGATTTCTTCGCCGGAAAAGTTTTCCGCCGCCGCCAAAGCGTTGGCCGCCGATGCCACCAGCATTTGCACCCTGCTCCGCGAACTGAATGCGCTCAAGGGCGATTTTTGGATCCGCCTGCTTTACACGCATCCCGCGCATTGGACAGACGAACTCATTGCTACCATTGCCGATTGTAAGAAGGTAGCGCGCTACATTGACATCCCGCTCCAGCACATCCACGAAAATATGCTTGAACGCATGCGCCGCGAAACCTCGCAGCAATACATCGTGGACCTCATCAAGCGCATCCGCGCGGGCATTCCCGGCATCGCAATTCGCACGACCTTCATCGTCGGTTTTCCCGGCGAAACGGAAACCAGTTTCAATGCGCTACTTGATTTCATTCGCGACACGAAATTCGAGCGGCTTGGTGTGTTTGCGTATTCCAAAGAAGATGGCACACGCGCGGGCGCGATGGCCGGCCAGCTTTCCGACAAAGTGAAACAAAAGCGCCGCGAACTCGCCATGGCCGCGCAGCACAAGGTCGCCATTGCCGTTTCGGAATCATTCGTTGGTCGCGAAATAAAAGTCCTCATCGAAGGCGAGGCGAACGCCAAACAACTTCAAAGCGCCAATGTCAGTTCGTGGGAACACGGCTTGATGCGCGAGAAAGACCAACACACCGCGCAGATGAAGGGCAATTACTTCGTCGGTCGCGGCGAGGCCGATGCGCCGGACATTGATGGTCGCGTTTACATCCGTGCCGCGAAAGGCGCGTTGCCCGTCAGCCAGTTCGTCAAAGTCAAAATTGTCGGCCACACCGATTACGATTTGATTGCCGAGGCGGTTTGAACCGCCAAGACGCCAAGGTCGCCAAGTTTTTCGGGAACAAATCCAGCAGTTTTTTAGCTTGGCGTTCTTGGCGTCTTGGCGGTTAATCTTCCGGCATGGCAACTCTCGTTTTCGACATCGAAACCTCCGCGCAGCCACTCGAAAACTTCGACGAGGCGCAGCAGGAATATCTTTTCCGCGAGACCGAGAAGATTGGCGACGCCGTCGCCAAGGAAGCCAAGCGCGAGGAGATCACGCGCTTCATGTCGCTCTGGCCGTTCACCTCGCAGGTCGTCTGCATCGCCATGCTCAACGCCGAATCGCAGCGCGGCCAATCCCTGTTCATCGCCGACGATTTTGAGGAAGTGGACGACGACAATGCGCCCGTGAAATTCATTCCCTGCGCCGACGAGACCGAACTCCTCACGCAATTCTGGGAAGTCGCCAAGAAATACGACCACATCGTCACCTTCAACGGACGCGGGTTTGACGTGCCGTTCATTTATCTGCGCTCGGCGCTGCTCAACGTGCCCATCTCCAAGAAGAACTGGCTCGGCTACCGTTACGCCGTGGAACCGCACTGCGACCTCGCGGAGCAATTCACTTTTTACAGCGTGAGCGGACGCGACGGCGCGGCGCGGAGGTTCAATCTGGATTTTTACTGCAAAGCCTTCGGCATCGAATCGCCCAAGAGCGCGGGCGTGACCGGCATGGACGTAAAAGATTTGATGGAAGCCGGCAAATTCCGCGAGATAGCCGAATACTGTCTGCGCGACGTCCGCGCCACCGTGGAGCTTTACAAAATCTGGAAGGAACGGCTGGCGGGGATAAAGTGAAACACCTTGAGAAAGGCGCGGGATTCTTCTTGCGCTCGCAAGTGGCTCTTCTAATTTGAACTTGCAGAAAGGAACTTATGAGCGAAGAAACGGTAAATCTTTCAGAGGAAAAAGCACAATTAGAATGTGAAAAACTCAGGGCTGAAATTCAAGCCATCCGCTATCCTGTCCATAAAACTCCGGGGTTTTATGCAGCTGTCACACCTATTATCCTCGCAATCGTTGGCGTGATTTTTACATGGTCAAGCGGATGGTTTGACATCCAAAGAACGCGAATTAGCAACGAAAAAACTTTGCTGGAAGCGGAGAATAGTCGCCTCACAGATGAGAAAGAAAGATTAACGGAGGACACTAGCCAGTTGGAGGCGAAAAGATCTGCCCTGAATGAATGGAAGGCACAAGACCAGCAAAGCGTAATGATGCTGACAAATAAATTGAGCCAACTGGAACGACAAACGGATGAAAAAGAGCAAACCATTGCAGCACTCAACGGCCAGATAACAAACCTGACAGCGCAAAGCGAGGCAGCACAGGCTTTAGTGAAACAAATAAACCAATTGCAATCCGAACGCGATAAGGCGGAAAGCCAGTTAACAGATGCACGTTCCCATCTCGCTACCGCATACGAACGTGCCCGAATCATGGTAATTGAGTCAGGAAATGTTATGTCCACGATTAAAACATTTCCAACGGTTTACCTTTCAGACTACATGGTGGCAGGCCAGAAATGGAACTTCGTTGTTGGAAAATGGCGAGCGGGATATGAGGAGGACTCAAAGCAGTTCAAGCTGGGTGATTTCCCTATTAGCACAAATACAGTGCCATAGACTCAGAAGGATTGGCGACAGGATTGCACCGGAACCGTCCGGCTGTCACACTGGGCGCATTCAGCTTATGTCCACCCTCATCTGCTTCGCCCTGAAAAAAGAAGCCGCGCCGTTTCGCCCAATCGCGGCGGGCAAATCCGGCGTGTCCACGCTCATCGTCGGCATCGGCCGCCAGAACGCCGTGAAATCCGTGCGCGCCTTTCTAAATTCTTGTAGGAGTCGAGGTGACGAGACTCAAATTAAAAATCAGTCAGAGACTCCTCACGTCGTCTCCT
>CAILDU010000185.1 GCA_903833055.1 uncultured Verrucomicrobia subdivision 3 bacterium | reverse complement strand
GATCCGGCAAATGGCCGGGACGTCCGGCCGCTCCGCCGCCGTCTGGGGCATCGAGCTGTTCGCCGAGGAGGTTCGTGGGAGCGCCGCAAACTAAATCAAAGTATACGGCGCTCTGCCGAGACGCCGCTACGACAGAATCACGGCTTTATCGCGACGTGGTCAAACAACGTGGAGTTCAGCACGGCGTTGTTGTGCGCGGTGAGCGCGAGGCCGATGGAAAGATTTTTGTTCAGCACGTTGGTCACGCTGCCGGCGGTGATCCAGTTCGTGCCGTCGGCGGAAACGTAGCCGCTGAAGAGATTGCCGTTGCGGATGAGCTTGAGCCAGTGCGGGAGTTTCGCTTCGGGGCCGTCGGCGCTCGCGCTCGCGCCATCGGTCGTGGCGCGGGATTGCAACACGGAACCGCCCTGACCGGTGACGCCGAGGAAAACATATTTCGCTCCGGCGGCATCATTCTCGCGCAGCATCACGCCGGCCTTCGCCCACGGGTCGGTGTATTGCACGGACACCACGTGCGCCACGATGCTGCCATTGCCCGCGAGGGTGCGGCTGGCAAAATGAAAGGCGTCGGCGTTCTCCCAGATGTCGCTGCCGGAGGCGAGGAGGTTGTAGCCGCCGTTGAGAAAACTCGCGTCGCCGCTCACGCCGACATTGCCGATGTCCGCATCCGTCCAGCCACGCGGCAACGTCGGCGCATTGGCGTGCAGCGTGGTAATCCATTTGCCGATGACGGCGACGGCTTTGTCGTCCACAACATTCTTGCCGAGCGGCGGCATCTGGTTTTCGCCCACGCGACTGACGCGATAGAACAGAATGGATTTATTCGTGTCGCCGGGAACAATCACCTTGGCGCCGGCGATGCCGAGTTGATTGGCGACGGCACCGTTGATGAGATTTTGTTTCGCAAGCGGCGTCTCGAAGCGCGCATCAAAGAACGCACCCGCACCGCCGGGGCGATGGCACATGGAGCAATTGGCGTCGAGATACGAGCGGACGCGGAGCTGGAGGGCGGCGCTGGCGTTCGTGATGTTGACAAGTTTGGGATAGCGGAAGATTTTCCGGTCGTCGAACGCGGCGTCGAACAATCCGAGATGACCGAGCGTGTGGAGTTGGTTCGCCGTGACGCCGTTCGGATAGGTGTAGTTGCCGTTGAGCTGGCGCGTCTTGAGGCCGAGCACGCCGCTGGAAGCAATCGTGTGGCACGTCAAACAATCCTGGCGGCCGGGATAAAACCAGTTCTGCGTGCGCGCGCCGGTGGCGGTCTTGATCTCGATCGGTTCGGTGATGCCGCTGGTGACGAGGTCGGCATCGCTATTGTCCGCGCGCCATTTGTAGCTCGCGCCATAAACGTAGTTGTTCGTATCGCGGACGAGAATGCGCGTCTCGAGGCGACGGAGGATTTGCGGATTCGTATCGTCCACCGGCAAGTCGAAGTTTTTCACGAAGACGGAGCCGGCGGGGAAAGTCCATTCGCCATTCGCGGAGAAGTTGATGACGGTGTTCGTGGGCAGCGTGAACCAGCGCGACTTGATGGCGCCATCAGACCACAGCGGCGAGTTGGGCGCGTAGGGAATCAAGTAATTCGCCGGCACCAAATTCGTGAGGTCGGCGAACAAACCGGTTTCGGAAATCAATTTCGGCAACACGCGCGCCGGTGGTGGCGGGCCGCCGCGTTGCAGTTTGTAGATTTGCCCGCCGATGCTGCTCATCTGGCAGAAGTAAAGTTCGCCCTGAGCATCCGTGCCGAACGACGAAAGTCCGGTGTAATCCGTTCCGGCGTTTGGCCCGTTGCCGCGCGGCATGACGCAGAGTAGCGTTTTTTTTACCGGCGTCGCGGTTTCGTCGAGCGCCCAGACGGTGCGCATGACGTTGTCGCCGAAAATATATTTGCCGCCAAGATCGTGCGCGAATTCCTGTCCGCGATAAACGTAACCGCCGATGACCGCGCGCCCATCGGTGTGCGGATAATCGAGCAACGGCCCGCGACTGATGCCGAGGTAAGGCGCGGTCAGCTTGCCGAGATTGCCTTCGCAGCGATTCCACTGAAAGTTGAGCGCGGACGCACCGGGATTGATGACGTCGATTTCTTCGCGCGAACTTTCACCGACGTCGCCGATGAAAATCTTGCCGGTCGGCGGATCAATCGTCATGCGATGCGGACTGCGCAAGCCGAGACAAAAGAATTCCTCCAGCACGTTCGACTGGCCGACGAAGGGATTGTCGTTTGGAATAAAATAATTGGCCGTGAAACCATTTTGCGGCTGGCGCGGAATGGCGTGGCTGATGTTTCCGCCGCGACAATCCACATCTGCACGAAACACGCCTGAATAAAGGCTTTTGTTGATTATCTGGTCGTTGTCGCCGACTGAATTATCGCCGTCCGTCCAGTAAAGAAAACCGTTCGTGGGATGAAAAAACATTCCGCCGCCGTGATGCCAGACGGTTTGGTTTGTGAGATCCACAAAAATTTTTACGGAATCAGGAATGGCAATTCCATTTGCATCGAGCGTGTAACGTTCGAGGCGGTCGTGATAAGTGTCGGGCAAATTTGGAACGGGTCGCGACGTGGGCGAACCGGCGACCGTGCCGGGTTTGACCCAAGTATAATAAACGAACATGAAATGATTCGTCGCGAAGCTGGGATGAAACGCGATGCCGAGCAGACCTGAATCGTCCCAGCCCTGACATTGTTGGCTGACATCGAGGACGAGTTTTTTTTGCGTCGTGCCGGAAGAATTGTCAAACGTCCACACGCGGCCTTCGCGTTCCCACACGCAGAGTTGATTGGAATCGGGAACGTGCGTGAGCCCGACACTGTTCGTGAAAAACAGATTCGTGAACGCAACGACCGCCGACCAGTTGCCGGAAATGCCGGGTGCGACTTCGGGCATCACGCCATTCAGAAACGCGCCGACGGCGGGGCGGTTGGTGAGGCCGAAGTTTTTCTGGCCGGCAAGAGGAAGATTTGTTTTTGCGCTGGCGTTAAAGACAAGTCCGCCGAGCAAAGCGAGAACTAAAAGCCCTTGGCGATGCGCGTGAAATTTAAGGAACAACTTTTTCACTGCGAAACGCTGGTAAGTTTCGCCGACGCCCAAGATTCGTCAAATTTTTTAGTGTGAAATTTGGAGCGTATGGTTCTTTTGCGGGTAGGGATGGCGCGCTGCGCCGTCCCCGTCGCCGAGCGAAGCGTCAGGCGACGGAACGTAAGTCAGGACGCAAACTTTACCACGTTCGTTCCGCCCTCCGCTGCGCTTTGGGCGGGGACACCGCAGCGCGGCGTCCCTACCAGTGAGTGATATTTGATTGTGCAATGCTGGCGGGCTGGCACTTTGAACCGCATGAGCAAACGACTTTCCACTTTCCTCGTTGGTATGGTTATTTTTCTGGCGGCGCACAACAGCGGGTGGGCGCAAACCAACGACTGGTCGCACCGGATTAGCGGCGGCACGAAAAACTGGCTGACCTCTTGGATGGGCATGTGTAGCAATCCCATTCATGTGCTCAAAGTTGACGGGAAACGTTTTGAGAATGTGCGTGGTGAAAAACCGTTTTACCTTCGGATTCCAAATACTAACGCCATTTTATTTGCGGTGGATGAAAAGGATTATTCAATTACGTTGCATTACTACGATATGGGTGCAAAAGAGGATGTAGCCTTTCATACTTCCAACAATTTACTTTGGGGACGTAACATAGGTTTGCCTGAAGATGAATGGAATGAAGACATGGTTGATGTGGCTCCAGGCGGAGAAATTATTTTAATCACCAAGTGGATTGCTTCTGAAGTTAAAATCAAAAACTGCGTTTACCTCGATGTAAGTAAAAAAGAGATTACCGCGATAAAAAGATTTTGTTACGACAAAGCTGGCAATCTGACCAGCGAACGTGACGAGCCACCACAGAATTGAGTTTGAAAAAGTTTTTTGGCCTTTGAACTTCGCCCGCTTGAATCTAGCCTGACACCATGTTTCGTCCGTGCATTGACCTGCATGAAGGTAAAGTAAAGCAAATCGTCGGCGGCACGCTCAGCGATGCCGGCGCGCGCACCAACTTTGTCTCCGAGCAGTCCGCCGCGTGGTTTGCCGAGCTTTACCGGCGCGATGATTTGCGCGGCGGCCACGTCATCATGCTCGGCTCGGGCAATGAAACCGAGGCGCGTGCGGCATTGAAAGCTTTTCCCGGCGGACTGCAAATCGGCGGCGGCATCAATGCGGAAAACGCGCGCGGCTGGCTCGATGCCGGTGCGTCGCACGTCATCGTCACGAGCTGGGTCTTCCGCGAAGGTCGCGTGGATTGGGCGCGGCGGGACGAGCTTGTCCAAGCCATCGGCAAAGACAAACTCGTTTTGGATTTGAGCTGTCGGAAGGTAGTTCAGAGTTCAGGGTTCAGGGTTCAGGGTTCCGAATACTTTGTTGTCACCGACCGCTGGCAAAAATTCACGGAACTCGTGGTGAACGCGGAGACGTTGCAGAAGTTTTCCACTTACTGCGATGAGTTTCTGATTCACGCGGTGGATGTGGAAGGTTTGTGTCGCGGCATTGACGGCGAATTGGTCGCGAAGCTCGGCGCGTGGTCGCCGATTCCCATGACTTACGCGGGCGGCGCGAATTCGCTCGCCGATTTGGAAGCCGTCACGAAGTTGGGGGCGGGGAAAGTGGATCTCACCATCGGCTCCGCGCTGGACATCTTCGGCGGCAGCGGTGTGAAGTATGCGGACTGTGTAAAATTTAACCGCCGCCAGAAATAAATTCCGACGGCGGTTGAGCGGGGAACAATTTTACCGGAATTTTACTTGGCCTTTTCCAGCTTCGTGGCCGTCAGGATTTCTTTGCCGTCGGTTTCCGTGACCGTGCCGGTGGCGGTGACTTTTTCCGTATCGCCGTGGCAGACATCTTCGTGCATGGCGTCGCTGGTTTCATTTTTGGTCAGGTAATAATTGACGGTCTTGCCGTCAGTCGTGACCTGGATAACGTTCTGGCAGCTCTTGGTTTCGTGCATCGTGCACTTGCCGCAAACCATGTTGCCGGTGATGGTGACGGTCTTGGCGTCGTCAGCCAAGGCGGTGAATGCCGCACCCGCGAACGCGAGTCCGGCGATGAGGGCTAGGGTGAATTTCAATTGTTTCATAAGGCGGATGTTTTTTATGTTTGGTTTGTTGGCTACGGAGATTCAGACAAGCGCGATGTTGGTTTTGTTCAACGAATAGTTTTCAAGCGGCAAACAAGTCCGCCACGGTGATTTGAAATTGCGGGATCAATTTTTCCGCCAGCGTTTCGCGTCCGGCGAGAATGCCGTGCAGTTTCAGGCCGAATTCAAAGCTGTGATAGATTTCCACGTTGTCGTAACGCGGGTCAACCATCCACAATCGCGGCACGCGGATTTTTTCGTAGAATTCTTTTTTCACCACCGTGTCGGCGTGATGATCGTCGCGGCTGACGATTTCGATGGCGAGAAAGAGTTTGCCGCTGGCGGCGGTCACGAGCGCGAGGTCGGGGCAAAGCGTCGAGGTGCGGGAAATCTGGACCTGCGCGCGCGGCGGGAGCAGTTGCGTGGTGGCGAGGCCGTTGACGCTGACGGCGAGTTCGCGGTGCAGGCGGCGGCAGATTTGTTCGTGACGGTCGCCGGGCGCGGAACGCGGCAGCGTCGCGCCGTCGAGGATTTCTTCGTAAGGCCGGCTCACGGATTTAGTTTCAGGTTGAAGGTGAAAGGTTTCAAGTGCGGCTGAGAATCAATAAACCAAAACCAATACAGCAGCATCCTGCGCCGACTTGACCACATCCTCAAACGCTTCGTCCTTCGTGTTCGGGTCTTTCAGCTTGGCGGAAACTTCCGGCACCGACTCTAGGAAACTCAGAAGCAAACTACTCTTCACCGCGTAATTCACATTCTCCGGCAGCGACCCGGTGGCCGCCAGCGCCGCCGACGCATCCAGCTTGGCCGCCACGATGCCCACCACGTTCCCGCGCGCATCTACCAATGCCCCGCCCGAATTGCCCGGCTGCACCGGCAGGCTGATCTGGAAATAGCGCGGGTCATCCGCCGCGCCCGCCAG
>CAILDU010000184.1 GCA_903833055.1 uncultured Verrucomicrobia subdivision 3 bacterium | reverse complement strand
GCTGGCAACCTGTCCGCCATGTTATCACAGGAAGAAATTCAAAACGCGCTGAAATCCGTCAAGTATCCCGGCTATTCGCGCGACATTATCTCATTCGGCCTCGTCAAAGAAATTTCCGCTGCGAACGGCGCGGTGAGCGTCACGATGCAATTGACCTCACCAAATCCCGAAGCTGCGGCGCAAATCAAAATCGAGAGCGAGCGCGCCATCGCCGCGTTGCCCGGCGTGAAGCAAATTTATGTTGAAGTGCGCCAGCCCGCCGCCGGTTCCGCGCCCGCGAGTCCGTTTGCGAATCAGAATAAAGTTTCCGGCGTCAAGCGCATCATCGCTGTCGCCAGCGGCAAAGGCGGCGTGGGCAAATCCACTTGCTCTGTGAATCTCGCGTGCGCGCTCACGCACGTCGGCGCGAAAGTCGGTTTGCTGGATTGCGACATTTACGGGCCGAGCATTCCGCTGATGATGGGTGTTCACGAAAAACCGACCGTCAACGCCGCCGAGCGCCTCGTGCCGCCGTCCAATCACGGCGTGAAAGTGATGAGCATCGGGCTGCTCGTCACGGACGACCAGCCGGTGATCTGGCGCGGGCCGATGATCACGAAAACCATCCAACAATTTCTCCTCGCCGTCGAGTGGGGCGAACTGGATTTTTTGCTCGTGGATTTGCCGCCAGGCACGGGCGACGCGCAACTTTCGCTCTGCCAGACCGTGCCGCTCGACGGCGGCGTCATCATCAGCACGCCGCAGGAGGCGTCGCTCGGCGTCGTGCGCAAAGGCATCGCGATGTTCCGCAAGGTGAACGTGCCGATTCTTGGCATCGTGGAAAACATGAGCTACTTCACCACGCCGAACGGCGAGCGCGTGGAAATTTTCGGCCACGGCGGCGGCCAGGAAGAGGCCGCACGCCAGAACGTGCCGTTCCTCGGCGAAGTGCCGCTCTTCACCGAAATCCGCGAAGGCGGCGACCGGGGAATGCCGATTGTGGTTTCCACGCCGAACCATGCGGCGGGCAAGGTGTTCATCCAGATTGCGGAGTCGCTGTGGAAAAAACCTTGACAAGTTTCAAAAAATGGGATCAATCAAGACTATGAAAATTAAACATCTGCTTGTTTTCAGCCTTTTGTCTTTCTTCGTTAGTTTTGGCTTAAATGCATTTGGAGATGATGGTCACACAGAAGAACAAAATAAGGCTGTCAAAGAATTTGTGGTTGAAGGCATTGGATTGGGAGCAACTTATTCTGAAATAAAGGCCAAATATCCTGATATTGAATTCATGAAAGAAGACAGTGACGCAAAAGTGGGCTTGGCTGTTTGGCGAACATTTAGCACCAAAAAAGTGGATGCAGTCAGATTTTACATTTTTAATGGGAAGACATACAAAATTTCAATTTTTTACACGGCCGAAACATTAAGCAAATTTGGTGGTTACGAAACTATTTATCAAAAGCTTGTAGCAAAATACGGCAAGGAAGACGAAAGTTCTCCCGATGAAAAATCTTTATGTGATTACACTTGGCAGTTTTTTGATGCAAACAGGTATATTAATTACATGGTTGTCAAAGAAAACAGCTGCGGCTTCGTTATTGTAGTCGATAAAGAATTGTTGAGACAGCTATCGGAAAAGAGAAAGTCTCAAGCGGATGTGGGCTTTTAAGTTCAACAAAGTTTTTCCGTCAGCGCGACGAATTGTTCCAGGCTCAATTTCTCCGCGCGTTCCATCGGTGAGATTTGCAGTTCCGCAAACGCGGCTTCCAGTTTTTCTTTCGGCCAATCTTGCTTCAACAATTTCAGCATCATTTTCCGGCGCTGCGAAAATGCCTTCTTCACGATGCGCCGGAACGGTTCGCGCTGTTCCTCCGTGAGCAACGGCGTCGCGCGGCGCACAAGACAAACGCAGGCGGAGTCGACGTCCGGCGACGGAAAAAAGCAGCCCGGCGGAATCTTGAACCAGCCGCGCGGCTGGAAATCGAGCTGCACGAGCAAGGTCAGAATGCCGTAATGGTCATCGTCCGTCGGCGCCATGAGCCGCTGCGCGACTTCAAGCTGGAGCGTGACGACAATCATTTTCGGCGCGCGACTGCCAGCGGCGAGCTCCACCAAAATCGGCGAGGCGACGGAGTAAGGCAGGTTCGCGACGAGCTTCCAATCACGCCAGTCGCGCGGCTCGCGCTGCAAAAATTTTAGCGCGTCGTCGTGGTGTAATTCCAGTTGCGGGCCGGTCTCGTCGGCCAGTTGCGCGGTGTAGCGCTCCTGCAAAAAATCCACGAGCCGTCCGTCCAATTCCACGGCGAGAACCTGCCCGGCCTTCTTCAAAAGCAATTCCGTCAGCGGGCCAAGCCCCGGCCCGATCTCCAAAACTTTGTCCGTCGCGGTCAGTTCAGCCGCAGCGGCGATGCGTTCCAACTGGTTCGCGTCGTGCAAAAAATTCTGGCCGAGCGATTTCGTGAGCTGGATGTCGCGCTTCGCCAGCAGCTCGCGCATTTCAGTGAGTTTCATTGGGGGGATAGACACGGATTCCACGGATTAACACAGATTAAAAACAAAAGTATCCGTGAAAATCTGTGCAATCCGTGTCAAAGAATCTGTGTTTCATCTGTGTTAGTCCGTGGTTAAAACTTTTTTCAATTCGGCCACAGCTTTGATCAGTTGCGCTTTGGAAATGGTCAGCGGCGGCGTGAAGCTGATGACGTTGGCGTGTTCGCCTTCCGGTAAAAAAATGTAGCCGCGATGCAAAAGTTTTTTAATCGCAGTCAAAGCCGCTTCGGTTGCGGGTTTGCCATCTGGCAAAGTCAATTCCAAGCCCATCATCAGGCCGCTGCCGCGCGCGGCGGTTTTAGTTTTAAGTTTTAAATTTTTAATTGAAGCCAGTTCGGCCAGCAGAAATTTTCCAAGTTCAGCCGAGCGTTCGGGCAATTTCAGTTTTTTAATTTCTGCGATTTGTGCGAGCGCCATCGCGCAGCCAACCGGATGGCCGAGGAACGTGCTGGTGTGAATCGCCTCGCCGGTCGAGGCCGGCCACGCGGCGTCCATCAAGTCGGCGCAGCCAACACACGCCGAAAGCGGAAAGCCGCCGGTCAGCGCTTTGCCGAGACAAATCAAATCGGGAATCACGCCGCTGTGTTCGCACGCGAACCATTTTCCGGTGCGGCCAAAGCCGGTGTAAATTTCATCGAGAATTAAAAGCGCGCCGTGTTCATCGCACAGTTTTCGGAGCAGCGGCAAAAATTGCGACGGCGGAATGTTGATGCCGCCGCGCGCTTGAACCGGCTCGACGAGAATCGCGCCAATCTTTTCGAGCTGGAAAATTTTGCGAAGCGACAATTCCAGCGATTTCAAATCGGATTTCGCGGCGGGAAATTTCGCGAAGTGGCCGAACGCGCGCAGTTGCGAGCGGAATGGTTTGCTGAAATGTTCGCGGTGGGTGGCGTTGAGCGCGCCATAGCCAAGACCGTGATAACCGCCTTCAAACGCGATGACGCCATTTTTCTTCGTCGCAAGCATGGCCGTCTTTAAAGCTGATTCCACGGCCTCAAAACCGGAATTGGAAAAGATAACTTTTCCAGTTTTTAATTTTGAATTTTTAGTTTTTAGTTGCGGCAGACTTGACCAGCGTTCAAAAGTGACGCGGCTCAATTCACGCGCAAGCTGCGCTTTGAGTGCGTGCGGATGCACGTCGCCCATTGCGTGCAGCAGTTTTGCCATCTGCTTTTGTCCGGCGCGGACGACACTTGGATTCGCGTGACCGGCGGCGGCGACACCAAAGGCGGCAGTCAAATCCAGATACTTTTTCCCGTCCGCATCCCAGACGTGAACGCCATTGGCGCGTTCCCAGACAATCGGCCACGAGCCGTCCGGTTCGACAAAAAGAATGTTGCGCGATTCGTGGTCGCGCAGGAGTTGGAGTGTTTGGCGCGCGGTCATTTTAATTCAATCGCACATCTGCCGGCTGGCCGGGACGCACGTCCGCCGCGTCCGCCAAGGAAATTTTCGCCTCGATCATGAAGACGAGATTCGCGCGGGTCTCGCGGCTGTAAATCACCGGCGGCGTGTATTCGGCCTGCGTGGAAATATAATTGATGGTTGCATCAATTTTGCGCGGCGCGCCGTCGCACTGAATGGAAACAGATTGGCCAATTTTTATTTGCGGTAATTTTTCCTGCGGCACGAAGAAGCGGACTTTCAAGTTTTCCGGTGGCAATAATGCGACTACAGGATTTCCCGCCGCAACGAATTCGCCTTGCCGATAAAGGGTGTCGTGAACAATGGCGTCAGCGGGCGCGAATTGCTGTTTCTGATCGAACGACCATTTCGCTTTGTCGAGCGCGGCTTGTTGCGCGGCGACTTGCGCGGTATCGGCGTCCAGTTGCGCCTGCGCCTGATCCAAATCTTGCGCGGAAATGACGCCGGACGGCGAGGCGCGCAGTTCCTTTCGGCGTTGAAAAGTGGCGGTGGACAGCGTGAGACTGGCGTTGGCTTGCGCGAGATTTTTTTCAGCCACGGTGAGCGCGGCAGCTTCGGATTGGCGTTCCAATTCAAACAGGAGTTGACTTTTTTTAATTTGTTTGCCGCGCGCGACGGCGAGATTGTTAAGCGCGCCGCCAAGCGGCGAGGCGATATAAACATATTCGCCCTCGATGTAGCCTTGAAACTCATCGGACGAGTTTTTCGCGCAGCCGCCAATCAGCGCGGCGACGATTGCGAGCCAGATTATATTCAAGAAATGTTTCATGCGGACGCCGGATTGACGTTAGCACGAACGGGAAATTTTACGAGCGAAACGATTCATTCGACTTTTAACCTACCGAATGGTAGGATGCTGCCGCTGTATGAAAAAACTGACGTTGCTTTCGCTGCTGGCGGTGCTTGCTTTTACCGTTTCTGCCGAGGAAACCAATGCGCCCGCGTGGCTGTCGCGGCCGTTGTCGCAGGCGGATTGCATCAATATCGCACTCGTGCAAAATGCCTTGATTCTAAAGGCGCAAAGCGACCTCAAGGCTTCGCAAGGCGTGGTGATCCAGACGCGCGCGGTGGCATTGCCGCAGTTAAACGCGGCTGGGCAATACAAATATACCGACCCGAATGCGATTGAAAATTTTGCGGCAACTTCGCAACCGAATAAAAATTGGAATTCAGGCATCCAGCTTGTTCAAGGCATTTACGAGGGTGGAAAACTGATGGCCGCCGTTCAGGCCGCCAGCGCCACGAAAAAGCAGGCCATCGCGCAATACCAGACGCAGGTTGCGGATACGTTGCTGGCGGTGCGGTTGGCGTATTACGACGTGTTACTCGCTGCGCAGCAAATCACCGTCAACGAAGCTTCGGTGAAGCTGCTGCAAAAAGAATTGGACGACCAGCAACGCCGTTATGACGCGGGCACGGTGCCGCATTTCAACGTGCTGCGCGCCGAAGTCGCAGTGGCCAACGCCAAGCCGAATTTATTTCACGCGAACAGCCAGTATCGCATCAGCAAAAATGTTTTGGCCAATCTGCTCGGCTACAATCTGCCGCGCGATGTGATGGAGAATATTCCGTTGAACCTCACGGATAATTTTGACGTGGCGGATTGGAATATGACTTTGCCGGACGCCATTCAACAGGCGCTTGAACGCCGCACAGAATTGAAGGATTTGCGCCAACAAGTTGTTTTGCAAAAGTTGAATGTTGTCAGCGCCAAGTCCGGTTATCAGCCGACCATTCAGGCTTTTGCCGGTTACGACTGGTTTAATGCAAAATTTTCCCCGCCTATTGACATGGATCATGACATTCACGGCTGGAACGCCGGAGTGGAAATGAATTGGGCCATTTTTGACGGCGCGCTCACCATCGGTAAAGTGAAACAGGCCAAGGCGCTTTACAAAAAATCCCAGACCGAACTCGAAGACCGTTCGCGCCAAATTGAATTGGGCGTGCGGACGGCATATTCAGATTTTCTCGAAGCGAAGGAAGTGCTCGACTCGCAAACCAAAGTGCAGGAACAGGCCGAAGAAGCTTTGCGCGAGGCGAATGCGCGCTTCGACGCCGGCACGGGCACGCAACTCGATGTGCTGGACGCCGAGACTTCGCTCACGCAGGCGCGCACGACGCAGGTGCAGGCGTTGCATGATTACGCCGCTGCGCGCGCGCGACTCGAACGTTCCATCGGCGCGGAACTCGCCTCGGCGAAATAAAATTATTCCGGTAAATGTAATTTGCCGATTGCGGCGGCAGTCACTTTCGTAGATTTTTAGGCGCGTGAAAATTCAACGCGCGTTACTCTCTGTTTCCGATAAAACCGGACTCGTTCCCTTCGCTCAAATCCTCGCCGCACAAGGCGTGGAACTTATTTCTACCGGCGGCACGGCCAAGGCGCTGCGCGAAGCCGGACTCGCCGTGAAGGACATCAGCGAACACACGGGCTTTCCCGAAATGCTCGATGGTCGCGTGAAGACGTTACACCCGCTGGTGCACGGCGGACTGCTCTACATTCGCGGTAACGCTACGCACGAAGCGGCGGTGAAAGCACACTCTATCAAGCCGATTGATTTGGTTGTCGTGAATCTTTATCCGTTCGAGGCGACGGTTGCCAAGCCGGATGTGAAACTGCACGACGCCATTGAAAACATTGACATCGGCGGGCCTTCGATGCTCCGCAGCGCGGCGAAAAATCACGACAGCGTGACCGTCGTAGTTGATCCGTTTGACTACGCGGAAGTGGCGAAACAGATTTCCGAAAGCGGCAACACGACTTTAGAACTGCGCCGGAAATTGTGTGCGAAAGTTTATGCGCGCACGGCGGCTTATGACGCGGCGATTGCGGCGCATTTGCAAAAAGAATTTTCCGCTGACAAAAATTCTTTGCCACAAGTGTTGACCATTTCCGCGCCGCTGGCGCAGCCGTTGCGTTACGGCGAAAATCCGCATCAGACCGCCGCGCTCTACGGCAAGTTCCATGACTTTTTCAAGCAGCTTCACGGCAAGGAACTTTCTTACAACAACATTTTGGATCTCACCGCCGCCGCCGCGCTCATCGCGGAATTCAAAAACGAGATTCCGACGCTGGCGATTTTGAAGCACACGAATCCGTGCGGCGTCGGGCAGTGCGCGAATTTGCGCGAGGCGTGGGACAAGGCTTTTGCGCCGGACAAACAAGCGCCGTTTGGCGGCATCATTGCGGTGAATAAAACTTTTGATGGCGATTGCGCGGCGGCGATTGCGGAAATTT
>CAILDU010000183.1 GCA_903833055.1 uncultured Verrucomicrobia subdivision 3 bacterium | reverse complement strand
GGGAATGCCGTTGTGCACAATGCTGACGCGGTGCGACAGCAGTTTTTCCGCGTCGGCAAAATTGTAGCGCGACAGCACCAGACTCAAATCCACCGGCTTAAATAAACGATAAGTCGCGGCGCGATAAGTGACGATCGTTTCCGTTTCCAGCCATTTGCCAAGACCCGCCGCGTGCCAGTGCAAAATCACATTTTTGAAAAACGGCCGACACAGAAACATCACCAACCAGTCGCGGTAGAGCGCGACGCGTTTGCCCGGCGCGGGCACGTAATAAAAATTGTTCACGCCGTAACGAAACCGCAGCCAGATGGCTTGCAGACAAAACCAAAGGATGAGCAAAATTTTTCCGCCCTGAAATTCGCCGACGTCCGAAAGGCTGCGCGAGAAACGCGCGTTGACGTGGTAACACTCGATGCCATACGGATTCGCCGCGCCGGATTTTTTTTCGCGCGCGTCGCCACCGAAACCCGCGAGCATGAGCTGCACCATGTAGCTCTGGCCGTGGTGCGGCGGCGGCGTGTGGGCGAAAACCAATAATTTCATTTATGATTTATGATTTACGATTTACGATGGGCGCGCCGCATGAATTTTGAAATCGTAAATCCGAAATCGTAAATCGTAAATGACTAACCGTGTCAATGTTCTTGGCGTCGGCATTAGCGTGCTGAATTTGAAAACCGCGCTGGCCGCTATCGCCGACGCCGTGCGCGAACGGCGCAAAGGTTATATCTGCGTCACCGGCGTCCATGGCGTGATGGAGGCACAGGACGACGCCAGCTTCAAAAAAATTCTTAACGAATCTTTTCTCTGCACGCCCGACGGCATGCCGATGGTCTGGGCGGGGAAATTAAATGGGCAACGCGAAATGCGCCGTGTTTACGGGCCGGATTTGATGTTAGACCTTTGCGCGTGGAGCGAAAACTCCGGCTGCAAACATTTTTTTTACGGCGGCGCGGACGGCGTGGCGGAACTGCTGGCGCAAAAATTAAAACTCAAATTTCCGAAACTGAAAGTCGTTGGCACGTTCACGCCGCCGTTCCGCGCGCTCAACGTGGACGAGGAAAATAAATTGCGGGAACAAGTCGGACTTTCGCAGCCGGACATTTTCTGGGTCGGTTTGAGCACGCCCAAACAGGAAAAATTCATGGCGGAATTTTTGCCAAAGTTGGACGTGACGGTGATGATTGGCGTCGGCGCGGCATTTGATTTTCACAGCGGTCGCGTCAAGCAAGCGCCGCGTTGGATGCAGCGCAGCGGACTGGAATGGTTTTACCGTCTGTGCTGCGAACCGCGCCGATTGGCAAAACGCTATTTCAAAAATAATCCGCTGTTCGCGTTGAAATTTTTCGCGCAGTTGACCGGCCTGAAAAAATTTCCGCTGGAATAAAATGGTTTAGCGTTCCGCGATGAAGCAAGCGGACCAGCCGAGCCAGTGAAGTTTGGCGGTATATTTTTGGCGCGAGGGCGGCGCGAAAAAGAAAAATGGATAGCTCAATGCGAACAGCCAGTTGCGGGAAGTGCCGGTCGAAATAATTTTGAAGCCAGCGTGACGCGCCGCGTGCGCCAACGCGCCGGTGGCAACGGGTTTGGTGTGAGTCATGTCGTCGTAAAAACTCATCGGGAAAGTTCCCGCCCAAGCGCCGGGCAAACTGGGCAGCACAACGGTTTTCAAATGCGGCGTTTCAATAAAAATGCGTCCGCCCGGTTTCAAAAGTCGCGCGGCTTCGGCAAAGAAAAAATCCAGCGACGTCAGATGTTCCACCAGATGCAAACAGATGATGCCATCCATCGAGCCGTTCGCCCACGGCAACGAATCTTTCTGGATGTCGCCGCGATGAAACGCGCAGCCGGCCGGATATTTTTCGGGTTGGCCGACGAGATCGGTGGCAAATAATTTTAAGTCCGGTCGCAGCTCGGCAAAATGTCCCAGCGTTTCGCCATCCGCCGAACCGATGTCCAGCAACGCGCCGCCGGGCGGCGTGCGATGCACAAACCGGGCGCGCGTGTCGAGCCACGGCAGCGGGCGGAGGAATTTCCAGTTCACGCGCCCGACATTAAAGTTTTTTGGCGAGGCCGCCAACTTTTCCTTTCGCGCGCTGCGAATTAGTTTGAGCAAATCCGGCCAGTTTGTAGTCTGAAGTTTGCCCTGACACGCACATGAACGAAACTGAAACCAAAGCAACGCTCTTGGATTGGCGAGCCGACTTGGCGGATTGCTGGCAACGACTGCCGAACAAATTATTTTTCTTCGGGCTGCTGGCGGCGTGGCTGCTGGTATTTCAATTTCTCGGCAATTCCATTCTCGGCTACGTCAACTCGCCATCGCTGTTCGCCTGGCTGCGAAATAGCTACGCCTTTTCCAGTCCGGAAACGGACGATGGCTACGGCAATTTGATTCCGTTTCTGGTGCTCGGCCTGTTCTGGTGGAAACGAAAAACCTTGCTGGCCTTGCCACTACAATTGTGGTGGCCGGGAATTTTCTTTCTGCTCGCGGGCGGCGCGCTGCACCTGCTGGGTTACAGCGTGCAACAACCGCGCCTGTCGGTGCTAGCGATGTTCGTGGGAATTTTTGGATTGATGGGATTGGCGTGGGGACGCGCGTGGCTGAAAGAAAGTTTTTTTCCGTTCTGGCTGTTTATTTTTTCCGTGCCGGTGGCGGCGTTGCTGACGGTGTTCACCTTGCCGCTGCGCCTGCTCGTGACGTGGCTCGTCGCGCTTTGCTCGAATCTGCTGACGATAAATGTGGTGCGGCAGGGAACAATTTTATCCGCGCCGGACGGCAGCTATCAATATGACGTCGTCGCGGCGTGCAGTGGAATGCACAGTCTGGTGGCAATTTTTTTACTCGCGACCGTTTATGGCTTCGTCACGTTTCGGTCGCCCGGCAAAAGATTATTTTTGATGTCGCTGGCACTGCCGCTGTCGGTGCTGGGTAATTTTACGCGATTGATGCTGGTAATTTTTGCAGCGGAAATCGGCGGCCAATCCACCGGCAATTATGTGCACGAAAATAGTTTCTTCAGTTTGATTCCGTATGTTCCCGCCATCGGCGGACTGTTGCTCGCGGGTCGCTGGCTGACAAAAAAATCGGATGAAAATTAAATGAACACTGCGCGCCAAAAGTTTTTTTTGTTCGCCGTTGCGCTGACGCTAATCGCTGGCACGGCGGGCGCGGTGATGTTTTTGAAAGCGCATCAACGGCTCGGCGCGCCGGGCATTCGGTCGGTGCCGGTGCCGGGCAGCGTGACACTACAAATCGCCTTGCCGGAACGCGTGCTGGATTTTACCTCCACGAATATGCCCGAGGCGCAGGTCGTGCTGGATTTTTTGCCAAAGGACACGAGCTTTGCCCAGCGACATTATTTCGCCCCCGACGGCGCGTGGGCGATTGGCAATGTCGTTTTGATGGGCGCGGATCGCACGAGCATTCACCGACCAAATTATTGTCTGCCCGGCCAAGGCTGGCAGGTGCGCGACCAGACCGAAGTGAAATTAGCCATCGCCGGTGCGACGCCGTATGAACTGCCGGTGATGCGCTGGATCGTCAGCCGAAATTATTCCGCGCCCGACGGCAGCCAGCAAAGCGTCAGCGGCATTTACGTTTTCTGGTTCGTCACGGAACACCAGACTACCGACAGTTTTCCGGCGATGCTCAAATCCATGTTGTTCCACCAACTCGCGCACGGCGTGTTGCAACGCTGGGCTTACGTTTCCTATTTCACCGTCTGTCTGCCGGGTCAGGAAGATGCCACGTTTGCGCGGATGAAATCGCTCATCGCCGCGTCCGTGCCGGAATTTCAACTGCCGCCTGCGCTTGCAAAATGAATTGAATTCGTTTCGCTCCTCGCTATGTTGACGCAACCCTAGAGACTGTTTGTAATGCTGCAACGCGACCGACTCATCCGCACCCAAGTGCAACAACTCGCCGACGCGAGTTTGTTCGCCATGAGTTTTTGGCTCGCGTATGTCCTGCGCGCCACGCCGTTTTTTTCCGACGCCCTCGGGCTTGACCCCATCCCGCTCGAAGCCTTTGAAAACATGGTGTGGATTTTCTTTGCGCTCGTGCCCGCCGCGCCGCTCGTGCTCGAATCGCAAGGCTTTTACAATCGTCCCGTCATCAGCCGACGACCGATGATTTTCTGGCCGCTGCTCAAAGCCTGTTTCATCGTGACCATCGGCTTGGTGCTGCTCGTGTTCGTGTTCAAAAAATCTGAATTCGCCCCGCGCGGCGTCATGGTTTTGTTCGGCTTCATCAGCTTCGCACTCGTCTGGCTTAAGGAAGAAATTATGGTGGTCGCCCTCCGCAGCCGCCTCGCCAAATCACAATTTCATCGCCGCATTATCCTCGCCGGTATTCCGGCGGAAACCGCCAAACTCCGTCGCGAAATTCACGCGCACTCCGGCGAAGGCGTCGAGGTCGTGGCGGAATTTAACCTGTCCGGCGCGCCCACGCAGGAACTCATTGACCTGCTCCACGAACATTCCGTCAGCGGCGTTTTCGTCACCGCGCGCCACGCGCAACTCGATCGCGTCGAAAGCGTCCTGCAACTGTGCGAAGTCGAAGGCGTCGAGGCGTGGCTCGTTGCCGATTTTTTTGCAACGCAGATCGCCCGCGCCAGCTTCGACGAAATGTTCGGCAAACCGCTTTTAGTTTTCCGCACCACGCCGGAAACCTCGTGGCAGGTCATCACCAAACTGCTGCTCGATTTTTTTGGCGCGCTGGCGTTAATCATTTTCACCTCGCCGCTGATGCTCATTATCGCTGTGCTGGTGAAATTCACTTCACCCGGCCCCGCGTTTTTTCGTCAGCAACGTTCCGGCCTCAACGGTGCGCCGTTTGAAATTCTCAAGTTCCGCACCATGTTCACGAATGCCGAGCAGTTGCAGCACGAACTCGCCGCGATGAACGAGATGTCCGGCCCCGTTTTCAAAGTCACCAACGACCCGCGCATCACGCGCTTCGGCAAATGGCTCCGCAAATACAGCCTCGACGAACTGCCGCAACTCTTCAATGTCCTGCGCGGCGATATGAGCCTCGTCGGCCCGCGCCCGTTGCCCGTGGATGAAGTCCGCCGTTTCAGCGACCTCGCGCATCGCCGCCGTTTGAGCGTCAAGCCCGGCCTCACCTGTCTCTGGCAAATCAAAGGGCGCAATAAAATTTCCGACTTCAAAGAATGGGTGCGCCTCGACCTCGAATACATTGACAACTGGTCTATCTGGCTCGACTTAAAAATTCTTCTGCTCACACTGCCTGCCGTCTTGCGCGGCACGGGCGCAAAGTAAAAATAATTTATATTTACCGCTGATGAAAAAAAAATCTCCCACCTCCGTCGTCACCGGCGCCGCCGGATTTCTTGGCTCGCACCTGACTGATTTGCTTTTGTCGCGCGGCCACAAAGTCATCGGCCTCGACAATTTTGTCACCGGCAGCGCGGACAACATCGCGCACCTTGGCGGCCACAAAAATTTCAAGTTCATCCAGCAGGACGTCACCGAATTTATTTTTCTCGAAGGCGCGGTAGATTACGTCTGGCACTTCGCCTCGCCCGCCAGCCCGATTGATTATTTGCAGATTCCGATCCAGACGATGAAGGTCGGTTCGCTTGGCACGCACAAGGCGCTTGGCCTCGCGAAAAATAAAGGCGCGCGTTTTCTCGTCGCGTCCACATCCGAAATTTACGGCGACCCGCACGTCCATCCGCAGACCGAAGAATACTGGGGCAACGTCAGCACCATCGGCCCGCGCGGCTGCTACGACGAAGCCAAACGTTTTGCCGAAGCGCTGACGATGGCTTATCACCGCGAACACAAAGTGGAAACGCGCATCGTCAGAATCTTCAATACCTACGGCCCTAGAATGCGTATCAATGACGGCCGCGTCGTCCCCGCGTTCGTCAGTCAGGCGCTCACGAACAAGCCCATCACGATTTTCGGCAAGGGCACACAGACGCGCAGTTTTTGTTACTACGCCGATTTGATCGAAGGCATTTATCGCCTCATGATGAGCGATTACGATTTGCCCGTGAACATCGGCAACCCGGTCGAAATGACCATGCTCGAATTCGCCGAGCAAATCATCAAAGCCACGAAATCAAAAAGCAAAATCGTCTTCAAACCGCTGCCGCAGGACGATCCGAAACAGCGCAAGCCTGACATCACCAAGGCGAAAAAACTTTTGAAGTGGGAACCGCAAGTGAAACTCGCCGACGGTTTGAAAGACACGATCAAGTATTTCCGCACGAAAGTTTGATGAAGTAGGAGACGACGTAAGGAGTCTCTAACTTTTTTAATTTGAGTCTCGTCACCTCGACTCCTACAAATTAAGTTGGCCGCAGGTGATTTTTCGCGCGCGACAATTTGAATTCGTTTTCCCGCGGCCGGCGCTCGTCATGGGCATCGTGAACGTCACGCCGGATTCGTTTTCCGATGGCGGAAAATTTTTCGACGCCGAGGCTGCGGTCGCACACGCGCTGAAACTCGTTGCTGACGGCGCGGAAATTTTGGACATCGGCGGCGAATCCACGCGGCCGGGCGCAACGCCGGTTGGCGAAGAAGAAGAATTGCGCCGCGTGATTCCGGTCATCGAAAAACTTTCGGCGCAGGTCAAAATTCCCATTTCAATTGATACGACCAAGCCCAACGTCGCGCGCGCCGCGCTCGCAGCGGGCGCAAGTATCGTCAATGATGTCGGGGCAGCCACGCACATCGAAGATTTTACGATGTGGAAAATTGTTTCCGAAAATCACGCCGGTTATATCGTGATGCACGCGCAAGGTTCGCCGACGACGATGCAGGAAAAGCCGGCCTATCGCGATGTCGTGCGCGAGGTCAGCGGATTTTTTTCCGAACGGCTCGGCCTGATGCTGAACGAAGTCGGCTTGCCGATGGAGCAGTTGATTTTAGATCCTGGCATCGGTTTCGGTAAAACGCCGGAACATAATTTATCGCTGCTCACGAATCTGAAAACCTTCGCGCGCTGGCGGCGTCCGCTGCTGATCGGCGTGTCGCGAAAATCGTTCCTCGGAAAATTATTGGGCGTGGAAACGGAAAATCGGTTGCCCGCGTCGCTCGCGTGCGCGATTCTGACGGTCGGCGACGGTGCCCAAATCATCCGCACGCACGACGTGGCGGAAACGGTGCAGGCGGTTCGCCTGGCGGAAATTTTTTATTCCCGGAAAACGCATGGTCAATGACCTCGAAAAAGGCTGGCAGCCCGCCGTGGAGATTTTAATCCTCGCGGTGCTGATTTATTTTGCCTTCAAGTTCGTGCGCGGCACGCGCGGCTGGCCGGTGGTCATCGGTTTCGTCGTCGTGCTGCTGGCGTTGAAAGCGGTCACAACGATTTTGGATTTGAAAGTGTTAAGCTGGTTGCTCGACAGCGCGTCACTGTTCATCGCAGCAGGCGCGATTGTTATTTTCCAACCGGAATTGCGCCGGATGCTCGCCGAACTTGGCAATCTTCCGCTCTTCGCCAGCACGAGCGAACAGCGCGAAAGCATTGAGGTCATTATTCAAACGGTCGAACGTCTCGCGGACGTAAAAATCGGCGCGCTCATCGCCATCGAGCAATCCATCCAACTTCAAGAGGCGGTCGAGTCGGGAATAAAAATTGATTGCGACGCGACGCCGGAAATGTTGGAGACGATTTTTTTTCCGAACAACGCCGTTCACGATGGCGGCGTGATTATCAAAGGCGATCGCATCGCTTACGCCGCGTGTATTTTTCCGCTGACGCAGCGCGGCGATTTGAACAAGTCGCTCGGCACGCGTCATCGCGCGGCGATTGGTTTGAGCGAAGAGACGGACGCCGTCATCGTCGTCGTGTCCGAGGAGACCGGCATGATTTCGCACGCCTACAAAGGCCAGCTCGTGCGCGGCGTGACGCTGGAAGAACTGCGCGCGTTTCTCGTTTCCATCGTCCTGCGTCCGGCGCGCACGAATAACATCATCCGCTGGCTGCGCGTCTGGCTCATCGAAAAAAATAAACCCACCGGCCCGGCGGTCGTCACCCGCCACGAACCGCGTCCGGCGCCAAAACCCAACGGCAAATGAAATTTTTTTCCGCATTACGCGACTGGCTCGTCGAGGACATCGGCTGGAAAATTTTTTCCGTGCTGCTCGCTATCGCCATCTGGCTGACCGTTCATAAAATTTTGCTCGCCTCGGCGTTGCCGGTGGAAAATTCCGGCGTCAACACGCTCACTTACGGCAGTCTGCCAGTAATTATCGTCGCCGCTGCTGCCGATGTGCGCGATTTCCGGCTGCTGCAAACTACTGTCGCCATCACCGTCAGCGGGCCACCGGAAGTCATCGGCAAATTGCAGGCGAATCAGATTCGCGCCACGGTGGATTTGACCGGCGCGAGCAATCTCAACACGCAGAAACAGCGCGTGGCCGTTTCCGTGCCGGCGGGCGTGACGGTCGTTAGCATCAAGCCCGATGCCATCGGCGTGATTCCGCCACCGCCAAAATAATTTGATGAGCAGAAAATTTTCATGAGCGCGCACAAAAAAATCTTCGGCACGGATGGCGTTCGCGGCACGGCGAATGTCGAACCCGTCACGGCAGAAACGGCGTTGAAACTTGGACGCGCGGCGGCGCACGTTTTCAAAAATCTGGAAACGCAATCGCGCGGGCGCGGCAAACACAAAATTGTCATCGGCAAGGACACGCGGCTTTCCGGCTACATGCTGGAGAACGCTATTTCGTCCGGCATCCTTTCGATGGGTGTGGATGTTTTATTTATCGGCCCGCTGCCGACGCCGGGCGTGGCTTACGCGACGCGCAGTTTGCGCGCGGACGCGGGCATCGTCATCACCGCCTCGCACAATCCTTACACCGACAACGGCATCAAATTTTTCCGCGCGGACGGCTACAAGCTCGACGACAAGATTGAAGGTGAAATTGAAAATCTCGTTTTTTCCGGCGCGATTGAAAAAGTGCGTTCGAGTTCCGATCAAATCGGCAAGGCCGTCCGCATTGACGACGCGCTCGGTCGCTACATTGAATTTGCCAAATCCAGTTTTCCAAAAGGGCTGACGCTCGAAGGTTTGAAAATTGTTTTGGACTGCGGCCACGGCGCGGCTTACAAATCTTCGCCGTGCGTTCTGCGCGAACTCGGCGCGGAAGTTTTTGTTTTCAACAATCAGCCGGACGGCAAAAACATCAATGGAAACTGTGGTTCCATGCACCCGGAAGCGATGTGCCGGAAAGTCGTCGAGTGCGGCGCGCACATCGGCATCGCGCACGACGGCGACGCCGACCGCGTTTTGTTGTGCGATGAAAAAGGCAATTTGGTTGATGGCGACGACATCATGGCCATCGCGTCGCTGGAGATGCTCGCGGAAAAAACGTTGGCGAAAAAAACTTTAGTCAGCACGGTGATGAGCAATGCGGGATTGGAAGCGGCTATCAAAAAAGCGGGTGGCAAAATGTTGCGGACGGCGGTCGGCGACAAAAACGTGATCGATGAAATGTTGCGCGAAGGTTTCAACTTCGGCGGCGAGCAGAGCGGACATTTGATCTTCCGCGATTTCAGCACGACCGGCGACGGACTGGTAGCCGCGCTGCAAATTTTGCGGATTCTCAAAACGAAACAGACGCCGCTTTCCAAACTGGCGCAATGTTGGACGCGTTTTCCGCAGCTCGTGACGAACGTGAAAGTGCGCGAGAAAAAACCGTTCGAGCAACTGGATGGCGTGAACAAATTGGTGGCCGATGCGGAAAAGGAATTGGCCGCGCAAGGCGGACGTTTGCTGCTGCGTTACTCCGGCACGGAACCAAAAGTGCGATTGCTCGTGGAAGGCCGCGACCAAAAAACTTTGGCGTCGTGGTCCAAAAAAATCTGCGGCGCGATTCAGAAGCAGATTGGTTCCTAAAATCTCACGCAAAGACGCGAAGAATAATTTTTCCTTGGCGGCTTTGCGCCTTTGCGTGAGGCTTTTTTCTACTGCAGCGTCAAAATTTCCGGACGCAACTGGCCGATGAATTGGTTCGGCAAACGCCGGTCGAGCGAGCCATCCACCATTTTTTCCGCCGCCACATGGCCGTCAGCAAAGGTGACATTGGCGCATTGGGCGTGGCGAAAATGACCGTGGCCATAGTAACCGGCGCCGGAAAAACTCGTGGCGGCGTCGAGATACCACCATTCCTCCAGCATCGGATTACTGTGCGTGGCGGGCGCTTGAAAATCGTTCGCCTGCGCGGCGTCGGCAAAAATGACGGTGTCGGCGGGACTCGCGATCCGGCTGACTTTCACCGGCGGCTGGCTGGCGGGAGCAGCGAGCGAACTGTTGTAGCCGTAGCTGCAAACGACCTGCGTGGCCTTCAATTTCAAGAGCGGTGCGGCGGTCGGCATGGCCGGGCAAAGGCGTGCGTCGCTGCCGCCGAGGTAGGGATGGAGCTTGCCGGTGGACAAATCAAACGGGCGCTGGCCTTCGGGCGAGGAATTGTCGAGCCAGCCAAACCACCAGAGCGTGCCGCCATTGGTGTTGCCGTCGGACAGGCGGAAACTGTTGCCGGCATTTTCGTCCCAATAAATCTGCATGCCCAGTCCGAGCTGTCGCACGTTGCTGATGCAGTCGGCGCGTTGCGCGGCGGCTTTGGCACGGGCGAGCGCTGGAAGGAGCATCGCGGATAAAATGGCGATGATGGCAATGACGACGAGCAGTTCAATCAGCGTAAAGGCTGGCGCGCGCCGCGTGGCGTGCGGTGCGGGTGGCGCGGAAAAACTTTTTTTAATCTGAAAATTTTCCACGCAGTTCCGGCAGATGCAGGCGCGGTTGCGGAAATTTTCCGGCACGCGCGCGAGGAGTTCTCCGGGAATGTCCGCGCGCGCACACCAGCACGCGCCCTTGTGCGTGGCGGGCGAACAGAGCTGGCACTCGTTCGCGCCGCTGCACAACGGGCAGGCTGCGGGATTAAAAAAATTCTGGTTGCTCATGGCCGGTCGGCGCGCACACGGTAAAAAGCTTTGTCCGGCGGTGGATTGGTGTCGGCAAGAGTCAGGCTGCCTTCGACGCCGGGCGTCATCGGCGAGACAGTTGACCACGCTTGAAAATTTGTGGTGCGTTCGAGCGCGTAAATCCAGTTGGTCGTGCTGCTGAACTGTAGGCTGCCGGGCGCGGCGTTGATCACGCGGGTCACGGGGAGCGGATTGGCAAAAAACAAATTACCCACCGTTCCGTGTGCAAGCAGCGAGCCGGCGTAAACAACCGGAAAGCCGTCGAAGAAGTATGTGTTGGTGTCCTGGCCGGCGTCGGTGTAGCTGTTGATGGAAAAAGTATCCACGTTGAAATCGCCGAAAGGGCCGAAAGTGCCGGTGAGTTTGGATTCTTTGAGCGGACCGACGGGCACGCCATTGCTGGTCAAGGTGGTGTGCAAGGTCTGGTTGTCCGCCGTGTAAATCAAGGTGAAGTGATAAGTCGCGCCGAGCGTGAGGGTGAACGGATCAGTCAGTCCGCCGCTGGCGAAGTTATTCACGCTGGAAATCATGGGCGTGCCCACGGTGTCACCGTAGCCGGTGTCAGGGTAGTAATCCAGTTCGACGAGATCCGGCGCATTGTAGCCGGTGCCAATGTAATATCCGTCATTCGTGGCCTCGGAAAAATTCAGCAGGCCGACGGCAACCTGCAACGCCTGCGGTTTGGTCGGGTTCGTGCCCCCCGCGATGTCGCTCAACCGGAGGTCGAAGCCGAACATAAAATTGCTGGCGCTGGTGAGCGTCGCGCCGAGCGGATGATAAAAATAACTGTTCGGCTGCGCGGAATCCCAAGTGACGTCCAGATTTTGATTCCCGGAATTCCATTGGAACAGGTTGGTATCGCCAAAAACCTGCCAGCCGTCCGCCGCCGGATCGTTGGTAAAATTTTCGGTCATGGTCATGGCGGACGCGGACGTTACGGACAGGACGAACAGGCTGGCAAACGCCAGCGAACGGATTTTCATTATGCTGATCTTTCAATTTGTCCGTAGAAAAATAATTTTTCCTGCGAACGGTTTTAGTTGAGAGACCAGCGCGAGGCCGGAAGATTTTTGAAAATAAAAAACCTCCAGACTTCGCAAACGAGGAATGGAGGAAATTCGACGAGCCGCCCAGAAATGGTCGGGGCGGTCTGGTCTCATCCTTCTCTTTGCGGAGAAGCGCCCCGATACGCTCGGAGCCGACGAGTGCAATCAAACCGGTATCCTGACTTCGGCATCGAACCTCATTCCGCCTTCCCGATTTGCATCGGTGGCATTGGAAATTGTAGCCGTTACAGTGGCGCAACCGTCCCGGAATTTAACCGGGTTCCCAGACATTTGACTGCGATTGGGCGGAAAATTTTTCCGCCGTGTTTCAAAGAACGCGTTCAGTTTTGCGCGGAATAAAAAAAATTCCAAGCCATTTTTTTGACGGCGAGATTTTGCCCAATGAAATCAAGGCGCTAAGCGTGAAATCATTTTTCTAATCTCCAGCATTCGCAATTCAGCCTTGTTCCGCGCTTGCGTGGAATTCAAATTAGGAATTACAATCAGGCCACAATTATGAACAAAGCTCCCATTCGTATCGCAGTCACCGGCGCGGCCGGTCAGATCGGTTATTCACTTCTCTTCCGCATCGCTTCCGGCGCCGCCTTCGGTCCGGACCAGCCGGTCATCCTGCACCTCATCGAAGTGCCCGATGAAAAAGCCATGGCTGCGCTGCATGGCGTCTGCATGGAACTCGACGACTGTGCGTTCCCGCTCCTGAAAGGTCTCGTGCCGACCTCGAACCTTGACGAAGGCTTCAAGGGCGTGAACTGGGCGCTGCTCGTCGGCGCCGTGCCGCGCAAGCAGGGCATGGAGCGCAAAGACCTTCTCGGCATCAACGGAAAAATTTTCACCGGCCAGGGCAATGCCATCGCCAAGAACGCCGCGAGCGACATTCGCGTGCTCGTCGTCGGCAATCCGTGCAACACCAATTCGCTCATCGCCGCGAACAACGCGCCCGGCATTCCGAAGAATCGTTTCTTCGCCATGACCGCGCTCGATGAAAATCGCGCCAAGTCCCAGCTCGCCCAGAAGGCCAGCGTGGATGTCACCGCCGTCACCAACCTCGCCATTTGGGGCAACCATAGCGCTACGATGTATCCTGATTTCTACAACACCAAGATTAACGGCCGTCTTGTTCCCGAGGTCATCAGCCATCGCGAATGGTTGGAAAAAGATTTCATCACCACCGTGCAGCAACGCGGCGCGGCCATCATCAAGGCGCGTGGTTTGAGCAGCGCCGCCAGCGCGGCCAACGCCGCCGTGAACACCGTTTACAAACTCACTCACCCGACGCCCGCCGGCGACTGGTTCAGCGTCGGCGTGCATTCCGACGGCAGCTACGGCATCGAGAAGGGTTTGATCTTCAGCTATCCGACCCGCAGCGACGGCAAGGATTTTGAGATTGTCCAAGGCGTGCCGCTCAATGATTTCAGCAAAGCCAAGATCGCCGCGACGGAGAATGAATTGAAGGAAGAGAAAGCCCTCGTCGCCGATTTGTTGCCGAAATAAATTTGCGCGGAGCGCGGGTCTGTGACCCGCAGCAGCTTCGCAGGGCGGAGGCGTGCGAAATAATTGAACTATCTCGCAGTTTGAAAGTTGCTGCGGCTCACAGAGCCGCGCTCCGAAAGCATTAATGAAATCGCGACCAAGAATCGGTGAAGTCGGTGAGCTGTCCATTCCCACGGACATGCAGCACGCCGTGGAATTTCATGGCGACGGCATGCCCGCTGTCGTCTCCACGCCGAACATCATCCAGTTTCTCGAACGCACCGCGCGCCACACGCTCGCGCCCCATCTCGAAGCCGACGAACGATCCGTGGGCCTTGAGATTGATATCCGCCACCTCGCGCCGACGCCCGTCGGCCAGACGATTCATTGCACCGCGCGCGTCATCGCGGTCGAAGGCAGCAAAATCCAATTTCAGATTGAAGCCCGCGATGCGCACGAAGT
Organism: uncultured Verrucomicrobia subdivision 3 bacterium; assembly: GCA_903833055.1. GTDB lineage: Bacteria > Verrucomicrobiota > Verrucomicrobiia > Limisphaerales > UBA11358 > UBA11358. The sequence goes on along the minus strand of CAILDU010000183.1, from coordinate 1,317 downwards.
TATCATGCGCGGCCTGCACAAACGCGCCATCATCCGCACGGAAAGTTTCAGTCGCCGGGTGAAGGCAAAAACAAGTTAAAGGTTATTTTTTGGAAATTGCGTTGCGCAAAATAGCAGCGATTCCTCCATGCCCCCTGAACTCTGCTGCATCGAGTGGCGTAATTTTCATGTGGCCTTTTGATGATGGATCGGCACCTGCTTTAAGAAGAATTTCGACAATTTGTTTGTGTCCACATTCAGCCGCAATTTCAAGTGGCGGTTCAAAAATTGATCCCTCCTTAAAGTTTGGGTTTGCACCATACTTCAGTAATTGCTGCACAATGTCTTTCCTTCCATAACGAGCGGCAAATGAAAGCGGTGTTCTTCCATGACAGTTAGCGGTATTTGGATTCGCTCCTTTTTCTAAAAGTAATTCAACAATTTCTCGGTGTTGCTGGGCGACTGCAATCATCAGTGGAGTCCATCGGTGTAGTTCCGGTAAGTTGACTGGAACTCCTGGTTTGAGGAGCTGTTTAACCTTTTCGACATCTCCTTGCTCACAGCTTTCATACAACGGAGTGTGCTTGTTGGGTGCCCGTTTATCCCATCCCCTCATTTGATACAACGCGTCATGCCATTCAAATATTCTTTGCATTGACGCAACGTATTCCTTTCTCTTTATCACCCGTCCATCTGGTCTTCGCCTGCTTGGTCGAATGAAATCAATAAGACCTCCAAGGAACCCGATTGCAAACGATCCAAATAAAAGGAATAACCATATGTTTGCTAGTGGTTGGCTAAAACTTGGAGACAGAGCAATAAACAGTCCGATTGGGATCAACGTGTAAGGGATCGACTTGTGAACACATCGAATTGCATACGGTCTTCTATGGAGACCAAGCCGGAGCGCGTCCTCCTGACTACGCAAGAACTGTAGAGATGAAATCCACAGCTCTGACATCTGGCCGAAGAAAAAACCATAACCAATTATCACTGCTGTTGGCAGGAATGGTATTTTTGAAAGCGATTCAAAATTGATGGGTTGAAAAAGATACCAGCAAACGGCAGCAAGGGAAAAAAGCAATGAAGTGGCATAGTCAATTTTAGAGACGACGGAATTTCGCCGCGCTGGATTTGATTGGAACCACTCAATCGTCATCCGAAATATGTTATAGGCTGCAAGAACACACAGCACACTGACCGGGTTCACTTTTCTGTGCCAGTGCATGAGTTAGTCTTGGGACTGGTTTGAGTTTATGTTTTTGTTGTTTCTTTGTCCATCTTCAGCGTAGGGAGGGCGAAGCCCGAACGGAGCAGGAGATGGACAGCTTCGTGCTG
>CAILDU010000182.1 GCA_903833055.1 uncultured Verrucomicrobia subdivision 3 bacterium | reverse complement strand
GTCGTGGCCGGCCTTCTCGGACTCGATCCACTTGTGGCGGAGGATTTCCTCGCGTTCCGCCTGAAACTCGCGGTAAAGCGTGGAGTTTTTGAGCAAATCACTCGCCGACGATGATTCTTTTGCGACGTTTGACATGGCTAATTTAATAACGAGACTTAAGTTAAGTCCAAGCGCCGTTTCTGGCAAATGAAATCTGAATTGCAAAAACAGTGGAAATTAATGAGTTGTAGCGGCGTTGCTGATTCATGCGGTTGCACGGCAAAAACATTTCGACCTAGCTGCCATAAAGATTTATTTTCCGCGCATGAGCGAAGAAATTTTTGACATCGTCAATGAGCGCGACGAGGTGGTCGGGCAGAACACGCGGCGCGAGGTTCATGCGCGCGGGTTGTGGCATCGCGCGGTGCATGTGCTCGTCTTCAATGCGCGCGGTGAGATTTTTTTGCAAAAGCGCTCGATGAAAAAAGACATCGCCGCCGGCAAATGGGATTCGTCGTCGTCCGGTCATCTGGACACGGGCGAGGCTTACGACGCGTGCGCGGTGCGCGAGGTGCGCGAGGAGATTGGACTGCACCTGACGCAGACGCCGCAACGACTTTTCAAAATTGACGCGTGCAAAGAAACGGGCTGGGAATTCTGCTGGATTTACCGTTGCGAAAGCGAAGGGCCGTTCGTTCTGCATCCTGATGAAATCGAGACGGGCGCGTGGTTCGCGCCGGACGCGGTGACGAAGTGGGTGAACGAAAAGCCGGAAGATTTCGCGAGCTGCTTTGTGTTGCTGTGGGGAATTTATCTCACGCAAAGGCGCAAAGGCGCATAAGAAAAATCCTTGGCGGCTTTGCGCCTTTGCGTGAGGTTGTGCCTTTACTTGCGGTAAAAATGGAGTAGTTATTTCGCCATGCAAAATTCGATTATTCCTTATCCGACCGTCATCGAACAAACCGCGCGCGGCGAGCGGCAGTTTGATATTTTTTCGCGGCTGCTGGTTGACCGTATTATTTTTCTTGGCACGCCGGTGGACGACGGCATCGCCAATGTCATCGTCGCGCAGCTTCTGTTTTTGCAGATGACCGATCCGAAGAAGGACGTGCATTTCTACATCAATTCGCCCGGCGGCAGCGTATCGGCGGGGTTGGCGATTTACGACACGATGCAATACATGACGTGCGACATTAACACCTACTGCATCGGTCAGGCGGCGAGCATGGGCGCAGTGTTGTTGTGCGCCGGCACGAAAGGCAAGCGGTTCGCACTACCGAACTCCAACATCATGATTCATCAGGTGCTGGGTGGTGCGGAAGGGCAGGCCAGCGATGTGGAAATCCGCGTGAAACACATGCTCAAATTAAAAAATACTTTGAATGGAATTCTTTCCAAACACACGGGTCAGACGATTGAGCAAGTGGAAAAAGATTGCGACCGCGATAATTTCATGAGCGCCGACGAAGCAAAGAAATACGGTCTCGTGGATTTGGTCGTGCAATCGCGCAAGGAAATTCCCGGCGGCGAAAAAGTTTAAGGCCGCGAGACAAACGGGTTGCCCTTGATGTAAAACCGCAGCCGCCTTTTCGCCCAGTGCTTCGCGTAGTCCACGCCGATACGCGGGCGCTTGATGATGGAAATTTTTTCCACAGCTTTCGGTTGCGCGATGAAAAAGTCGTCGCTCAACAAATCGTGCGCGTTCAGACGGCGGTCAATTTTCATCGCGCGACAAAGCAAGCCCGGCCCGTTCGTTTTGCCATCGCCATTTTTCACCGGCTCAATCGCGCGCAGCAAAACGGCGGACGCGTGGCCTTCACGTTCGGTCACGACGTTCATGCAATGATGGATGCCGTAGATTAGATAAACGTAAGCAAAACCGGGCGAACCGAACATGGTTTTGGTGCGTTTGGTCAGTCCTTTTGACGAATGCGCGGCCAAGTCATGTTCGCCGAGATAGGCTTCGACTTCGACAATTTTTCCGATGCGCTCGACGCCGGCGGACTTGTGGACGAGCCATTTTCCGAGCAGTTCCTGCGCGACGAGAATGGTGTCGCGGTCGTAAAAAGTGCGCGGAAGTTTTTCCACGGCGGAAGACTGGCGCAATTCCCGGTTTGACAGAAGGCAAAATGTCCGCAAAATGGTTAGCCGTTTGGTTGCCAGCGTAGCTCAGTTGGTTAGAGCGTGGGACTCATAAGCCCGAGGTCAGTGGTTCGATTCCACTCGCTGGCACCATTTCTATTGAAGAAAACGGACATAGTCAGGAAGTTTGCACAGAGTTTGCACAAAATTCAGCCCGGTCCGCCGACAAGCGTGTGAGGTTCCCCGTCACCATCCGCCACAGATCGAGCAAGGCGAAAATCTACCGCCCGGCCGGAAAATTCGCTTATTACCGTGTCGCCCACACTGTCGCAGGCAAGCGGCGGATGCAAACTTTTGCCACCTATCCTGCCGCCAAAGCCGCCGCCGAACGCATCGTGCGCGAAGCCGCCAGCGGCTCACAGGCTGCCGCACTTTCTGCTAGCCAGTCCCGCGACTCGCTCGCCGCACTGGAACGTCTAGCCACGCTCCATCAGTCCACCGGGCGCAAGTTTTCACTGCTGGGGGCCATTTCCGAATTCGCTGAGGTCGTCACCAAACTGCGCGGGCGCTCTTTGGAGGAAGCCGTGGCTGGGTATCTCAGCACGGTGGTTACGGTGAAGCGCAAAGGCATTACGGAAGCCGTCGAGGAATTTATCGCCGGACGCCAACACAAAACCGTAGCCAAGGAGGGCAAACGGGCGCAACTGTCGAAAACCTACGCCGTCCACATCAATTCATGGCTGCGGGAATTTGCCGGCACGTTCCCCGGCATGGCGGCTTGCGATTTGAGCAAGGAACATTTGGCCATCTACGCCAAGACGTTCAAGGACTTCACGCCTAAAACCAGAAACCACCGCCGCGCCACGGTGAAAATGTTTCTGAAATGGTGTGCGCGGCAGGATTATCTGCCGGTGAATCATCGCCTGTTGGAAGCGGACTGTCTGGCGGTTGAAGTTGCGGATGCGGCGGAAGCGGCCTTTTTCCGTCCGGCTGAATTGAAAAAAATATTGGACAACGCCCCTGCCAATTTGCGGCCCGTGCTGGCCATCGCCGGGTTGGCTGGATTGCGCGGGGAAGAAATCATGCGCTTGGATTGGGCGGACGTATGGCGCGTGAAGGGACACATTGAAGTAACCGCCCGCAATGCCAAGACGCGCCAGCGTCGCCTTGTCGAGATCTGCCCTGCACTCGCCGCGTGGCTTAAACCGTTCCACACGAACACCGCCGGCAAAGTATATCCGCGTGGCGTCCACGCCTATCAGCACGCCTTTTTGAATCTGCGGAAGACCCTAAAAATTCCTGACCGTCTCAACGGTTTGCGCCACGCCTTTTGCACCTACCATTTCGCACTGCACTCCAATGAGAATTTGACCGCCGCTCAAGCCGGAAACTCGCCCGCGATGATTCACGCGCATTACAAGGGACTCGCCACGAAGGCCGATGCGGAGAAATGGTTTGCTGTTAAACCGAAGTGATTCAGACAATGTCGCCGTCATCACTCAAATCTTCATTCACTTTGCTTGAAGCAGAAATAGTCGAAATGTGTGCGGCCAAACCGAAAGATTTTCTCTGGCACCTGGCCGAGCCTTGGCGTGAGCATTTTGACCATGACCATTGGTGGGAAAAGACGGGGATGGAACAGCCAATAGAAGCATGGCTGTGGGAAATTTTTCGTCGGCAGCCTACAACGCTAAACCATTACCTCCAAAACCAGACCGGGGTTTCTCCGTTGGTTCTCCCGCCGCATGAAATCGCCAAGCTCAGTTTTCTTTCATGGCCCAAACTTAAGAAACGACAACAACAACTCTGGCGGGAGGATATGCAGGGAATTATCATGTTGCCGCAGCACGGTTACAATCCTGGAGCCGTGATCGTGTTGAATGATTATCGCAAGGAATTGCCGTCGCCGGGGCATTTCATCAAAGTTAATGTGGCCCAAAATCTTGACTGCGCCCGCCGCCAGTTAAATGTATTTACCCATCAAGGCCGGATGACAGCGGAGGTTGTTGAGCGGGATAACCGAGGAAAAATCCTGCTTGCTATTGATCCTTGTTCAACCGGCACCGGAAAGCGGGTCGAACAAATTGTAAAGGCGTGGCGAAAAGACAAGAGCACGGTCAAAATTGGCAAACCCCGCCCTGGTCAGTGGGGCGAAGTAATTGCTTCCTTTGAAAACCAAGAACTTGCGCGGCAGAGAAGCAAAATAAAACGCAACGACCAGTCCTTTGTTCGCTACCGGCGGATTATTGCAGGGCTGAAAATCAAATATTGATCGAGCTGACGGAATCAATTCTGATTTAATCAGGTCTCCCTAATTTCTATCCGACTGTCCATGTGTAATTGGTAGCACATGGACTCTGTTCAATACACAAACAAGCCCGAACCCGCCACGGACAATCCGAAGTTGGCGGCAATCCCACATGAGTATGAGCCGCGCTTTGAATCCGGCAAGGAACTCAAAACATTTCTGGACGAAAAAGAAATGTTGCGGCGATTGCCAATCTCGCGCCGCACTTTGTTCAACTGGCGCAGATCTGGCAAAATTCCCAGCGTAAAAATTGGCCGCCGCTGTATTTACCATCTTCCATCAGTAGAGGCCGCGCTCTTGCGCCTCCAACGGGGAGGTTGCGAATGAAACCGGCAGAGATTCAAACTTCTTCCCTCGGTGAGAAAATCGCCGCCAAACGTGCCGGACGGCTGGCTACGATGCCAACGTCGGCTCATGGGCATTTCGTAGCTGCTTGGGCGGGAAAATGCTCGCCTCGGCGTGCCATCAAAGCCCAGTGCTTGGAATGTGTCGGGTTTGAC
>CAILDU010000181.1 GCA_903833055.1 uncultured Verrucomicrobia subdivision 3 bacterium | reverse complement strand
CTGTTGAAAAAATCTTCAGCGGGTGCGAGCTGCGCGCCAGCTTTCGGCGCGACGCAAAGCAGCAACAGGCTAAGGCTGATGAGGAGTCGCGATGTCATCAATGTCCTTCAATTTTTTGGTGACCTCTTCAAATTGTTTGCCGGCGATTTTATATTTCTGCGTCAGGCCTTGCATGATCTCAAACGCCGTGTGAAATTCCGCACGCTGCACCGCCATGTCCGCGCTTGCCTTGGCCGACCGCAACGCCGCCTTGAGTGCACGCACCTGCTCGGCCGCGCCAGTCGCAAAACGATAATTAAAAATTGCGTCCACATCGTTCGTGTTCAACATCACCGCGCGCGAATAAATTTTTGCCGCCGCGTCAAAACCTTGTTCCAAGCCGTCCAAATCTTGCGCCTGTTTCGCGACCTGGAATTGCACATTGCCAAGGTTATAAAACGCCTGCTGCTGCAATTTCAGATCCGGCGAGAGCGTTACTTGCTGAAATAATTTCTGTGCGAGGTCAAAATTTGTGGCGCGATACGCCGCGTCGCCCGCGTTGAAAACCAGCCGTAAATCGTTCGTCTTCACCGCCGCCAGCGCAGTGTATTCCGCCAACGCGTTCGTGTAATTTCCCGTTTTGTATTCACGCAACGCGCCGGTCGGCGAAGCGTTGGCGGAAATTGAAACTAGAAAAACAGCCAATAAAATCGAGGCGTTGGTAATGAATTTGAACTTGGTGGCCGTCCGCAAGGACCGTTCCGGCAAAAGGAATTCCACGAACAACAGCAACAATGCCAGTGCGAGCGGCCATTGAAATTGTTCGTGATAGCGACGCACCAGTTTTTCCGCACCTTCCGATTTCGGCAACGGCGCGAGGCCACGCTCGTAAAGCGTGCTGATGGTGTCCGCGCCGCGCAACGGCAGATAAAATCCACCCGTAGCTCCGGCGATTTGCTGGAGCAACGCTTCGTTCAACTTCGTTTTCACCACCTGACCTTTTTCATCGCGAATGTAATCCGAACCGCCGTTGCCATCGGGAATTTGCACCAGCGTGCCTTCCGCCGAACCGATGCCGATGGTAAAAATTTTCAGGCCTTCCTTCGCCGCGGCTTGCGCCGCCGCGAGTGCGCCTTCGTCGTTATCTTCGCCGTCGGTGAACAGCACGAGTGCCTTGTGATTGCCGTTTTCTTTGAAAGCGGCGAGTGCGGTGTTGATGGCCTCGGCCAAAGCCGTGCCGCCCTGCGGAATGGAATTCACATCGAGCGCTTGCACGCTTTGCTGAAACGCCGTGTCGTCAATCGTCATTGGGCACGAGAGAAACGCCTCGCCCGCGAACGCCACGAGTCCGAGCCGGTCGGCCTTTGCGGTCTGCATCAATTCCAGCGCCGCGAGTTTGGCGCGACCGAGCCGGCTGGGCGGAATGTCCGTCGCGAGCATAGATTTGGAAGTGTCCACCGCCACGACGATGTCGAGTCCGTTTTGTCGCACTTCTTCTTTATCGTAACCGTATTGCGGCCGCGCCAGCGCGATGAGCAGCAGCGCCACCGACGCAATGATTAACGCAAAACGAAATTTTCTCCGCGCTGGAGAAATTCCCGCCGTCAAGGTTGCCAGCAACCGCGCCTCGACAAATTGCGTCAGCAATTTTTGCCGCGTGCGTTCGCTCCACCAAAAAAAGAGCGCGAGCGCTGGCGGAATCACCAGCAAGAGCCACAGTAAATTTGGATGCTCAAATCTCATGGCAACCTCCGCAAAATAGTTTGGCCCAATCCTAGTTCCAGCAGCAGCAACGCGAGTCCGCCGGCAACGAACCACGGAAACAGTTCGTCGAACTGCGTGTATTTTTTGACCGTCGCGTCCGTCTTTTCCAGCTTGTCGATCTCCGCGTAGATCTGCCGGAACTTTTCCGCGTTGTCCGCGCGATAATATTTTCCGCCAGTTTTGGCCGCGATTTTTTGCAACGTGGCTTCGTCCACATCCACCGGCACGTTTTGGTAGCCGACTTTCTGACCGTTCATGAACACCGGCATCGGTGCGGTGCCTTGTTCGCCGATGCCGACCGTATAAACTTTTACTTTCATCGCCGATGCGGCTTCCGCTGCGAGCAGCGGATCCAGCTTGCCGGAATTGTTTTGTCCGTCCGTCATGAGAATCACGATTTTGCTTTTTGCCTTCAAGTCACGTAACCGGTTGATGGCCGTGCCGAGGCCGTCGCCGATGGCTGTGGAATTTTGCTCAATCGCGCCGATCTCGAGCCGATCCAGATTTTCCTGCAAGAAATCGTGATCCAACGTCAGCGGCGTGCCGATGAACGCCTGCGACGCAAATAAAACCAAGCCAATCCGGTCATTCGGTCGCTGATCAATAAATTTTTTTAGAACCGAACGCGCCATGTTAAAGCGATTCACGCGTTCGCCTTTCACGACAAAATCCTCTGAAATCATACTGCCTGACATATCGAGCGCGACGACGATGTCCACGCCGCTGGCTTTCACTTCGGTCGTGCTTTTCATCAAGCGCGGTTGTGCGAGCGCCACAATCAACAGCGCCAAAGCCAGCCAGCGCAGCGCCGCCAGAAAATTTCCCGCCCGCGAACGCCGCGCGCCCGCGAGTCCCGCCACCAGTTTCACCGATGAATAGACAAACGCAGGCGACGAACCTCGCCGCCCCTTCAACCACGCCGCCAACGGCAGCAGCAGGAGCAGCAACAACAGCCATGGATGCGCAAACGTCATTTCGTTTCAGGATTTTGGACTTCCGCCGGCTTGGTCTCTTCAACCAGATTCAAAGCTGCCCCGTGCAATTCACGCAGCTCCTTTTCGCCCGGTTCATATTTGGCGAACTTCACCAAGTCGCAGCTCTGCAAAAATTCCCCCAAACTTTCCTTTTGCGGTTTCGCCAGCAAATCCGTGCCGCTCAACTCGCGCAGAAATTCTTCCGTCGTCCGCTCCGGCGCGCGGAAATTGAACCGCTCTTCCAGATACGCCCGCGCCGTGTCGGACACCGCGATGACGAACGGCTTCGGCTGCGCGATGAGCGCCAGCGCCTCGTCTAATTTTTGCTTCGCGCGCACGTGCGCGGGAACCGGCGGCACGAACACGATTTGCGCACGCCGCTTCTGCCACCAGCGCCAAACCAGAAACAGAACAGCCATGGTGACCAGTGCTGCCAACACCCACCAAAGCCACGCCCAGCCGTCCGAAATTTCCATCGGCGGCTTGATGTCGCGGATGTCGTTGGCGACTGCAACCTGGTTGTTGTTCGTGGCGATCATGTTTCCGAAAAATGCTCGTCGCGCGCGGTAGCGTCTTGGACTGCGGCAGCCCTCTGCCGCTTTTCATCCGCAGGTCTGGCGTTACCAAAGCGCCAGAGGGCTGGCGCACTCCAAAACCTTGCGGAGATTGAAATTCTATTCTTCATCCGCGCAGCCTCCGTTTCTCGCGCGTCTCGAAAAATTTCCCTAGCGCCGCGCCGTAAGCTTCATTCGTGCGCAGCTGGATGGAATCAATTCCCGAGGAACGAAATTGTTTCGCCAATTCGCCGATGTGTTTTTGTTGGCGCAAGGCGAACGCGTCACGACTGCTGGCACTGCCGGTGTTCACTTCCAAAACTTCGCCGGTCTCGGCGTCTTCCAGAATCAAGCGCCCGAGTGCAGGCAATTCCAGTTCATGCTTGTCCGTAATCTGCACCGCCACGACGTCGTGCTTGCGATTCGCCATGCGCAGCGAGGTTTGCAATCCCTTCGGCAACGCGCCGCCGCCGTCCGCCGTTAGAAAATCCGACACCACCACCGTCACCGCTTTGTGCGATTGCACACGCATGAGAAAATCCAGCGCCACCTTCAAATCCGTCCCGCGGCGCTTGGGTTCAAAGAACAACACTTCGCGGATGACGCGCAGCACGTGGCTGCGGCCTTTGCGCGGCGGGATGAATTTCTCCACCTCGTCACTGAAAAGGATGAGGCCGACCTTGTCGTTGTTGCGGATGGCGGAGAAGGCGAGCACGGAGGCGATCTCGGCGGCGAGTTCGCGCTTGGACTGGCCGCGCGAGCCGAACAGGCCCGACCCGCTCACGTCCACGACGAGCATGAGCGTGAGTTCGCGTTCCTCGACGAACTTCTTGATGAACGGATGATTCATCCGCGCGGTGACGTTCCAGTCAATCGCGCGCACGTCGTCGCCGGGCT
>CAILDU010000180.1 GCA_903833055.1 uncultured Verrucomicrobia subdivision 3 bacterium | reverse complement strand
CACCATCGGCATCGCCCCGCAAACACGTCGCCAGCATCCCAATCTCGGTGATGTCCGCGCCCAACTCATCGTGCAAATCAGGGGCGATGCGCGCGCTCCTGTTCCATGAGCCGCTGCTGCTCGACTTTTTGCCGTTCCTGAATTTGTGCGACCAGCGCCGCCGAGCGCTCTCTGACTTTGCGGCGAAGATAGGTAATCCAAAAACTCGCGGCGATGAGGCCGCAGGCGAGCACGGCGATAACCACTTTCCATTTTTGCGACGGCTCAATCGTCGGCGTCACGTCCGCCCATGATTGGCCGATCCGCAACTCATCAATGTTCACATTCGGCCCGCGACACAAGGTCAACCGCGCGGCGCTCCGCGTGCCATCTTCGCCGACACTGGTGTAAACTTTATTTCCTTCATCCTCGTCCGCGCCCAAAGTTGTTGGGTTCACCCACAGCGTAACCACGTCATTGTTTTTACCCTTAACCCACTCGTATTTGGCGATGATTAAATAAGTCGTGGAACCGTCCACCGAAAGATTCGCTCCCTGACCGGAGGAAAAAAAATCCGACGAACTGATATTGGTATTGCTGGACGGATATTTGACCACTCCCAATTTTATGGTTCCGTCGTTTCGCAGATTAATTCCCAGCAGCTCGGCATTGTTGAACGTATCACTGACCGTGACTAGCGACGTGCCCTCCTTCGCGCCCCGAATTCCCGCGATGCTATGCAGGCGCAGAATGAAAGAGACATACAAAACGCCATTCGATTGGCTCGGCCACGCGCCATCCAAGGTGCGGACGGAATCCAAACTGGGGGCGGTGGTCTGGATGTTCACGCGATTGCCCGTGGAAGCCTTGAGCCCGGGATATTGAAGACTTCCGCTGACGATGGTAAATGGATCCTTATGATTGCTCCACATGGCGCTGGAAGAGGATTCACCCAATCGTTCGTTCGCTAAATAATCAAAGCCATCGTAAAACAACAACGCGGCTTGCGCGTCCGACAAACACAGCAAGACGACCACAGCCGCCAACAATTTTGTGGCGACGGCCATTCGGAACCGACGATTGCCAAAAAAAACTTCCATTAGTCTTGCCTCAATTTGTTGGACGGACGGCGAGCGCATGAAGCGTGGGTATTTTTAGTTGAGGTTGGTTTCAAAGTCCACAGGTGATTTATCGCCCAGCTCGCAGTGAAAAAACTTTTCCGCGCCGCCAAAAGCTTTAACCTGCACGCGTGTCTCTCAAACTTGGCGATAAAATAAACCTGACCATCCACGACCTCGCGTTCGGCGGCGAAGGCGTCGGCCGCATAACAGTGACGAGTGACGAGCGGCAAGTTACCAGCGGCGGAAATGCTCCGGCGACGACCACAGATGAAAGCTCGTCACTTGTCACTTGTCACTCATCACTCGCTTCCTTTGTAGTGTTCGTGCCATTCGTCATCACCGGCGAAACGGTCGAGGCAGAAATCACCGAAGTAAAAAAGAATTTTGCGCGCGCGAAGTTATTGCGCTTCATCACGCCGTCGCCGGAACGCGTCGCGCCGGAATGTAATTACTTCACAAACTGCGGCGGCTGCCAATATCAACACATCAGTTACACGGCGCAGTTGGGTTTCAAGCACAAGCAGATTTCCGATTTGTTCGAACGCGTCGGAAAAATTCCGGCGGATAAAATCGCGCCGGTGCTGCCCTGCCCCGCACCTTACGGTTATCGCAACCGCATCATGATTCGCAGCCAGTGGAATGGCGCGGCAAAAAAACTGGTCGTCGGCTTCATCGGCGTGAACAACAAATACGTCGAGGAAATTGAAGAATGCAAAATTGCCGAGCCGGTGTTGAACGAACAAATCAAAGAAGTCCGCGCGAACCCGCCGCCGAAAGGTGGCATCAAAGTCGTCCTGCGCGTGCAGCCGGAAAATTGGGAAGTGCCGCGCGATTCGTTTTTCCAAAATAATTTTTTCCTGCTGCCAAAACTCGTCGAGACCGTTCAGGAATTTTTGAAAGCGGGCGGTTCGCGCCATTTAATTGATCTTTATTGCGGCGTCGGATTTTTCGGCATCGAGGCGGCGAGCGTGGTGGATTCGTTTGTCGGCGTGGAATACGACCAACTCGCCATTGCCGCCGCGCGCAAAAATGCGGCGTCACGCAACATTACGAATGGCGAGTTTGTGGCGGCGAAGGTGGAAGTTATTTTACCGGAGTTGCTGCAAAAATTTTCCGCCGAAAAAACGGCGGTCATTCTCGATCCGCCGCGCAAAGGTTGCTGGCCGGAGACGCTGGAATTATTACGCCAAACGAAACCCGCGCAGATTATTTATGTGTCGTGTCATCCGGCGACGATGGCGCGGGATTTGAACATTTTGTGCGCGGATGGTGTCTTTGAACTGGCGCGCGTGCAGCCGCTGGATATGTTTCCACAAACGCAGCACGTCGAGTGCGTGGCAGATTTACGGCGGCGAAACTGAACTTGCCAACGCGCGGTTCTTGGATTCAACTGGAAAACTCTGATGGCAAATAACAATCAAACTGAACCGCAAAAACAATTCGCGGTGCGCTGGCTGCCGTGGCTGCTAGCCATCGCGATGCTCGCAGTTTACGGCCTGACGCTGAACCATTGGGTGACGCTGGCAAACATTGTGCCGGTGTCGAAGGCCTCTGGGTTTTTTTGGCAACCGGACATCTATAATCCGCTGCTGTATCTGTTCACTTATCCCTTTCGCTGGTTGCCGGCGGCAAAAATTCCCATCGCGCTGAATATTTTTTCCGCCGTGTGCGGCGCGGCGGCGCTGGGCTTGCTGGCACGTTGCGTGGCGCTGTTGCCGCATGACCGCACGGAAATGGAACGGACACGCGAGCGGAGCGATTTCGCTTTGCTGACAACGGGCAGCGCGTGGTTTCCGCCAATGCTGGCGGTCGCATTGTTCGGAATGGAATTCGGCTGCTGGCAAAACGCAACGAGCTTCACCGGCGAGTCGCTCGACCTTTTAATTTTCGCCGTCATCGTCTGGCTGCTGTTGGAATACCGATTGGACGAACGCGTTGGACGGCTGTATCTCGCGGCGATAATTTATGGCGCAGGGCTGACGAACAATTGGGCGCTAGTCGGTTTTACGCCGGTATTCGTCATCGCGATTTTGTGGCTGCGCGGACTGGAATTTTTCAACGTGCGTTTTTTAATCCGCATGACGCTGGCCGCGCTGGTGGGAATGTTATTTTTCCTGCTGCAGCCCGCCATCCAAAAAGTTTCCGGTGATTTTTCAATGGGCTTCTGGCAATTGCTCAAGCCAGCGTTGAAAATGGATTGGCAAGTAATCAAGGCGTTCGGCAACGGCGGTGTGCGGCACAACTTGATTTTCATGTCGGTCACGACGTTTCTACCGGTGCTGGTAATGGCGATTCGCTGGAGCGCAAATTTCGGAGACAACAGCCGTATGGGCACGGCGCTGTCGAATTATATGTTCCACGGCGTGCACGCGGTAATTTTCACGGTGTGCGTGTGGGTGATGTTCGACCCGCCGTTCAGCCCCGGCCAATTGAGCATGGGCACACCGGCGCTGACATTTTATTTTCTGTCCGCATTAGGTGTCGGCTACTACTGCGGGTATTACCTGCTGGTGTTCGGCAAAAAAGCCGTGGCGACGCGGCGCAATCCGAATCCGCTACCGGCACTGCCCGGAAAGTTCAACGTGTTTTCCCCCATTGTTTACTGGGGAATTTATGCGTCCGCCCTGCTGGCCGCTGGCACGCTCGTCTATAAAAATTTACCGCACATCCGCGCCATCAATGACAACACGCTTCTGAAATACGCGCAGTTCATGGAGCAAAGCCTGCCCGCCACCGGCGGAATTATATTGAGCGACGCCGAAGAAATTAGCTCCAGCCACCAGACTCGCGCGCTGCTCATGCAAGCGGAATTGGTTCGTAGCGGACGCGCTAAAGATTTTCTCGTCGTGGACACCCAGTCATTAAATTGGGCGCCGTATCTCCGCTACCTCCACAAAGCGTCGCCGCAAAAATGGCCGAAGCTCGTTGATGACAAAGCGATGGGCGGTATCAATCCGCTCGGCATTCTGGGCGTGCTAAACCTGCTCTCCAAAAGCAACAACATCTGCTATCTCAACCCCAGCTTCGGTTACTATTTTGAAGTCTTCTATCAGGAGCCGCACGGCCTGACCTATCAGATGAAACCGTTGCCGGAAGCCACGCTGTTGCCGCCGCCTATCTCCGCCAACCTGATTGCTGAAAATCAGAAATTCTGGAACCAGTTCGCGCAGGATGAACTTCTCCCATTGCAAAAGGCCGTGACCCCACGCGATCCAAACACACTCGCGAATAATAATCTGGCCGACTGGTTGCTCATGCACCTGCACGACCAGTGGGACGTGAATCCCAACGCCCAGCTTGTCGCCAGTTTTTATTCCCGCGCACTCGATTACTGGGGCGTCCAACTCCAACGCGCCGGACAACTGACCAATGCCGCCGAATGTTTCGTCAACGCCCAGAAAATTAATTCCGACAACATCACCGCGGCTATCAATCTTGAATTCAACCACACGCTCCAGGCGGGTTCCACCACCGCCATTGACCCCGACCGCGCCACCCCGGATCAGTTCGGCAAATATCGCAACTGGAACGCCGTTCTCAATGCCAACGGCCCGTTTGACGAACCCAGTTTCCTCTTCACCTCCGCCGCGCTGCTGGCCCAAGGCGGTTACATGCGACAAGCCATCGCACCGTTCGACCGCGTCCGCCAACTCGCACCTGACAACCTGCCCATTCGCCTCTGGCTCGCGCAACTTTACCTCGTCAACCGTCTGCCCGAACCCGCGCTCGAAGCTTTGCGCGACCCGCTCAATCATCCTTTCCGTTTTTCTCTGAACGAAAGCAATTCCACAGAACTCAACGTCCTTGCCGCCGCCGGTTATTTCCAAAAAAATGAATTACCGCGTGGCACTGAGTTGCTCGACTTGGAAGTTTCCCGTCACCCCGAAGATGTCAATCTCCTGACCTCCACCGTGCAAGCTTTCTTCATGCACGGCCTTTACACCAACGCACTCCACGTCATTAATCGTCGCCTCGCGCAAACGCCCGACGATCCCCAATGGCTTTTCGGCCAAGGCTACGCCAATCTGCAAATCGCCAATTACAACAGGGCGATTACCGCTTTCACCCGCGTCATAAATATTTCCACCAACGATCCCACCGCCCGCTTCAACCGCGCCCTCGCCTATTTGCAAAACGATCAGCTCGACCTCGCTCGCGCCGATTACGCCACCTTGCAAACCGACTACACCAACTCATTTCAAATCGCGTTCGGCCTTGCCGAAGTCGCGTGGCGTCAGCACCGCACCAACGACGCCGTGGACAACTACAAACTCTATCTCGCCAACGCGCCCACCAATTCCTCTGAATTCAAAACCGTCCACGAACGGCTGAACCAACTTCAGAAAAAATAGCGCGCCATGCGCGTCACCCACATCATCACCCGGCTCGTCGTTGGCGGCGCGCAAGAAAACACTCTCGCCACCATCCGCGGCCTGCGCGCCATCAACGGAGTTGAAGTAAATTTAATTTCCGGCCCGACCATCGGCCCCGAAGGCTCGCTCGAAAATGAAGCCAGAAAAATCTTTCCTGACGCTGAACCCGGAACTCGGAACGCTGAACTTGTCATCGTCCCTGAACTCGTCCGCCCCGTTCATCCGCTGAAAGATTTTATCGCGCTGCGGAAACTGGAAAAACTTCTGCGCGCGCAAAAGCCCGACCTCGTCCACACGCACAGCGGCAAGGCGGGAATCCTCGGACGCCTCGCCGCCAAACGCGCTGGCGTGCCTGTCATCATTCATCATATTCACGGCCCGTCGTTCGGAAATTTTCAAGGCGCGCTTGCCAACCTTGTCTTCACCGCCGCCGAAAAACACGCCGCCAAAGTCACCGACCATTTCTTTTGCTCCGCCAGCGCGATGACCAAACTGTATCTCGCCGCCGGCATTGGCAAACCGGAAATGTTCACGCGCATCTTCAGCGGTTTTAATCTGGAACCATTTCTGAACGCGACCAACGATCTCGCGCTCCGCAAAAAACTAGACCTCGACGAAAACGATTTTGTCATCGGAAAAATTGCGCGCCTTTTCAAACTCAAAGGCCACGCTGACTTAATAAAAGCATTTGCAAAAATTCTCCCGCAAGTTCCGCACGCGCGATTGCTGTTCGTCGGCGACGGAATTTTGCGCGGCGAAATTGAAAAACAAGCGCGCGAATTAAATATCCGCGACAAAATAATTTTCACAGGCCTCGTTTCACCCAGCGAAGTCGCGCGCTACGTCGGCCTCATGGATTGCCTCGCGCATTTGTCTTATCGCGAAGCGTTGTCGCGCGCGCTGCCGCAAGCGCTGGCTGCGGGCAAGCCCGTCATTGCTTACGATTTCGACGGCGCGGATGAAATCTGTCTGGAAAACGAAACCGGATTTCTCATTCGCACTGGCGACATTGAAACTGCAGCGCAAAAACTTTTGCAACTCGCGCGCGATGCCGAACTGCGGAAAAAACTCGGGCAACGCGGCCAGCAATTTGTGAAGGAAAATTTCTCCGTCGAAAAAATGGTCGCCGACCAATACTCTGTTTATCAGAAACTCGCCGCCGAACGCGGCCTTCGCGCGTGAATTTTCCCTTCAACTTTTTTGCCGCCGCCTTCGCGGGCGCATTCGCGACCTCACTACTGGCGCTACCGCTCTGGCGCAAATGGTGTCTGCGCACGAACCTCGTTGACAATCCAGGCCATCGCAAAATCCACAGTGCGCCAGTTCCGCTCGCCGGCGGTTTTGCGGTGCTTACCGGCATTCTGCTCCCACTCGGCGTTGGCGCGATTCTGCTGAAGCTGGGTGTCGTAAAAATCTCTTCCGCGAATGCCATTGTTCACGGCATTGACCGGCGCGCGATTGAACTTGCTATGCTCGCGCTCGGCGCGATTGCCATCACGATTCTCGGCTGGCTGGACGACAAACATGAGTTGAAGGCGCTGCCGAAATTCATCGGGCAAATTATAATCGCCGTTGCCGTCGCCGCTGCCTGCAAGCGCATCACGCTCTTTGTTCACAACGAATTTTTCAGTTACGCCATCACGATTCTTTGGCTGCTCACCGTCATCAACGCCTTCAATTTCATGGACAACATGAACGGCCTGTGCGCGGGCGTCGGCGCGATTGGCGCGTTTATTTTTGCGCTCATCGCCGCCGCGCACGGCGAATATCTCGTCGCCATCACGGGTTTTCTGATGTGCGGCGCGCTCGTCGGTTTTTTGCCGTGGAATTTTCCGAACGCCCGCGCTTTTCTCGGCGATGCGGGCAGCCATCTCGTCGGCTACCTGCTCGCGGTGATGGCGATTCTGCCGCATTTTTATACCAAGCAGGAACCGCATCGTCTCGCCGTGCTTGCGCCACTTTTTGTTTTGGCAATTCCGTTACTTGACCTCGCGCAAGTCAGTTTTTTTCGCACGCTAAACAAAAAACCATTTTGGATTGGCGATACAAATCATCTTTCACATCGGCTCACGCGCATGAATTTAAGCCGCACGCAGGCTGTTTTAATTCTCTGGCTAATTGCCGCAATCATCGGCGCAATCGCGTGCAGACTTTGATGGTAGGGTTGTCGCGCTGCGACGACCCCGCCCGTCAGCGCAGCCAGGGCGAAACGAATGGCAAGTCGCGTGTCTCTGCAATTTAGTTCCGTCGCCTGACGCTTCGCTCGGCGACGGGGACGGCGCAGCGCGCCATCCCTACCAATACAGTTCGTTCACGACTTGTTTTCTTTTCGTGTCTTTCGCGTTGTTCGCGGTTAAAATTTCCGCGTGAAACTTCTCTTCATCGGCGATGTCGTGGGCGAACCGGGACGCAAAGCGGTTGAAACTATTTTGCCGCGTTTGCGCGATTCGCACGCGCTGGATTTCGTTATTGCCAATGGCGAGAACTCCGCCGGTGGCAACGGCATCACGCCGCAGATTGCGGGCGAACTTTTTTCCGCCGGCGTGGATGTCATCACGAGCGGCGACCATTTGTGGGATCAGAAAACGGTTACCGAACTGCTTTATAGCGAGCCGCGCTTTTTGCGTCCGCTGAATTATCCGCCGGGCGTGCCGGGACGCGGCGCGCATGTTTTTCAAGTCCGCAATTTGCCGCCGATTGGCGTGATGAATGTGCAAGGCCGCGTGTTCATGCCGCCGATGGAAAATCCGTTCACCACCGCCGACGAAGCGGTGAACCGTCTGCGCGAGCAGACGAAAATTATTTTTGTGGATTTCCACGGCGAGGCGACTTCGGAAAAAATTGCGTTTGGCAGATTTCTCGACGGACGCGTGAGCGCGGTGGTGGGCACGCACACGCACGTGCAAACGGCGGACGAACAGATTTTGCCCAATGGCACGGCGTATTTGAGCGACGCGGGTTTTACCGGGCCGCAGGATGGTTGTCTCGGTCGCGAGATTGAGCCGGTGCTGAAAAAATTTCTGACGGGAATGCCGCAACGGTTTGACGTGGCGCGCAACCGCGTGCGCCTGCTGGGCGCGCTCATCCGCATTGACGACGCGAGCGGCAAGGCCGTGAGCATCCAGCGCGTGAATGAGACGATGCTTTAGCCACAGATGAAACACGGATTGAACACAGATTTTTAATATGAACGAACCGTGGAATACAAAATGGGTTGAAATAGAACCGCTCGGTGGCGGCGGACAAGGCGATACTTTTTTAGTAAAGTCACTTATACACGAATCAAAACGCGCAGTGTTGAAACTTCTCAAAGGCCACAAGGTTCAAGATCCAAAAGCTCGGCGCCGAATGTATCAGGAAGTTGCCAATCTTAAAATTCTCCGCAGCGCTGGCGGCAAAGTGCCAGAAGTTTTAGATGGCAACACAGAAAATTTTGAAGATGTAAATTTGCCGTTGTATTTCGTGATGGAACACATTGAGGGCAATACATTGGCGAATGTAGTCCAGCAAAGCACTGGCTTGTCAGTAGAAACTTCTGTGGGAATAGCGCTCGAATTATGTTCAACCGTCCGTGTGGCCGTTAAAGAAGGAATTGTCCATCGAGACATTAAGCCTGAAAACATTATTGTTCGTTCAGTCGCCCCGCCCGATATCGTCATGGTTGATTTCGGCCTCTCATTCAACGAGGACGACGCGTTGCATCTCACAGACACAGAGGAAACTTTGGACAATAAGTTTTTAAGTCTCCCAGAACGACGTGGCCCAGATGAAAACAAGCGAGACCCGCGCTCTGATTTTACAGGAGTTTGCGCCATTTTACATTATTGCCTTACAAAATGTATTCCGCGAAATCTTCGTGACTCTCAAGGCCGCCCGCCGCATCAATGGCCTAACTATTTGCTTTCAGGAAAAATTCAGAACGAAGCACAACGAACCGCTCTTAACCTGCTTTTGAATCGAGGTCTCAATTACGAGATTGACTCACGTTTTCAAACAATTGATGAGCTAACAAATCGCCTCGTCGAAATTTTAAATCCCGGCTCACAAGAAATATCAGAAGATCTGGAAACTGTTTTGATTAGAGAAACTGCCGCTTTGCGAAAAAATGACAGAACAACACAATTAAATGAGTATTTTGAAAACGTGCAGTCTCTTCATCAATCAATGATTTTAAAGTTAAGCGAGATAACCACACGATTTCAAAATCACCGAAACTTTTTTTACTTAATGCCAATAAGTGGCCGGTTTGAGCGATTGAATGGGAAGACTCAAGAAGGGGATTTACTCGCACTTGAACGCTTCGGATTTGGAGCACATAACCATCAAAAAATTGCCCTGCAAATTCATTACAAGGTAGTTGCTCAAGGAGCAGAATGTTCAATTTACAGAGAAATTTTTGAAGGCCAACCACATCAGCCGCCGTCTAAATCTATTGAATCGGCAGTTCTGGTGTTACGTTATCAGGGTGATTCGCCCATTATCACTTCGGACGCGGCTATTGTTGTAGCTGACATGGGTAAAGCCGTTTCAAAAGCCATAACCATAATCAGCAATAAAATTCAGACTGGCAGTTAGAGTTTTCTATTACTTCGGAAACAACTTTGATTTGATCAGCCCCATTTTTGCGAGGCGAAAAAGCGAGCCGGTGCCGAGGCAGCCGAAGCCGTATTGGCAACTGCGCTTGAAATTGATGGATGACGCGTCGGTGAAATATTTCGTGGGGCAACTGACTTCGCCAATCGTAAATCCATGCCAGAAAATTTGCGCGAGCATCTGGTTGTCGAACACGAAGTCGTCGGAGTTGTGCGAGAGGTCAAGGGTCTGGAGCAGTTCCTTGGAGAACGCACGATAGCCGGTGTGGTATTCGGAAAGTTTCGCGCCGATCATGAGGTTTTCCGCGAGAGTGAGAAAGCGGTTGGCGATGAATTTCCACCACGGCATGCCGCCGAGCAGCGAGTAGCCACCAAGAATGCGACTGCCGAGCACGCACGGATGCAGGTCGTTGGCGATCATCGAGGCCATCGCAGGAATGAGCTTTGGCGTGTATTGATAATCGGGGTGCACCATGATGACGATGTCGGCGCCAGCTTCGAGCGCGAGGCGGTAACAGGTCTTCTGATTGCCGCCGTAGCCGGTGTTTTTCTCGTGGACGTGAACTTTCACGCCGAGGAGTTGCGATGCGACTTTCACGGTGTCGTCGCGGCTGCGGTCGTCCACGAGGATAATCAGATCCACGATGCCCTGCTGGTGGACTTCATCCACAGTTTGGGTGACGGTTTTGGCCGCATTGTAGGCGGGCATGACGACGACGATTTTCTTGCCGTTATACATTCGCGCGGGATGCTGCCGGAAGCGCGGGCGCGGGTGAAGTGAAAATTTTTTATACAAATTTCGCCGGAGTGGTGTCTATGAATTGAAACGATGTCAGACAATGGCGAAATCCACTGGTGCGAACCGCTCTACGACGCGAAGGCGGCGGAGTTAATTTTGTATGGTCGCGCGCTCGGCCTCGGTCACAGCGAGGCGGAGGATGTGTTGCAGGAAACTTTTGTGGCGCTGACGCAAATGCAGTTTCCGCCCGCAAAACCTGAACATTATTGCGTGCGGAGTTTTCGGAATCGCGCGCTGAATTATCGGCGCACACTCTGGCGGCGGCTGGCGCGGGAATGGGAGGTCCTTGCGGACGGCCACCTTTTGGGGAACGGACTGCATTGGTTTGAGAAATCGCCGGAGGAAACGCAGGAAGAAAAATCTTTGCAGGAGGCGACAGTGCGGGCGTTGGCGGAATTGCCGGTGGATCAGCGCGAAGTCATTGTTTTAAAAATCTGGCACGGTTGCACGTTCGAGGAAATTGGCGGGCTGCTGGAAGTTTCGCCGAACACGGCGGCGGGTCGCTATCGCTACGGGCTGCAAAAAATTAAAACCAAACTGGAAGGAGTCGTTTATGAAAGAACTGAATGTGACGGAAGCGCAATTGCGTTCCTGGCGTCTGCGCCAGCCGGCGGCGGCGCTTAAACAAAAAATTCTCGCCACCGAAGTGGCGACGCCAACGGTGACGTGGCGCTGGGCTTATCTCGCGCCGACGATGGCGTGTGCGCTGTTGACATTGATGGCATTGCGCCACGGCAGCGACGGGCTTGGCTCAAAGCCAATGATGGCAATGGTTTTGAGCAATCAAAATTGCGCGGCGTATGCGATGGACGAAACGCAGGCGGCACAAAACCATCTGGCCAGCGTCAGTTTTGATTCGACAAACCGTAGTGGTTTCAGGTCTATTATCGGTTTTACGCCAACAACTAATTTCAGCAACTAACGCTTTCAATGGAAAAATCTAAACCGAATAACGCTAAAGATACGGCCGCTAAAAATGTGCCGACAAAAACGAAGGATGCCACGCCCGCCGTGCCGCCGGTGAAAGTGCCGCCGATGTTCCGCAAGTTCGACTGGCTGGCAATGGTCATCGCGTTTGGCTGCGTTTGGGCGGTTTATCTGTGGACGCTCGCGCCGGAATTGACGTTGGAAGATTCCGGCGAACTTTGCACCGGCTCGTTTTACGCGGGCATTCCGCATCCGCCGGGCTATCCGTTCTGGGCGATTTACAGTTGGTTTTGGACGTTCATCCTGCCATTCGGCAACGTGGCGTGGCGCGTGGAAGTGGGTCAATCCTTCGCGGCCTCGATGGGTTGCGGTTTGCTGGCGCTGATGGTTTCGCGCGGCAGCAGCATGTTGATTGAAGGCATTGACGAATTGAAAACAATTCCGCGCCGCTGGGAAAATATCATTTGCGTGGTGTCGGGCGTGGTGGCGGGAACCTTGCTCGGCTCGGGCGCTTTCATGTGGAAAGAATCGGTGGTCATCAACCGCATCTCGGTGTTCGGTGTGCCGTGGATGATTGTGATGCTCGTGCTGATGATGCGCTGGATGTATGCGCCGCAGCAACGCCGCTATCTTTTTCTGGCGATGCTCGTTTACGGCTGGTGCGTGACCATCCATCAAAGTTTGCTGTTGAGTTCGCCGGCGGTGGAAATTTTGATCGCGCTGATCTCCTTCAAGCTGGGACGCGATTTGTTCCTCACCAACAGTGTGCTTTACGTCATCATTCTGTATTTCATGAGCGCGGGCACAGTGCCGGCGTTGAACGCGATGACGTTCACGGAAAAAACTATTTTCCACATGGTCGGTATTGGTTCCATTCTGGCGGCGGGCTGGCTGTGGACGAAGACGGGGAAAATCCTGACGGAATGGAAATCTATTTTAATGATGGCGACGATGTGGGCCATCGGCGTGCTCGTCTATCTTTACGAACCGATTTCCGGCATGACGGATCCGCCGATGCAATGGGGCTACCCGCGCACAGTGGAAGGATTTTTTCACGCGTTGAGCCGCGGCCAATACGGTGTGGGTGAAGGCACGAACGTCTTTATGGATCCCGCACGCTTTGCGTGGCAGCTCTGGTATGTGGCGCACGGTTTGTCTGAATCCTTTAGCTGGGTGTATCTCTTCATCGGCACACTGCCCTTGTTCTTCCTGAAAAAAATGCAGCACCGCGAACGCGCTTGGATTATCGGCGTCACCGCCATTTATCTCTCGTTGGGCGTGCTGCTGGTCATCGTGCTGAACGTCTTGCCCGAACGCTCCTCCTCCGAATTGTGCAAAGTATTCTTCACCGCCTCGCACGGCGTGTTTGCTATTTTGATTGGCTACGGCATGACTTTGCTAGCGGCCTACATTGCGACGCATTACGAAAAAATTCGCGGCTGGTGTTTTGTCGGCGGCACAGCGGCATTGATTGTGGCGATTTACTGTCTCGTGGACGCCGCCGGAAAACTTTTCTACGGCCCGGCGGGTGAAATCAGTCTTTCGCAATTGCCGCACCACATCGCGATGGCCTTCAACAAAGATCAATACGGCCTGCCGATTTTCTCCGGCCTTATTCTCGTCGCGCTGCCAATTATTTTCCTCCTCGCACTGCTCGTTTATCGCAAGCGCGGCCCCGTCTTGATTTTGCTCGCGCTGTTTGCCATCACGCCCATCTGCTCCGGCATTTCGCACTGGTATAAATGCGAACAGCGCAATCACTGGTTCGGCTACTGGTTCGGCCATGACATGTTCACGCCGCCGTTTGAAAATCCCAAGACCGGCAAGTTGAGTTACGACAACACGCTCCGCGCCGAGCTACTAAAAAATCCGGCCAACGCCAAAACCATTTATCCCGAAATGGCGCGCGACACGATTCTCTTCGGCGGCACTGACCCCGGCCGTTTCTGCCCGACCTACATTATTTTCTGCGAAAGCTTCATCCCGCATCGCTGCCAGCCGGAGCAGGACCAGAAATTTGATCGCCGCGATGTTTACATCATCACGCAAAACGCGTTGGCCGACGGCACTTATCTCGACTATCTGCGCGCCCAATACAATCGCTCCAAGCAGATTGACCCGCCGTTCTTCAGCGAACTTTCCAAATATGTTTTTGGCATCGCGTTCGGGCCGGCCAACTCTGACTCCGGCATTTTCTCGGCCATCAATAAGACGCTTTACTACACGCTCGACGTGCCGTTCACGAAATGGGGCGCTCATGTTGAAGCCTATCGCCGCGCCGCCGGCGTTTATCCGCCGAAGGAAATTTACATTCCGACGCCGGATGATTCGCAAAAATGTTTTCAGGATTACACCGATGACGTTGCCAAACGCGCGCAGCTCAACCAACTCGCGCCCGGCGAAGATGTGCAAATGGTTCGTGGCGCGGACGGACGCGATCGCGCGCAGGTTTCCGGCCAGGTGGCCGTCATGAAAATCAACGGCCTACTCTGCAAAGTCATTTTTGACAACTGCCCGTCGAACGAATTTTACGTCGAAGAAAGTTTTCCGCTCGACTGGATGTATCCTTACGAAACCCCGTTCGGCGTCATCATGAAGATCAACCGTAATCCGTTGCCCGAACTGTCGCCGGACGTGTTCAATCTCGACCATAAGTTCTGGAATGATTTTACCCCGCGCCTCTGCGGTAACTGGATTACTTACGATACTTCGGTGAAAGAAATCTGCGACTTTGCGGAACGCACTTACATCAGCAACAATTACAAAGGCTACACTGGCGACCGCGCTTTCGTCCGCGATGACGACGCGCAAAAAGCCTTCTCCAAACTGCGTAGCTCGCAGGCTGGAATGTATGCGTGGCGCTTGACGCCGCAATGTCCGCCGGAGTTCCGCCAGAAGACCGGCGCGAGTCAGGCCGCGCTCATCCGCGAAACCGATTACGCCTTCAAGCAGGCCTTCGCTTTCTGTCCTTACAGCCCGGAAGCGGTGTTCCGTTACATCAATTTTCTGCTGCCGCTCGGCCGCTTTGATGACGCCATTCTCATCGCCCAGACTTGCAAGAAACTTGATCCTTACAATGATCAAGTCACCGGCCTCATCAAAAATTTGCAGGACTACAAAAAGCAAAATGACGAGCGCTCGAAAGCCATCAGCCAGATTGACCAACTGGAAAATGCCGTGCGCACCAATCCCAATGATGTTCGTAGCCTCATCACGCTCGGTGTCACTTACGCCGGGATGCAGCAGACCAATCGCGCCATTCAATTGTTTGACCAAGCGCTCGTCAGCACGAATCTGACGTATCCTGACGCCGGCGCGATTGCCGGTTATTATTCGCAGATGAACAATTTGCCCAAGCTCACGCAAGCCTTGGAAAAATTGGCGGCACTCGCGCCCACGCAACCGGAACCGCATTACGACCTCGCTGCTTTGCAGGCGTATCTCGGTCAGACCGCGCCCGCGCTGACCAATCTTAAAATCGCCCTCGACTTGAGCAACGAACGGCTCAAGACCAATCCTGCCGCGCGTGATTTGCTCGCGCAGGCGCGCACCGATGGGCATTTGAATTCTCTCCGCGCCCTGCCGGAATTCGCCAAGCTCGTCCCGCCGCAATAAAATAATTCCAAGTTTCAGACTGGCCGTTGGCGACGCACCTTGCCGTTGCCCGACCGCTGCACCTCTGCTATGCTGCGCGGCTGAATGTTTGGACGTAAGAAGCCTATGAGCAAAACTGAAACTGAAATGCCCGCCGCCGAAAATCCCGAGCTGACGCCGGAACAGATTACCGAGCTGCAAACTCGCGCCGCCAAGGCCGATGAGAATTGGGAACGCCTGCTGCGCACGACCGCCGATTTTGACAATTTCAAGAAGCGCGCCGCGCGGGAGAAGATTGAAGCGGGGCAATACGCCACGTTCTCACTGCTGGGAAAAGTTTTGCCCGTGCTCGACAATTTTGAAATGGCACTCGCTGCCGCGCAGAACGCCAAGGGCGAAAAACTCACGTCGCTCCAATCCGGCGTCGCGATGATTCAGCAGCAGTTGAAAAGTGCGCTCACCGATTCCGGTCTGGAAGAAATTGACGCGGCGGGAAAATTATTTGACCCCAATTTTCACGAAGCCGTTTCCGAACAGGAATCTGCCGATGTCGCCGAAGGCCACGTTTTGCAACAGCTTCGCAAGGGTTACAAATTCAAAGACCGTTTGCTCCGCCCCGCGACCGTCATCGTCGCCAAAAAGCCCGCCACTCCCGCGTGACGCGGCGGCGACGGCGCAATCGTAAATCATCAATCGCAAATCGTAAATTCACCGATGGCTAAACGCGACTACTACGAAATTCTGGAAGTTTCCCGCGAGGAAACGGCGGACGGTATCAAGAAATCCTACCGCAAACTCGCGGTGAAATTTCATCCGGACAAAAATCCGGGCGACCACACCGCCGAGGAAAAATTCAAGGAACTCGGCGAGGCTTACGAGGCGTTGAGCGACCCGCAGAAACGCGCGCTTTACGACCAGCATGGCCACGCGGCGTTCGACCCGCGTGCCCGCGCACGCGGCGGCGGCGGTGGCTTTCACGATCCGTTCGACATCTTCCGCGACGTGTTTGGCGGTGGCGGTGGCGGCAGCATTTTTGAAAACCTTTTCGGCGGCGGCCAAGACCCGAACGGCCCGCAACGCGGCGACGATTTGCGTTACGACATGCAGCTCTCGCTCGAAGAAGCCGCGCTCGGTTGCGAAAAGGAAATTTCCGTCACCAAGCCGGACGAATGCGATCATTGCCACGGCGGCGGCGCGGAACCCGGTTCCAAAATGCGGACGTGCGGAACGTGCGGCGGTCGCGGCCAAGTTCTGACTTCGCGCGGGATTTTTAGCATCGCGCAGACGTGTCCGCATTGCAAAGGTGCGGGACGAATTTTGGAAAAACCGTGCAAGAAATGTTCCGGCAGCGGCAAGCACGAGCGCACTTCCAAAATCAAATTACGCATTCCGCCCGGCGTCGAGTCGAACTCTCGTCTGCGTTCGTCCGGCAACGGCGAGGCGGGTGTGCGCGGCGGTCCGGCGGGCGACCTTTATGTTTTCTTGCAGGTCAAGGAACACGAAATTTTCGCGCGCGAGGGCGACGATTTGTTGTGCGAAGTTCCCGTAAGTTTTTTTCAGGCCACGCTCGGCGCGGAGATTG
>CAILDU010000179.1 GCA_903833055.1 uncultured Verrucomicrobia subdivision 3 bacterium | reverse complement strand
TGCCATTGATGAATTCATCATGGGCAACGGCAAGGAAGTCCACATCGGCCTCGACGGCAATCGCGTGACGGTGCGCGATTTTGGACGCGGCATTCCGCTCGGCAAAGTCGTGGACTGCGTTTCCAAAATAAATACGGGCGCAAAATACAACGACGATGTTTTTCAATTCAGCGTCGGCTTGAATGGCGTTGGCACAAAAGCCGTCAATGCGCTGTCGAAAAACTTTTTTGTCCGCAGCCATCGTGACGGCGAATTTGCCGAGGCGAGTTTCAAGATTGGAAAATTAAAAAAGGAAGACGCCGGCAAAACGAAAGAGCCGAACGGAACTTTTATTGAATTTGAGCCGGACGAAGAAATTTTTAAGAGCAGCGAATTCAAGCTGGAATTTGTCGAGCGACGTTTGCGGCATTACAGCTATTTGAACACGGGATTGAAGCTCGTTTTGAATGTCAAAGGCGCGGAGCCGAAAGCGTTTCAGTCGCGCCACGGCTTGATGGATTTGGTGATGGAAGAACTCGGCGTGGACGGCAGCGAGCCGATTTATGCGCCACTGCATTATTCCGGCAAGACGTTGGAATTTTGTTTCACGCACAGCAATTCGCGTTACGGCGAGACGTTTTTCTCGTTCGTCAACGGCCAGTTCACCAGCGACGGTGGCACGCATTTGAGCGCGTTCCGTGAAGGCTTGCTGAAAGCGGTGAATGAATATTGCAACGGCAAATTCGAGGGCGACGATGTGCGCGAGGCGATGGTCGGCGCGGTGGCGATTCGTTTGAAAGACCCGATGTTTGAGTCGCAGACGAAAAATAAATTGGGCAACACGGAAATCCGCACGGAGCTGGTTAACAATGTGCGCGAGGAATTGCTGCACTTTTTCCAGCGCAACAAAACCATCGCGGAAACGATCATCGCGAAGGTCAAGGACACGCAGGAGTTGCGGAAGGAATTGCAGAACGTAAAAAAGCTCGCGCGCGAACGCGCGAAGGCGATCACGCTGCGGATTCCGCAGTTGAAAGATTGCAAAAATCATTTCGACAAGAAAAAAGAAAAAGGCAAAGGCACGATGGTTTTTATTTGCGAAGGCCAGTCGGCGGCGGGTTCGATCACGAGCAGCCGCGACGTGAATAATCAGGCCGTGTTCACGCTGAAAGGCAAGCCGCTGAATGTGTGGGATCTCAAGCGCGACGTGATGTATAAAAACGACGAGATGTATAATCTCATGCAGTCGCTCAACGTCGAGGACAACACCGAAGGACTGCGCTACGACAAGGTGATTCTCGCCACCGACGCGGATGTGGACGGCCTGCACATCCGCAATTTGATGATCACTTACTTTTTCAAGTTCTTCGAGCAACTCGTCCACGACGGTCACGTTTATATTTTGGAAACGCCGTTGTTCCGCGTCCGCAACAAAGCCGAAACGATTTATTGTTACAGCGAAACCGAGCGCGACGCGGCGGTGACGAAGCTCGGCGGCAAACCGGAAATTACCCGGTTCAAAGGTCTGGGAGAAATTTCACCGAAAGAATTCCAGCAGTTCATCGGCAAGGATATGCGGACGAGCAAAGTGGAATACGCGCCGCGCTCCGAGTCGGGACAAATCTTTGATTTCTACATGGGCAAGAATACGCCGGAGCGTAAAGATTACATCATGGACAGCCTCGTCGTGCCGGTGGAGGAATAATTTTCAAATTTTTTAACAATGTCAGCCAAGAAAAAGAAAGAAGCCGGTCAAACTGAATTGCCCATCGAAGGCGCGCAACCGACCGTGCCGACCGAGGTTAAGAAAAAATCCGCCGAGGCCGATGGCAACGGCGCGCAGCATGTTGTCGCCGAAACGGTGGAAGCCATCGCGCACAAGCCATTTGATCCGAAAAAACTCGGCGTCGGTTTGCACACGCGCGTGGATCGCGGGTTTTTGGACTACGCCAGTTACGTCATTCGCGACCGCGCAATTCCCAATCTTGCGGACGGCTTGAAGCCGGTGCAACGGCGCATTTTGTGGGCGTTGCACGAGAAGGATGACGGACGTTTTATCAAGGTTGCCAACGTCGTTGGCCACACGATGCAGTATCATCCGCACGGCGACGCATCCATCGGCGATGCGTTGGTAGTATTGGCGAATAAGCGTTATCTCATCGAAGGGCAGGGGAATTACGGCAACATTTTTACGGGCGATCCGGCGGCGGCTTCGCGCTACATCGAATGTCGTTTGACGGAACTCGCGCGCACGGAAGTTTTTAACGATTCCATCACCGATTTCATTCCGAGTTACGACGGCCGCAACAAAGAGCCGGTGACGTTGCCGTGCAAATTGCCGCTCACGCTCATGCTCGGCGCGGAAGGCATTGCTGTCGGGTTGGCGGCGCGCATTTTGCCGCATAATTTTCCGGAACTGCTCGAAGCGCAAATCGCAATTCTCAAAAAACAGCCGTTCAAATGTCTGCCGGATTTCAACACCGGCGGGCTGATGGATGCGCGCGATTATCAGGATGGCAAAGGCTCGGTGAAAGTTCGCGCCAAGATCAAGGTGAAGGACGAATCCACCGTCGTCATCAAAGAAATTCCACCGACTACGACGACCGAGTCGCTCATCGCGTCCATCGAAGACGCAGTGCAAAAAGGAAAATTAAAAGTTAAGTCCATCAACGATTTCACGTCGGAAGATGTGGAGATTGAAATTCGCTGCCACGCGGGCGTGGACGCGGAGAAGTTGATTGATGCGCTGTATGCTTTTACCGACTGCGAAGTTTCAATTTCCAGTCGCATCATCGTCATCAAAGACAATCGCCCAGTCGAGTTGACCGTGAGCGAGGTGCTGCACGAGAACACGAACCAGCTCGTCCGCATCCTCAAGCGCGAACTGGATTTGCGCGAGAAAAATCTGTTGGACGAACTGCATTACCGCACGCTCGAACGCATCTTCATCGAGGAGCGCATTTACAAAAAGATTGAATCGTGCAAGACCAACGAAGCGGTTTTCGCCAGTGTTTATGAGGGTTTTATGCCGTTCAAAAAAGAACTGATCCGCGACATCGTGGACGCGGACGTGGAAAAACTTTTGCAAGTTCGCATCCGCCGCATTTCGCTTTTCGATATCAACAAGCATCGCGAGGAGATGGAGAAGACGAAGGCGGAGTTGGACGAGACGCGCAAGAATTTGAAGGGGCTGACGCGCTACGTCATCAGCCATCTGGAAGCGTTGCTGGAAAAATACGGCAAAGTGTATCCGCGCCTGACCACGAAATCCGCGCGCCACGAAGAGGTGGACGTGAAGGCCGTGGCGTTTAAGTCGTTCAAGGTTGCGTATGATCGCGAGACGGGTTACGTCGGCTACAAAGTGAGCGGTGACGAATTCAAATTAGACTGCACGAAGTTTGATAAAATTTTGCTCGTGTTCAAGGACGGCACTTACAAAGTCAGCGAGTTGCCGGAGAAAATGTTTGTTGGCCAGGAATTATTTTTCTGCGGTCTGCCAGATCGTGAAAAAGTTTTCACCTGCGCTTACACCGACCGCGAGGCGAGCTATCTCAAGCGATTTACTTTCGGTGGGACAATTTTGAACAAGGCGTATTCGTGCATTCCGGAAAAATCGCGCATTTTATATTTTGCGCCGGAGACGCCGAAACTGCTTTACGTCCGTTACAAACCCGCGCCACACCAGAAAATTTCGCAGCAGACGTGCGAGCCGTCGCAGGTGGACGTGAAATCGCCCAAGACACTTGGCCGGCAACTTTCCATCAAGGACATTTCATCCATCACCGCCGAACCGACGCGCGGATGGGATGAAAAAGAGCCGACGACGAAGATTGTTTTTACCTGAAACGCGGGAACAAAGGTTTGGCGCGGGTTTTAAGAGTTATTCACATTCGCAGCTTGACCTTTGGCGTGGCTGCGATTTAACTGTTCGCGATTAGGCACATTCATGCTAGAGCAATTCAAAAGCCTGTTTTCCAATGACATTGGCATAGATTTGGGAACCGCAAATTCCCTCGTTTATGTGCGGGATCGTGGAATCGTCCTGCGCGAACCTTCGGTGGTGGCCATCCAGGCCGGCACAACCAATGTGCTGGCGGTCGGTGACGAAGCAAAACGGATGCTGGGCAGAACGCCCGGCAACATCGTGGCGATTCGCCCGATGAAAGACGGCGTAATCGCCGACTTCGAAATCACCGAGGCGATGCTGCGCCACTTCATCCAAAAGGTTCACCACCGGAAGTTGATTGCGCCACGCGTTGTGGTCGCAGTTCCTTCGGGCATTACCGAAGTAGAAAAACGGGCGGTAAAAGATTCGGCCACGCACGCGGGCGCGCGCGAGGTCTATTTGATCGAGCAACCGATGGCTTCGGCGATTGGTGTCGGTCTGCCGGTGCATGAACCGGCGGGTAACATGATCGTGGATATTGGCGGCGGAACTTGCGAAATCGCAATCATCTCGCTCGCCGGCATCGTCTTCAGCCGCAGCCTGCGGGTGGGCGGAGACGAATTGGATTCCACAATTGTTGCCCACATGAAGCGTGCCTATAACATGATGATCGGTGAACGCACCGCAGAAGAAATCAAGATTCGTATTGGCTCCGCCTTTCCGTTGGAACAGGAATTAACGATGGATGTCAAAGGCCGCGACCTCGGTTCGGGTTTGCCCAAGACATTGACTGTCCGTTCCGAAGAAATTCGCGAAGCTTTGCAGGAACCGCTTTCGAGCATTCTCGAATCAATCCGCATTACCCTCGAACGCTGCCCTCCAGAACTCGCCTCCGATCTCGTCGATCGCGGCCTGGTGATGGCCGGTGGTGGTTCGTTGATCCGCGGTATTGATAAGCTCGTAGCCGGCGAAACCGGCTTGCCGGTGCATCTTGCTGACGACCCGATGAGCGCCGTCGCCGAAGGCACTGGCCGCGTGTTGCAGGAAATCGAATTCCTGAAACGCGTCGCGACCAACGCCAAATACTGATTCTTCTAGGGAGTTCACCGCAGCGCGGCCTGATGCCGTGACGTAGCGGATGTTCAAACAAAAAAATTATCTCGCGCTCGGCGCCGTGGTGTTCGTGGCAATCATACTTTTGAGTTTGCCAACGCGCGCGACTTCGCGTCTCAAGCTCGCCGTCGGAAGCTGGTTTCTCCCACTGTTTGGACTCGCCGGAGCCGCGCAACAATTGCCCGCCGATCTAGCTGATTCCGTTTTATCCCGTCGCGAATTGCTCCATCAAGTTGACGCGTTGCGCCGCGAAAATCAGCAGCTTAAATCTCAGGCCGTCCAGACTATCGCCATCGCTCGCGAGAACAGCCAGCTTCGCGCAATGTTCAACTGGCAGAAACAATCACCGTGGAATCTCAAACTCGCCAACGTCGTCATGCGCGATCCGGCGAACTGGTGGCGCACCGTGCAGATTGATTTGGGCACGCGCGATGGACTTCGCGAAAATCTTCCCGTCATCACCGACGCCGGACTCGTTGGCCGCGTTAGTTCCGTCAGCACCACGCACGCACAAGTCGTATTGGTCGGCGACCCGAACTGTCGCGTTTCTGCGCTCGTGGAAAATCCGGCGCGCGACATGGGCGTCCTCATCGCCGGCGGCACACTCGATACGTCGCTTGTCGAACTAACTTACCTCGCCAGCAGCGCAAATCTGAAACCCGGTCAAAGCGTCATCACCAGCGGCCTCGGCGGCATTTTTCCGAAAGGCATTCCGATTGGACAAATCGTGGATTCGCGCTCGGTTGAATACGGCCTTTACACCGATGCGCGGGTGAAGTTGAACGCTAACCTCGGCTCGCTGGAACAAGTCTGGGTTTTGTTTCCATGAATCCTTTCAAAACCATTTTAATTCTGGCCTTCGCGTTTCTCGCCGTGTTCGGCGAAGCGACATTGTCCGCGCCGCGTAGTCTGCTCGGCGCGCAAATTGATTTGCTGCCCGCACTGATGGTTTACGCCGCGCTCAATTCCGGTCTGCCGACCATCGCGCTGCTCGCCGTGTTCGGCGGTATTTGGTTCGACACGCTTTCCGCGAATCCGCTCGGCATCAGCATTCTGCCACTCGCCATCATCGGCTGGCCGATTTATTTGCGGCGCGATTTGATTTTGCGTGACCTGCCGTTCGCGCAATTTGTTCTTGGTGCGACCGCCAGTGCCGCCGCGCCATTATTGACGATGCTGCTGCTCTTGAGCGGCGGCAAAGAACTGCTCATCGGCTGGGGCACACTCTGGCAATGGATTGTAATGGCCGCCGTCGGCGCAGTGGCGACGCCGTTTATTTTTTCACTGATGGACGCAGGCAACCGCGCGCTCGGTTATCAGGAACGGGTCGAACCCGGTTTCCGCCTCGACCGCGAAATCCAACGCAGCCGCAAGAAATTGTAAAATGTTAGTTTTTGACGAACTGAAAAAGAACGAACCGCATCTTCGCCTCGTGGCGGTGATGTTGGTGGCGGGGCTTTGCATTTTGCTCGCGGGCTTGTGGTGGGTGCAGGTCGTTTCGTCGCGCGAATACCAGTCGCACTTGGAGACGCAGCAGTTCCGCACCATCCGGCTGCCCGCCGTGCGCGGCAAAATTCTCGACCGCGAAGGCCGCGTGCTCGCCGAGAACCAGCCGCGTTATAACATCAGTCTTTACCTCGACGATTTGCACCAGCCGTTCGACGCGGCTTACGGCGCACTTTTGAAATCCGCCCGTGCCGCGCAGAAAGCCAGCATCGCGCGCGCGGAAAAAAAACTGGATCGCTCGTTGACGAAAGCGGAGCGGAAACAATTTGCGTTCACGACGGAACAGTTGCAGGCCTTGCGTGAACGCGCGCGCGACGGCGTGGCCGGAAATCTCGTGGCGCAGGTCGGTCAAAAAATGAATCAGCCGCTTGCGTTTGATGCGGTGCAGTTCAACCGTCATTACGCGTCGCGGCTGGCATTGCCATTTCCCATTTTGAAAAATCTCGATGCCTCGCAGATTGCGCGGTTTGAAGAAAGTTATACGAACCGGATTGGCGTGGAGGTGGAATTACAATCCGTCCGCAGCTATCCGCTCGGCGACACGGCGGTGCATCTGCTCGGTTATTTGCAGCGGCACGACGATTCGCAGGAAGGCGAAGACGCCGTTTTTAATTATCGCATTCCCGATTTTCAAGGCGCGGTCGGCGTGGAATACGGCTTCGACGATCAACTGCGCGGACGCGCGGGCGCGGAATCGTTGCAGGTCAACAGTCAGGGTTATCGCCAATCGGAAACCATCGAGAGTCAGCCAGAGCCGGGACAAAATGTCATGCTGACGCTGGATTTGGATTTGCAACGCGCCGCCGAGGAGTCGCTGAAAAGTCATCGCGGCACAGACGCGCGCGCGGCAATCGTGGTAATGGATGTGCATAACGGCGATGTGCTGGCGATGGTTTCGTCGCCGACAATCAATCCGCTTTATTTCACCGGCGGACTTTCGCCGCAGGAAACGCAAGCGGAAGCCGCGCGCCGTGCGGACATGAAAATTCGTCCAGAAATAAATCGCGCGACGCAGGAAAATTACGCGCCGGGTTCCATCTTCAAGCCCATCATTGGCCTCGCCGCATTGGAGACCGGCTTAGATCCGAACGCCATCGTGGATAATCCGGGTTACATTTACGTCGGTAAACGGCACATCACGGATTTGGCGAAGCCGGGCAAATATGATTTTCGGCGGGCGATCATGGATTCCAGCAACACCTATTTCATTACCGCCGGTCTGCGCGCAGGCATTGAGAATATTGTTCAGCTTGCGGAAAAATTTCAGTTTGGCGAAAAGTGCAGCATCCCGACGCGGCAGGAAACCGCCGGCAATATGCCGACGCCCGACCGCATTCACGAAGGCTGGAGCGATGGCGATACCGCGAACGTGTGTATCGGCCAAGGCGAAGTTGCCGTAACGCCGCTACAAATGGCCGTGGCTTATTCGGCCATTGCTAATGGCGGCACAGTTTTTTGGCCGCGTTTGGTTTCGCGGATCGAGCCGCAGGATCCGATGTCGCGCGGGGCGGTCACAAATTTTCCCGCTGGATTGGTGCGTGAACGCATCGGTGTGAGCGGACGCAACCTGCGGATTTTGCACAATGCGATGCTCGCGGAAACCGAAGACCCGGAAGGCACCGGTGGGCTGGCGCGGGTTCCCAGCTGGCATATTTGCGGCAAGACGGGCACGGCTGAAATCATGGACGAGCAAAACCGCAAGATTGGCCGCACGACTTGGTTCGCCTCGTTTGCGCCCTACGAAAATCCGCGCTACGCCGTCGTGGTGATGGTGGAAGACGGCACGTTCGGTGGGCCTACCTGCGCGCCCATCGCGCACGACATTTACGAAACCATTTTGGAAAAAGAAAAGTCCGGCGGCGGGAAAATTCTCGCGGCGGCGAATTAAAAAATGTTTGGCCTGAACCCAGTTCCGAGAGAATCGTTTGACCGGCTGCAAATCGCGGCACTGGTCGGGCTGATGTTTATCGGCACGGCGTTCGTGTTCAGCGCGACGATGGTGGATGATATTCAATTAGAAAAAGCGTGGTTCGCACAGGTCTGGTTCCGGCAGGTGGCCTGGTATGCGATTGGCGTCGGCGTGGCAGTGGCGTTATGTGTGGTGGATTATCACACGCTGGCGCGCTGGTCGTTCGTCGCGTATGGGCTGATGATTGTTTGTCTCGTCGCCGTTTTGATTCCGCATATCGGCTCGATGCGTTTTGGCGCGCGGCGCTGGATTGACTTGGGATTTTTTCAATTTCAGCCGAGCGAGTTTGCAAAAATCGCATTCGTTTTGGCAGGCGCAAATTTCTTAAGCCGTCCGCCGGATGAACTCAAGCAGCCCATGATTTTTTGGAAGGGAATCGGTTTGATGATGCTGCCGTTCGTTTTAATTTTGAAAGAACCGGATTTGGGCTCCGCGCTGGTTTTGTTGCCGACGGGTTTGGTGATGATGCTGGTCGCGGGCACACCAAGAAGTTATTTGCTCAAGCTCATCGGTATTGTCGGACTGATGGCGACGTTATTTGTCGTGGACATAAAATTTTTGCCGACGCGCTGGCAGATTCCAATGCAGGAATATCAGCGCAACCGGCTGCTGATTTATTTTGGCCGTAACTACACAGATTTCGCTCCGTCGGGCGCCACGCCGGCGGAGTTGCGACGCATGAGGCAAAGACAGGCGGATGATGGTTACAACATCCATCAGGCGTTGATTTCCGTCGGCTCCGGTGGGCTGATCGGAAAAGGTTGGCGGCAGGGAACCCAGAATGCTCTGGGTTATCTCCCGCGAGCGGTGGCACACAACGACTTTATTTTCTCGGTGATCGCCGAGGAGGAAGGTTTCGTTGGCAGCGTGATCGTCATCACGCTTTACGCGGTGGTTCTCTTCACCGGATTGAGAATCGCCGGCTCGGCGCGCGACCGCCTGGGCAAGCTCGTGGCGGTGGGCGTAGTGACGCTCATCTTCAGCCACGTTTTTATTAACATCGGAATGAACATTCGCATCATGCCCGTGACGGGTGTGCCACTGCCGCTGCTATCGTATGGCGGGTCTTCAGTGCTGTGCTCGTTGATCGCCGTGGGCTTGATGCAAAACATCCACATCCATCGCAGAGGATACTAAAAAATTATGAGTAATAACTTCTCCCGCCGTCGTCGCGGAATGCGTTTCAAGCCCAAAGGCGGCTTGAATTCCGCACACCAAAAAACCGACCGCGACGCCGTGGAAGCGCGCGCCGACGTGGTGACCGAACAAGGCGGACAGGAACGCCTGTTTGAAAAACGTCATCAGAACGAAATCGAACGCGCGGAAAATGTCGCCGCTGGCTTGCCGCCGGAAGGCAAAACGGAAACCACCACGGCGCACGCGGAACACACGCACGAACCCAAGGCCGAAGCCGCGCCCATTGTGCCGGTCGTGGAAGAAACGTTCGCGCCGGTGAAAATTCCCGAACAGCCGAAGGGTTTGATCGAGACCATCACCGCCGCCGCGCAGAACATTGTTAAAAAAGTTCAGCGCTTGATCCGTCCCGAAAAGAAATTGCACAAGGAAGTCATCATCAATGCCGAGACGCTCGAAACGCGCGTCGCTGTTACCGAAGATGGCAAACTTGAAGAATTCAACATCGAGCGCACGACGGAAGAACGGCTCGTCGGCAGCATCTTCAAAGGCCGCGTCCGCAATCTCGAAGACGGCTTGAAAGCCGCGTTCGTGGACATCGGTTTTGAGAAAAATGCGTTCCTGCATTATTGGGACATCGTGCCGAATCAGTTCGACAGCGGCGTGGAAATCGTCGAGCGCGAAGGTGCGAAACGCCGCGACCGCCCGAAGATTACGCAGCGCGACATCCCACGTTTGTATTCGCCCGGTGCGGACATCATTGTGCAAGTCACGAAAGGTCCGATCGGCACGAAAGGCCCGCGCGTCACGACGAATCTGGTTTTGCCCGGACGTTTCCTCGTGCTGTTGCCGAACTCAGATCAGAGCGGTATTTCCCGTAAGATTGAAAACGTCGAGGAACGCAAGCGCCTCAAGAAAATTCTTCGCGAGCTGCACATTCCCGACGGCATGGGCGTCATCATGCGCACCGCCGGCGAAGGTCAGCAGCTCCGTTACTTCGTGCGCGACCTCGCGTTTCTGGTCGAGGAATGGAACTCGATTC
>CAILDU010000178.1 GCA_903833055.1 uncultured Verrucomicrobia subdivision 3 bacterium | reverse complement strand
TCCGTCACCGCGCCTTCGCTGGCGCTGGTGACGTGGGCGGCGAATTTGGCGAGCACACCGCGCGGATAACGCGGGGCGGGTTTCTTCCACGCTTTCTTGCGCTGGGCTAGTTCCTTCGCGGGCACGTCGAGGGTGAGCGTGCGTTTCACGGCGTCGAAGATGATCTTGTCGCCGTTCTTCACGAGGGCGATCGGGCCACCGACGTAGGATTCCGGCGTGACGTGGCCCACGACGAAGCCGTGGCTGCCGCCGCTGAAGCGTCCGTCGGTGATGAGCGCGACGTCTTTGCCGAGGCCTTTGCCCATGATGGCGCTGGTGGGCGCGAGCATTTCGCGCATGCCCGGTCCGCCTTTCGGTCCTTCACTGCGGATGACGATGACGTGGCCTTTCTTGACTGTGCCGTCGAGGATGGCTTTGAGCGCCTTCTCTTCGCCTTCGAACACGATGGCCTTGCCGGTGAAGCTCGTGCCTTCCTTGCCGGTGATTTTGCCGACTGCGCCGGTGGGGGCGAGGTTGCCGTAGAAGATGACGAGGTGGCTGTCCTTCTTGATGGGGTTGTCGAGCGGGCGGATGATCTGCTGGCCGTTCGGATACGGTTTCACGCCGGCGAGCGTCTCGGCCATAGTCTGGCCGGTGACGGTGAGGCAATCGCCGTGGAGCAAGCCGGCGTCGAGCAGCGTCTTCATGAGCGGACGGATGCCGCCGATGGCGACGAGCGCGCTCATGCTGTATTTGCCGCTGGGCTTGAGGTCGGCGAGCACGGGCACGCGTTTGCCGACGCGCGTGAAGTCGTCAATGGTGAGCTTCACCTTCGCGGCGTGCGCGATGGCGAGCAGGTGCAACACGGCATTGGTCGAACCGCCGAGCGCGATGACGACGGTGATGGCATTCTCAAACGCTTTCTTCGTGAGGATGTCGAGGGGCTTGATGCCTTTGCGAAGCATGTCCACAACGGCAGCACCGGCGCGGCGGCAATCATCCATCTTCGCGGGGGAGATGGCGTTTTGCGCGGAGCTGTTGGGCAAACTCATGCCGAGTGCTTCAATCGCGCTGGCCATGGTGTTGGCGGTATACATGCCGCCGCAGGAGCCCGGTCCGGGAATGGCGCAGGATTCCACGGCGTGCAATTCGGCGTCGGAAATTTTCCCCGCGGCGTGTTGGCCGATGGCTTCGAACACGGAAACGACGTCAAGGTCTTTGCCGACGTTCGGTGAATTCGCGGGCGCGGTGGCGGCGGTGAGACAGCCGGGGAGAATCGTTCCGCCATAGACGAACACGGCAGGGCGATTCATGCGGGCGATGCAGATCATCGCGCCGGGCATGTTTTTGTCGCAACCACCGATGGCGACGTAACCGTCCATGCCGCCGCAGCCGACGACCGTTTCGATCGAGTCGGCGATGACTTCGCGCGAGACGAGCGAATACTTCATGGCTTCGTTGCCGTTCGAGATGCCGTCAGAGACGGTAATGGTATTGAAAACGATGGCCTTGCCGCCGCCGGCGTTCGCGCCTTTCTCGGCTTCGAGCGCGAGTTTATCAATGTGCATGTTGCACGGCGTGACATTACTCCAAGTGGACGCGATGCCGATAATGGGCTTCTTGAAATCAGCCTCGGTAAAGCCGACGGGATAAAGCATGGAGCGCGCGGCGGCACGGTGCGGGCCGTCCAGAAGTCCGCTGGAGAACGGACGCATATTGATGGCTTTGGCAGATTTTGCGGGGGCGGATTTCTTTTTCATCGGACGGAGATGTTGCCGGAAAAGGGCAGGGGCGGCAAGGTTTGAGGCATTCTCGTAGCGTGGTTTGGTTGAAACCAATTTGTAACCGGATTGTAAATAACTTTCCTTTGTATTTTTTGGGAGGTGGTAGTAGAGTCGAGTGTCTTTAAGGAAGGCAATCAGATTCAGCAAACACATAACCATGAAAAACTCTGCCCTGAAATTATTTTCCCACACCTTTTTTACCCGTGTCGCGCTGCTGGCTGCGCTGATGATGATTCTCGACAACGCAGCGGTGCGCGCGCAGACGACAATTTACTCCGACGATTTTAATCGTGCCACATTGGCGGGCGGCACGACTACTTACACCACGACGGCCACCGGCAACGGAACTGCGGGTATGCTTTCCAGCACGGCGTTGCAATTGACCAGCGGCAGCACGGCGGGGCGGGTTTCAGTCGCCGCGACCATGGCCAGCGGCAGCGGATACAACACGGCGTTGGACAGTTGCTCGGGATTGGTCACTTGGACGTTCAATATGCGATATGGTAGAACGACAGCTCCATCAGGATTTGGTTCTGCAAACTACAGTTGTGCCTATGTTTTGTCCTCTGACAACACTGATTTCGCCAATTCAGGTGCCAAAGGGTATGCCATTCTTTTTGGCAATTCCGGTTCGTCTGATACTTTCAGGTTGGTTGCGTTCAACGCCGGAATTATAACAACAGATTATACGACGGCTGGTTCAGCCGCCGGCAACGCGCTAATCACCGGCAGTGGGACGTTTGCGCCATCAACCACAACGGCTGACAATGACTATTACAGCTTCAAGGTGACTTACGATCCTTCAACCAAAATCTGGGCTTTTTATGGTCGTGATGATGGGGCAACGGCGTTTGCCGATCCGGCTTCTGGAAGTTATACCACCATTGGAACCTTCACTGAAACGACTGCAATCTACAGAGCCACGGCTCAAGGGAAGCTCGGGGCTTTCTGGAATCATGGCACTGCGGCCAGCCAAAGTTCCCAATTCGACAATTTCAAACTAACAGTTTCCACGTCGCCGACGCTCACCACGCCCACTAAGTCCGCCATCACGGACACTACGGCGACGCTCGGCGCGACGGTAAGTGCGGATGGCGGCGCGCCGATTGACGATTACGGAATTGTTTGGGCGACCACCGTCAATCCAACCACGGCCAACAACAAGATTGCCTTTGGCACTTCGGTGACCACGCCAAGCACCTTCACGGTGGGCGCTACCGCGCTGACGGCGGGTTCGGTTATTCATTATCGTGGCTACGCCCACAACACTTCGGGCACTAGTTACAGTGCCGATGATTCATTTTACACGCTGTCAACCGAGCCGAGCACACACGTCGGTTCCTTCGCCGCCGCAGCCAATTCCAGCACGAGTATTGGTTTGAGTTGGACGGCGGCAGCGGGCGCGACCGGCTATTTAATTTTGCAACGTGCGGGCGCATCTGCGCCAACCGGTTCGCCGACTGACGCGACGACTTACAGTGTCGGCAATACGATTGGCGACGGGACGGTCGCAGCCATCGTGACTTCGGGCGCGACGACGACGGCGACCATCAACAGCCTGTCGGCGAGCAGTCAATATTCCTACGCGATTTTTCCCGTAGCTTCGGACGGTGTGAATGCGGGAACGTATAATTATTACACGGCGGCCACGGTTCCCACGGCCACCACCACGACGAGTTCCGGCAGCACGCCGACCATTTCGGTGGACAAATCGTCGCTGGCTTTCGGCACGGTTGTGGTGAATGGAACTTCTGCCAACCAAACTTACATCGTGTCCGGTTTGAGTCTGACGGCGAACATCACCATCACCGCGCCGCCAAATTTTGAAGTGTCCACGGCGAGCGGTTCTGGTTTCGGTAATTCACTGACGCTGACGCAAGCGGGTGGCACGGTTCCGAACACAACGATTTACGTTCACTTCAAACCGACGGCACAGACGAGTTATGCCGATAGCGTCACGAACTTCAGCAGCGGCGCGAACAATCCGCTCATCGCGGTGAGCGGCGTCGGTGCGACGGCTCCGGCGGTTACGACGCAAGCAGCTTCGGCTATCACCACCAACGGCGTGACGTTGAATGGCACAGTCACGGCCAGCAACAACGCGGTGATTTTGGATCGCGGATTTTATTGGAAGATTTCGCCCGGCGTCAGCACGTCGGACACGAAAGCGTCCGAAGGCGGCACGGACGTTTCGGCGTTCACAAAAACTTTGACGGGCTTGAGCGCGAACACGATTTATTATTATCGCGCCTACGCGACGAATGTTCTGGGCACAACGCTCGACAGCGCGGACACCAGTTTCTACACGCTCGCAAATACGCCGGTCGCGCCGACGGTCAATGGCGCGACCACCAACACGTTGAGCGTCGCGATTGGTTCCGACGGCAATCCGGCGGGAACAGCTTACGCGATTCAGGAAACGAATAGCGGCAATTATGTTCAAGCCAACGGCACTTTGAATTCAACAATGGTTTACAAAACGGCGACGGCGTGGGGCACGACGGTGGTGACGAATTTAAGTCTCGGCACAATTTATTTTTTCCAAGTGCAAGCCACCAACGGAGCGGGCGTGGCAACGGCATTTGGACCGGTCAAGAGCGTCAGCACGGCGAATCTTCCTTTCACGCCGGGCAATCTGGTGGTGTATCGCGTGGGCGATGGCGCGACAACTTTGTCGGCGGCGGGCGCACCAGTTTTTCTGGACGAATACAACGTCAGCGGCACACGCATCCAGTCTTTCCCGCTGCCGACGACTTCGAGCGGATCGGTCAACGCGCTGGTGGCGGCGGGCAATTCCGCTTCGGAAGGTTTGCTAACGCGCTCGGCGGATGGTCGCTATCTGATGTTCACCGGTTACAAAGCGGCGGTCGGTGCGGCCAATGTCGGGACGAGCTCATCTTCCACCACCCCGCGCACTGTGGCGCGCGTGGACAATTCCGGCAGCACGGACACTTCAACCGCGCTGACGGATTTATCCACCGGCAGCAATCCGCGCACGGTGGCGAGTGTGGACGGAACGGCGTTTTGGGCAGGCGGTGGCGCTGGCGGCGTTCGTTATGCCGCTTTGGGCGCAACGACCTCCACGCAAATTGAAAGTCCCGCCTTTGGGAACACAAGGCAATTTAACATCTTCAGCAACCAGCTTTATCTTTCGACGGGCTCCTCCACTACCAACCGTCTGGCCACCGTTGGCACCGGCACGCCCACGACCAGCGGTCAGGCCGTTACCAATCTACCCGGCTTTCCGACGACTGGCAGTCCTTACGCATTTTTCTTCTGCACACTCAACGGTGGCGCGGGACCGGACACCGTCTATGTGGCGGACGATGGCGGGACGACGGGCAT
Source organism: uncultured Verrucomicrobia subdivision 3 bacterium (assembly GCA_903833055.1). Classification (GTDB taxonomy): domain Bacteria; phylum Verrucomicrobiota; class Verrucomicrobiia; order Limisphaerales; family UBA11358; genus UBA11358. Next base: position 7,618 of record CAILDU010000178.1, on the reverse strand, counting down.
CCAAAAATATTGTCTGGTCAGTGGCAGTTGGACTTTGCTGGGCACCATTACCGCCGCCAATGTTCGCGGCCTGACGGCCAGCGTCAGTGGCACGACCGTGACCTTGTATGGTTCGACGTCGGGAGCCAGTGCGTCGGCCACGGGCGGCACGCTTTACCTCGTCACCGACACCGCCGGTTACAATGCCGCGCCGTCCACGACCACGGCGACCACGTTGGCAACGGCGACCGCCAACATGGCGTTTCGCGGCGTGGCGTTCGCGCCCAAATACAGTCAGGCGATTTCACCCATCACCGCCACCGTTACCAAAAATTATGGCGACAGTTCTTATTCCGTCGCGACCACGGCGAGTTCCAGCCTGACCGTCACTTACGCCAGCGACAACACTTCTGTTGCCACTGTGAATTCTAGCGGAATCGTGACCATCATCGGTGCAGGCATCGCGCACATTACTGCGAATCAGGCGGGCAATGATTCGTATGCCGCCGCTGCACAAGTTTCCCAGACGTTGACCGTGAATAAAATTGCGCCGACATTCAACCTCACTTCCAGTTCCAATCCGATTGGCTACCAGAGCAGCGTCACGTTCACAGCGAACACGATTCTGCCGGTGGATGTCACAGGCACAATTCAATTCACCACCAACGGCGGAAATCTCGGCAGTGCGGTGACCATCAGCAGCGGCAGCGCCGTCAGTCCCGCCACCGCCAATCTGCCGCGCGCCACGACCAACGTCGTCAAAGCCATTTATTCTGGCGACGCAAATTATTTATCCATCACCAACACGCTGACGCAAATCGTCACTAACCATCCGCCCGTTGCGAACGCTAATTCTTACAGCCGAATTGGTGCGTCGAGTTGGACGATTGCCATCAGCGATTTGCTGACCAATGCCAGTGACACCGACAGCGATTCACTCACGTTGATTGCGTTAAGCACCAGCACCAACGGCATCACACTTGACACCAACAGCACACCGGGCGTGGTGAAATACAGCAATGCGAATCCCGTGAACGACCAATTCACTTACAAAGTGACTGACGGTTTTGGCGGGACGAACACCGCCGTCATCACTTTGATTTCCAGCAGCACCAGCGGCGTCGGCGGCGTCGCCAACAGCATCAATTTTAGCAGCGGCACGACGAGCCTGACGTTCACCGGCTTGCCCGGTTATCTTTACAACGTGCAAGTTTCCACCAACCTGACCAGTTGGAATACGATTTGGACGACGAACGCACCGAGCAGCGGCGTGTTCCAATTCACCGACACTTCTGCGCCGTTGTCCGCTGCGTATTATCGCCTGATGTGGAACGGCAATTAATGATTTAATTTCCCCGCCCGCAACCCGCCGCCGTTTTGAATTGAAAAACGCCCCGCGCTCCGCCACATTGACGGTTCGGTGGAGAGATGGCTGAGTGGTTTAAGGCACACGCCTGGAAAGCGTGCGTAGGTAACACTACCGTGAGTTCAAATCTCACTCTCTCCGCCACTTTTATTTAGTATTTTGATTTGTTGACGGAAATCTATCCTTAGTCTATCATGCAGATACATGAAAGACGACGCTGCAAACGACGTTAAGGAGTTCAAGAAAAACGGAATTTCCGTCCGTATTCGCCCCACAATCAAGAATGGTGTCACCCGTTTTGTGCTGGATTATCGCGCCAATGGGCTGCGAAAACTGGTCTGGCGCTCGACGCTGGCCGAAGCCCGCATAGCCGCCGCCGCCGCCGTTGACAAGATTACCGCAGGTCAGGCCGAGGTGCTCAATCTCAAGGCCGCCGACGCACACGCCTACACCCGCGCACGCACCGCGCTCCAAGGGATAGAAATAGAGATAGACGAGGTAGCGAAGGAATATGTGGAGGCGGTCAACCTGCTCCAAAATCGCACGTCCATCCAAGATGCCTGCCGGTTCTGGCTAAAGCATCATGCCGTGAACCTGATCAAAATTTCGGTCGCGGCGGCGGTGGAAGAATTAAAGGAGCGGGACCGGGCCAATGTGGACGAAAGCCGGATGCACCAACTCACAGTCCTGCTGGGACGGTTCGTGGCGGACTTCCACGAGATCGTGGAGGATGTGCAACCGATCGCGGTGGATGAATGGCTGGCGAAGTTGACCAAGCTCAAGGGCGGGGCGATGTCAGAGAAAAGCAAGCGCAACTATCGGGTCATCATCGGCTACTTCAACCGTTTCTGCGTGGCGCGTGGCTATCTGGCGAAAGGCACCGACTGGCTGGAGCACGCCCGCAAATATTCCGCAGCGAAACGCGGCACAATCGAAATTTATACGCCCGATGAGTTTAAGAAAATTTTGGCGGCGGCGGACAGTCGCCTCGTGCCGTTTCTGGTCATCAACGGATTTGCCGGAATCCGGCATGAAGAAATTGCGCGGCTGGATTGGAAGGACGTGGCGCTGGAGGATGGCGAGTCTTTTATTTCCATTTACGCCGACACCGCCAAGACCAAGGTCGGGCGGATGGTGCCGGTGAAGGACAATCTCAAAAAATGGTTGTTGAAATTCCGGCAGAAAGCCGGACCGATTTGCGAGTTTGCCAACATCTGGATGCAACTGCCGAAGGTGGCCGAAAAGGCGGGCATGAAGTGGAAGAAAAACGCGCTGCGTCACAGCTATATCAGCTACCGCAAAGCCGAGTGCGCGGACATTGCGCGTGTGGCCGACGAGGCGGGTAATAGTGTGGAAGTCATCAAGGGAAATTATCTCAAGGTCATCAAGCCAGCCGAGGCTGCACGCTGGTTTGCGATTCTGCCGCCACGCAAGAACCGCAAATGAGATCTAGCCTTTCTGTCCGCGTGGCCGATGAGGCTGGCAACAGCCCGCAAGTCATCCGCACGAATTATTTGAAGCGGATGAGCCCGGCGGCGGCGGCGGAGTGGTTTGCGATTTCACCCCAAACGAAGGCTGGTAAATGAAATCAAAAATCGCCGTGCAAAAAGCTGTGAAGCCACGGCGAACTCTCGCCAAGCAAATCAGGGAACTCGTCTCCACAGACATTCGAGCTGCGAGGCAACTTGCGGAGCGAGGAAGGCAATTTTCAAATATTGAAACGCGCCTCAACCTTTACTACCAGTCGCAGCATGAACTTAAGCAACTCACTTCCGGCCAAAAAAAGAACTGCCCAAAAGGATATGAATTTATAGGGGTCTGGAGAGAGATGCGAAAAGCAACGAATATCCGTTTGATCGAAAAATATGCCGAGAAGGACAAGGAGTCGTTGATCAAAGTTTTCCTTGATGCTGTGAACGTCCATGATTCGAAAATAGTTTTTGAAATCGGCAACGCCATTGAATTTCTGAAAACAGATAGGTCGAGCGACCGTTACCGGCCTGCTCTTTTGACTTGGAAATGGATATTGGACAAACACGGCGAAAGGCTTCCAATTCGAGAGGTTGCAACATTAATTGGCTGGCACGACATGGATTCTGCTGATGGATTCTCCCAGCTTCGTGGTTTGTGCGTTGAGATAAAATTCCCCCTCCTACGTTCAAGACAAATAAGGAAAAGAAAACCTTCATAGTCTTAAATGATTCAATAATCATGCCGCAACATGGCGGTATGATAAATGCAGATACGCCGCAGGCAGAGCAACAACGTCAACTAGAGACACGCTACGTTGACGCTAACAAACTTCTCGAACTTCTTTTCGATGAAGCCAGCCGGCCAAGTCTGCGTTGGATTCGGGACCAACAGAAAGCTAGAAGGCTACCATTCGCAAAAATTGGCCGATTAGTTTTTTTTGACCCCGTCGCCTGCAAGGCTGCGCTCGACGCCAAAGCTGCCGGGCGGAAAGGTGTTTTGTGAAATCTAATCTTCGGTTTTCCAAAGCATCAGGTTCGACCCGCCGCCGTGTGGAGAAAATCATTCGGCTTGGCGACCGAGCGACCAAACGTGCTTTGTCGGCACGCCAGCGCCGAGAATTTGCGGAAAGGCTGGATTATGGCCGGTGAAACTTTTCAACACATACCCACCGAACTTCGCGCGCTCCCGCAGTGGGTCTTGTATAAACTCGAAATAGCTGACGGGAGACAAACAAAAGTTCCTTACACAGTAGCAGGCAGCAAAGTCAGCACCACCGATCCGCAATCTTGGGGGACATTTGAATCGTGCGATGACGCGCTCCGTTCAAATCAGTTTTCCGGCATCGGGTTTGTGTTTGCCGACGGCGGCGGATATACCGGAATTGACCTCGACAAGCACCGCAACCCCGCGACAGGCGAACTTGATGCATTCGCAGCTGAATATGTCGCGCGCGTGAATAGCTACACTGAGATTTCGCAGAGTGGAGCCGGCATTCACATTATCGCCCGCGCAACTTTGCCCGGCGGCAAAGGCAGGCGCGATTCAAAATCCGGCGTCGAGATGTATTCCAAAGCGCGTTTTTTTGTGATGACCGGAAAACATCTCGACGGAACGCCGCGCACAGTCGAGCCGCGACAGCAGGCCGTTGCCGGAATGTTTCAAGAAATCTTCACGCCAAATCCAAAACCGACGTTAATCAAACTCGAACCGGCTCACGCGTTCGCGTTTACAGATCACGATTTGATAATAAAGGCGAGCCATGCAAAGAACGGCCCGCAATTCTCCGCGCTTTGTCGTGGCGACTTTACCGCAGCGGGCTACGGTTCGCAAAGTGAGGCGGACGCCGCGTTTCTCTCCATGCTCTACTTTTGGACGGGCGGCGATAAAGACCGCTCGTTTTCTCTATTTGCTCAATCCGGCTTGAATCGTGACAAGTGGCAGCGTGAGGAATACCGCGAAAGCACTTGGCAACTTGTCGCGCACGGTGAGATTTACTCACCAGAGACGTGGGCAGGCAAAGCGCAGCCGGCAACCGTCGCCAGTTCAGCCGCGCCAAGGGCGAGCGCGTCGGTGGAAATCATCATCTTGCCGTCCGGCGCAGTTTCAATTTCAGAATCCGCCCAAGGCATCTTTCAACGTATCGCGCCAAAGCAAACTTTATTCTGGCGCGGGGGCGTTCTGGTCGAGCTAGTCGAGATAGATGGTGTGCAAAGCCTCGAAATTTTGAAGCCGGAGAAATTTCGCAGCGACGCCGAAAAGCTCGGCCAGCTATTCGCATGGCGCGCAGCCGGAAAAGGTGAGCCAGCTTTGAAACCGTCCAAAATGAGCTTAGACGACGCCAAAGCAATACTGGCGGCAAGCGAGGCGCGCGAAATTCTCCCCACCGTCGCCAGTGTGTTGCGCTGCCCCGTCATAACCGCAGGGGAATCCGCAGGCGTCACAAATCTCGGCAAAGGCTATCACAAGGAGCTTGGCGGATTGCTGATTGTTGACGGCGGCACGCCGACATGGGTTCCGATTTTAGAGGCCGTCAAAAGTTTGCGCTGGTTAGTCGAGGAATTTAATTTTCAGACCGAAGCCGACCGCAGCCGCGCCTTAGCTGCGTTTCTCACTCCTGCGCTGCGTCTGGGCGGATTGATGCGAGAACACATTCCAATTGATTGCGCCGAAGCCGATAAGTCGCAATCTGGAAAGGGTTATCGGCTCGAAATGGTATGCACGCTCTACAATGAAAAATCCTATTTTGTGACAGCAAAATCCGGCGGAGTTGGCAGCGTGGACGAAAGTTTTGCCGCCGCGCTGGTTTCGGCACGGCCATTTATATGCTTGGACAATTTTCGCGGTAGGATGGACTCCCAAAATTTAGAAGCGTTTCTGACCTGTCCAAGTTTGTTCCCGGCGCGGATACCTCACAGGGGTGAGGTTCTGATTGATCCGCGCCGATTCATATTGCAAATGTCCAGCAACGGAGTAGAAACGACCCGTGACCTAGCCAACCGTGCCAGCATTTGCCGGATTCGCAAACGCACCGGTTTTCAATACCGCGACACGCTCGGCGAACTTCAGCGCCGGCAGCCGTTTTTTCTCGGCTGCGTGTTCTCAGTCATCAGAGAATGGGTTTCAAAAGGCAAACCGCGAACCAAAGACACGCGACACGACTTCCGCGAATGGAGTCAGACTTTGGATTGGATTGTGCAAAACATTCTCGGTTGCGCGCCGCTGATGGACGGACACCAAGCCGCACAGGAACGCACTAGCAATCCGGCGTTGTCATTTATGCGAGCACTCGCCTTGGCCGTCGCCGCCGACAATCGCCTTGGCAACTCGCTGACTGCATCCGAACTGGTTGAAATCTGCGACTCTCACACCATTGAAATTCCCGGCAAGCCAACCGATGAAGATCGAGCAAAGCGCCAAATCGGCAGTTTGTGCAAACAGGTTTTTCGTGACGGCGACAGCGTGGGTGTGGACGGCTTCACCGTCACTCGCAGCGAAAAGCCTTATCGCAAGCCGTCCGGCGACATGGACACGACCAACGCCTATACCTTCACGAAATGAATCAATACCACCCAACCACCCAAGACCACCCAAGGCATATACACACTGGGAAAAATCGGAATTATCTTACTAGATATACCCCTTGGGTGGAGTTGGGTGGAGCTGAATTGGTTTATGGTCAGCAATTGCCGGCGGCACAAATGTGGTCGGTGATCCACGTCTCGGGGCGATAATGTTGTTCGCGTGCAGCCACCAGCGCTTCAATCTTTTGTTTTAATTCAGCGATGACCGCCGATGACGTGATGGCGTCCGGACGGATGTAATAGCCTTTGATGGTGGCACCGCGTAGCCAGCCAAACCCCCTGATGAAGGCGACCACAGTGTCATCTGGATCTCTGGCCATATCGTGATAATGAACACCGTGGCCGAGACTGCCACTTACCCCTGGGGCTTTCGACCACATTGACCATTCGATTTGCCCGGTGACCGGATCGGTCTGCACCACGTTCTGACGCAGAAAATCGTCTTTTTGTCGTTTAAGCATTTCCACTTGCGCGATGACCTCTTCGCGCGACATGGGCGGCTGAGCAGCGATGGCCTTGACCAAGCGCGCACTGCGCTTCTGATGATACGCATTTAAGAATTGGGTCTTTTTGGGTTTAGTCATGGCTTAAAATTATATCGGGGAATCGGAGGAAATGACTGGTATCGTTTCGATACTCTCGCATGGGTTCCCATAAAGCGGCTATTTTAACTATTGCTTCAGCGGTAAAATTTGAGTTTTTTGCAATTATTTTTGTAGGGCTGACCCCACCTGTTTTTTACGCGCGACTCGTTGCATTAACCCCGTTTATTCGCAAAGCGTAACGGATTCATTTAGGCTATAAGGTAACAACGAATTTGCATCCCACCAAACGACCGCATTTAAGGCGATACACGGCTGCACGCTTTTGATTAAAATTAGTTCAAAGACTGAAAAATATTTCTGCCAAAACACTTGTAAAAACGCGGTTGCCTGGTTTGGATTTTTTGCTGAAAATTGACGCTGGTTCCGCGTGCGGCTTAAATTCGCGCGACAATCGCTGTGCCTCGACAATTTGTTGCGGCGTCATCAAGGCAGCGACAGCATCACGATTACTTCTCGTATGTGAAAGCCCTTGACTGGGATTTCCCATTTGGTTTGTAACCCACGAACGGCGTGGGTGGTTTTCGTGATTTTCTGCCTGCTCCCGGGATTTGCAAGACATTTTTCCAGTCCGCCCTTGGTTTTTGCCCGGCGTGGGAGGTGTTTTGACGCCATTG
>CAILDU010000177.1 GCA_903833055.1 uncultured Verrucomicrobia subdivision 3 bacterium | reverse complement strand
TTTTGCGCGGCTTCCTGATTGTTCCAGAAAGTTTCGCCGGTCATCTGCGATTCGAGTTCGGCAAACCGTTGGTTCAATTTGGCGACGTCAAAGAAACCTCCGCAGGTGGGAAACCTTGTCGGCGGCGGTCGAAATTTGCGGACGGACGATGTCGAACATTCAGGCAGAATAAAGAATTTCGGCGCCGGAATCCAGAAGGGAAAAATTAACCGCAAAGAACGCAGAGAACACAAAGCGAATTGGGATGCTGAAATGTCTTTGCGCTCATTGCGTTCTCTGCGGTTGAATTACAACTCGTCCTCACGCGTGGCGTAGAAGGGTTGGTAGACTGAAAAAAACCTTCGCCAACTTCGCGTCCTTCACGCGCAAAAAATTACTGCGAACTTTTCCCACCAAGTTGAATCGTCATTCCCTCGCGCGCGGCTTCCACTTTTAATTTTCCGTTCGCCTTTTTCACCAGCGCGCGGGCGTGTTTCAGGAAGGCGTCAATTTTCTGGTCGGCGTGGTCGGGGTCGTGATGGAAGAGGACGAGTTTTTTTACGTTGGCCTTGAGCGCGAGCGCCACGGAATCGTCCACGCAACCGTGGCCCCAGCCGGTGTGCTTTTTGTATTCCGCGCGGTCGTATTGCGAATCCAAAATCAGCACGTCGGCGTCGCGCACAAACTCAATCATGTCGCGGTCGTCGCCGCCGGTGCGCGGTTCGGTGTCGGGGAAAAAACAAACCACGCCATCGGGCGCGAACAGCCGGTAACCGACGGTTACGCCGGGATGATTCGCACGAAAAGCGCGCACGAGAAAATGGCCGATGCTGAAATTAAAATCCTTTAGTTCTTCAATCTCGATGTTGCTGGGCAGGCGCGAAAACGGCACGGGAAAATAGGTGCTTTCCATCTGGCCGGTGATGGCGGCGACAAGACTTTTGCGCGCGCCTTCGCTGCCGAGAATGTGCAGGCGGCAGCGCGATTCGTAAATCGGCGCGAAGAACGGCAGGCCTTGAATGTGATCCCAATGCGTGTGCGACAGGAGCAACGAAAGATTTAATTGGCCGCGCTTAAATTCTTCCAGCAGCGAGAGGCCGAGTTTTCGTAAACCAGTTCCGGCGTCGAGAATAATGATGTCGCGACCGTGCCGGACTTCGACGCAAGTGGTGTTGCCGCCGTAACGCACGGTGTCCGCGCCGGGGGAAGGTATTGAACCGCGAACGCCCCAAAACTTGATGTGCGTGGCCGCTTTAATAAATCCACTCTAGCGCAGACGCGGGAAAAGACAAATTTGAAAATTGCCGCGTGGAAAAATTTTAAGGATTAGCTGACTGTTGAACCACACCTTAATGCCAGATGGAAAGTGAAAACTGGTGGGTTGGGAGAGACTCGAACTCTCGACCAATGCCTTAAAAGGGCACTGCTCTACCGACTGAGCTACCAACCCAACAGGGCGGAGGAAAATAGATTAAAACCGCCCAAACGCAAGATTTTTCCCTGCCGTAATTGGGTTGGCAGAAATCGCGCCGCCGTCTAACCTGCGCCATGCGGTTGCACGATCGATACCTGTTTCGCGAACTCCTCACGCCGCTGGCTTATTGCCTCGGCGGTTTTCTCGTTTTCTGGGTCGCCTACTTTTTTTTCAGCGAAATTGACACGATGCAGGAACACCAGCTTCGGCTGTTCGACTGCGCAGAATATGCCGCCGCGATGATGCCGGGCTTTTTGATTCTCGTGCTGCCCATCGCGCTGCTGCTCGCGCTGCTTTACGCACTCACGCAACATTCGCGCCACCACGAACTCACCGCGTTGCGCGCGGCGGGCGTAAGCCTGTGGCGTTTATGCGCGCCGTATTTTGTCGTCGGCATTGCAGCGGGCGGAATTTATTTTGCGATGAACGAAATTGTCGTGCCGCGCTGCGCAAATTGGACGGAAGAAATTCTTTCGCGCCATGTCCAACTGGAAAATAATCCGAAGGCCAAAACCCACTTCACCAAAATTGGTTTTCGCACCGCGCACGCGAATCGCATCTGGCAGATTGGCGATTACGATGCCGTGACTCGCATCATGCTGAACCCGAACGTGACGTGGATGACCGCCGACGGTTCGTGGCACGCGCTCAACGCCGCGCGCGCCGTTCGCACGAACAATGTCTGGATTTTCACCGACGTAAAAATGTTTGTGCAATCGCCGCACGGCTCGCTTGTGCCGGCGGGCGCGACCAATCTCATCGCCATGCCGGAGTTTGACGAAACGCCGCGCCAGATTTTGAGCAACATCAAGATGAGCGATTCGCAGACGGTGCGCGGCTCGCGCAGCGCGGATATTCCGCTGAAAGATTTACGCGAGTATCTCAAACTCCATCCCGATTTGCCGCGCGACGACGCGAACGCGCTCCGCACAAAATACTACGGCCGACTCGCCGCGCCGTGGACGTGTCTTGTCGTTGTGTTCATCGCGATTCCATTTGGCGCGCAATCGGGTCGCCGCAATTTGTTTTTCGGCGTGGCGGGCAGCATCTTCATCTGCTTTGCGTATTTCGTGCTGCAACAAGTCAGCCTGGCGTTCGGCATGAACGGTATTTTGCCCGCATGGCTCGCGGCGTGGCTGCCCAATTTATTTTTTGCGTCGGCGGGAACCATTTTAATCCTGCGCACGCGCTAAATTTTTCAAGTGAGCGAGCAACTGGAAAAACTGAAATCGAGCCACGAGCGATTGCGCTTGTTGTATCAGGTCGGCAGCGTCATTCACTCGACGCTCGATTCGCAGGAGGCGCTGCAACTCATCGTCAGCGAGGCCGTGCGCGTGATGCGCGCCTCGAGCGGCTCGCTGGTGCTCATCAATCCCACGTCGGGCTTTCTAGAAATTCACGCGGCGCAAAATCTTTCTTCGGCGGCGCGCAAATTAAAACTTCGCGTCGGCGAAGGCGTCACCGGCTGGGTCGCGCAATCCGGCAAACCCGCGCGCGTCGGCGATGTGACGCTGGACAAACGCTACGTCAGCGTGCGTCGTGATGTGCGCTCAGAACTCGCCGTGCCGCTCGAAGTTCAGGGCGAAGTGCGCGGCGTCATCAACGTGGATTCCGAGCGCGTGAATGCGTTTTCGGAAGACGATCAGGAACTGTTGCAGGAATTGGCGATTCAAGCCGCGAAGGTGATTCACAACACCTGGCTTTACGAACAACTGCGTTTGAAAGTCATGCTGTTCGAATCGCTTTCCAGCGTGAGTCGCACCATCAATTCCACTTTGAATCTGGATGAAGCGTTGCGCGCCATCACAAAAGAAGCGTGTGAACTCATGCGCGCGCGGATGTGTTCGCTCATGCTGCTCGACGAATCGCGCGAGTGGCTCGACCTGCGCGCGAGCTTTGGCGCGGGCGACGCTTACATCCACAAGCCGCGTTTGAGCGCGGACGAAAGTTTGATCGGCGTCGTCGTGCGGCGCAAAAAACCGTTGCAGGTCGCCAATGTGCAAACGGACACGCGCTATCAAAACGTCGAGTTGGCGCGGCGCGAAAATCTAGTTTCGCTCTTGAGCGTGCCGCTGATTTTTGCCGGACAATGTATCGGCGCGCTGAGCGTTTACACGGCGCGTCCGTATAGTTTTTCCAACGAAGAAATAAAAATCCTTTCCGCGCTCGCCGAACTTTCCGCCATCGCGATTGAGAAGGCGCGGCTTTACGAGCGCGTCGTGGACGTCGAAGAACAGTTGCGCCAGAACGAAAAACTTTCCGCGCTCGGTCTGCTCGCGGCGGAGGTCGCGCACGAAATTCGCAATCCGCTCACGGTGATGAAACTGCTGTATCACTCGCTTGATTTGAAATTCGAGGCGAAGGATCCGCGCAATAAAGACGCGCAAATCATCGAGGCGAAGATCGAGCACCTGAATAAAATCGTGGAGCAGATTTTGGATTTTGCGCGGACGACAGAGCCGAAGTTTGCGCCGGTGAACATGAACGATTTGGTGGACGAATTAAGTTTGCTCGTGCGCCACAAACTCGCGAACCAAGACATAAAACTGGTTCACGATTTGCAATCCGACTTGCCGCTGGTCTCCGGCGATGCGCCGCAATTGGAGCAGGCGTTTCTCAATTTGATTCTCAATGCCGCCGAGGCGATGGGCGACGGCGGCACGTTGACGATTCGCTCGCGTGTGCTGCGCGGCGCGGACAAGTCAGCGCGCGTGGCGGTGGAGTTCAAGGACACCGGCAGCGGCATGAGCGCGGAGCAGCAGAAGCGCGCGTTCAAGACGGTGCTGGCGACGACGAAGGCGAAGGGCACGGGACTTGGCCTCGCGATTGTGGGGCGCATCATCGAGACGCATCACGGCGAAATCCAAATCCGCTCGCGCGCCGGGCGCGGGACGACCATCCGCATCAGTCTGCCCGTGAAGTGAATTGCTTACCAGAGTCCGCGTTTCGCTGCCGATGGGCAATGCGGCGGGCGTTTGAAGCGGCGTAGTGGACTAAAGTGGAAATCTCGCGCCAACGGCGGTTGTCTTCGGAGGCTAGTCAGGTGGTTCGTTCCGGTTTACAAATCGAAATCCAAAATGTCCAAGCTGAAAACAGCAAAAGGCAGATGACGCCGAAACTGAAACCCGCAGCCAAAGCGATAAAGAGCATCCAAACACCCAGCAGCAAGGCAACAATTCCCAATGGCTTGCTTGCCCAACGTCTGCCGCAAAAAACTGAATAACCGAGAAAGGCGATGAAGGTAAAAATGGCGGTAAGTATCAAATCAAGCTGCCAATAATTCCAATCTATCACGGTGCCGCCATGCACCAAGCCGCCTATCAAGCACACGAGCCAGAGGCTCAACCACAGTCCGCCAGTAATACGAAGCAGTGTCATAAAATGAAGTTCAGGTCAAAACGCAGTTTGGGACACAGGCAAACATCAAATAAATCACAATGACGAAAATAAAGATGGTCCAAGCAAAGTCGCTCTTCTTATGGTGCAATACCTTCAACACTCTCGACAAAACCCAAGCCACACAGAATGAAGAAGCAAACAGGGCTGCCAGTGAGCCGGTATAAATATGACTCACCGAAGTATTCCAAGCGTCCTGACGCACGACAATCCAATGTAAATCCAAATAACGGATACCGGCTCCCGACGACCCTGTAACCGATGTGAAAGACAAGCTGAGAACGATGAATATGAGAATAGTCATCACAGCGAATGAAACAGAATCTTGAAATCGCCTATTGAGTTGAAACGGCATAATCAATAAATGGCAAGGAGCCTACTGTGAGATATTATTTGTTTGGCCTTTATTATTGTAAGCCCAACACGATAAATCCCATGGTAAAACAACAGTATCAAGTGCTGCTGAAAACGGAAAATCTAGAATGAGAATCTTCGATAGTTCTGGCAGGTCACCGCTGGGGTGAGCAATCGCATCAACGTCGGCTCTCACTCCTGGATATGGACCGGGGTATGAATACGCCGGATCAAAGTGTGCGCCATAAAATCCACAGCCTGTTTCCATAACCATTAACGCAACCAAAGCCAAACAATATATCACTTTCGCCTTTTTCATGCTCAATATCTTCCCAAGAGATAGCCAAACCTCTGAATTGATATTTTATTTCCTAGCATTGATTATTTTGATGCCCAGTGTTGCCGTCGAACGTAGAAAGCCGAGCCATAGCCGACTCATGTGCTAACAAAATTCGCGCGTGATAATAAAAATAAACTTACTAAAAAGGCAAAACCAGCAATGCCAAAACTCAAACAGGCTCTCGAACGATGGCCTCGCATGAGCTGGATGATGCCAATCCCCAAGAGACAAATAAAATCAGCTCCGCAACTGCTTGCCAATTGCGCCGCAAAATTAAGGAGCGTATGGTCTAGATGCCTCGAAGGAGGTGGATGCCAACACGATGCGGCGACCCAATACGCGACGACGGCGATAAATGGAAACGCATAAAACGGAAAAACCAAGACTCTCCGCCAATCCTGCTGAAGTTTAGGAAACAAAGTGAACATGGTATCGGCCTAACGTAGAAAGCCGCGCCATGCCTTCCTCGCGGCGGGCAGAGTTATTTTCGCAGCGGCCTTTGCCAACATGGGTTGATGAAAGCGGACGGGCGGTTGGCTTTCAAGGTTTTTTCAGGAAATAAAAAAGCCCCCGCCAGCACGCGCCAGCGGGGGTGTTGGTTCGAGGCCTTTCCGTTCAACCGGCCACGGTCACGGCCACGATGTCGCTGGGTTGGCCAATCTGTTCGTTCCGTCCTCCGCTCCGCTGCGGGCGGGGACAGCGCAGCGCGATGTCCCTACCGCAGACAACGCGGCGTTGCGCACGCACAACGGGTCGTTGCAGGCAGACAACGAGTCATTGTGGACGCAAAACGAGTCGTTGTGAGCGGACAAAGGGTTGTTGCGGACGCGCAACAGTTCGTTGCGGACACACAACGAGTCGTTGGGCACGGATAACAGGTCGTTGCGGGCTGACAACGGGTCGTTGTGAGCCGATAACGGGTCGGCCGGGCGGGGGGCGCAAAAAAACCCGCCGGAAATTTCCAGCGGGTTTTTGGTTGGGAGAATGTTGGCGGCGGATTAGCCGTTGTTGCCAATGGCTTCGACGGGGCAGCCTTCCATGGCTTCTTTGCACAGCTTTTCTTCGTCGGGCGAAGCGGGCTGTTTGTAGACAACGGAGTAGCCGCCATCGTCATTGCGTTTGAAGTTGGCCGGGGCGGTTTCGCGACAGAGATCGCAATCGATGCATTGATTGTCGACGAAGTATTTGCCTGCGGCGTTTTCGGGGTATTTGTTTGCTGCGTCAGCCATAAAATATAATTAAAGTTAGGCTGCGATGATGGCTGGCCGGGGGGAAATTGGCAAGCAAGATTCATGGCGGCGCGGGAATAAAAACTTTTCTTGCTGGTCAAAATAAGTATGCTGCTTTCATGCAAAGAGGATTGCTACGTCACACTAAAATCGTTTCTACACTTGGCCCGGTTACTGACTCTGCTGAAATGATCGGCAAGCTCATCGACGCGGGCGTCAACGTTTTCCGCCTCAACATGTCGCACGCGCCGCACGACTGGGTGCGCCGCGTTTTCGCAGACATCCGCGCAGAATCGGCCAAGCGCAATCGTCACAGCGGCATTCTCATGGATACGCAAGGACCGGCGATTCGCACGGGCGATTTGAGCGTGCCATTGGATTTGAAGCCGGGCCAGAAATTCACGCTCACCGTTCGCGGCGAAAAATCCGAGGAAGAACATTCCGTGGACGTGAACTACGAGAATTTCATCAACGACATCAGCGTGGGCGACGTGGTGTTGATGGACAACGGCGCGATTGAAATGAAAGTTCTCGCCAAAAACGGGAACAAGGTGGAATGCGAAGTTCTCACGGCGGGAAAACTCGGCAGCCGTCGCCACATCAATTTGCCCGGCGTCAAAGTCAGTTTGCCCGCGCTCACGGCGAAGGACATCAAGGACGTGAAGCTCGGTTTGGAACTGGGCGTGGATTTTATCGCGCTGTCGTTCGTGCGCGAGTCGCGCGATTTGCTCCAGCTCCGTGAAATGTTTGAAGAAGGCAAACCCGCGCCGTTTGTCATCGCGAAGATTGAAGATCAGGAGGCGATTAAAAATTTGGAAGCGATTGTGCGTGAAGCCGACGGCATCATGGTGGCGCGCGGCGATTTGGGCATTGAAATTCCGTATTACGAATTGCCCATCGTGCAGCGGCGCATCGTGAAGATGTGTTTGCGCATCGGCCGTCCGGTCATCGTCGCGACGCACATGCTCGAAAGCATGATTACTTCGCCGATGCCGACGCGCGCGGAAGTGACCGACGTGTCCAACGCGATATTTGAAGAGACGGACGCCATCATGTTGAGCGGCGAAACGACGGTCGGCAAATATCCGCTCAAGTGCATTGAAGTCTTCGACAAGATCGCCACGCGCATTGAACGCAGCGGTAGCGCGCAATTCCATGAATCGGCAGAACTCATCAACGCGCGGCAAAAACTCGTGAAGAGCGCAGTGGTGATGGCGAATGAATTGAAGGCGGCAGCGATTATTTCCTTCACGCGCCACGGACACATGGCGCGTTACGCCGGCTGGATGCGTCCGCGCTACTCGCCGATTTACGCGATGTGCGACAACGAACGTTCGGCAAATGAATTGACCTTGAGCTGGGGCGTCACGCCGTTCGTCATGGAATTTGATTTTATCCAACCGCAGAACACGATTGAACTTGGTATAAAGATGTTGACCGAACAAGGCCGCCTGCAAAAAGGCGATACGGTGGTCATCATCGGCGCGATTTCGGTTGGCACAGAAATCGTGGACGCAGTGCAGATGCGGACGGTTTAGTTTGCACGCATAGTCCAGCCGCCATTACGGATTCTTCCGCCGCCCGCTGTCACCAAGACTGTTGATAGCGGGCGGCTTCTTGTTGCACTACATTCTTCGGTGCACCCCATTGAAATTCCGCGTGGTCGGATAAACGTCTGATGGCTGATGCGCGCTTATGTATTAAGCTATTTCCGTGTTCCCACCCATTGTTTCAAGCCGTCAAACCATGCGCTCCAGTCTGAAATTTCTCTCGGTGTTTACGGTAATTGCCTTAACCGTCGCATCTGCTGGCGAGGCACAGACGGTGGCTTTTCCTGGCGCGCTGGGTTTCGGTTCGATTGCGACGGGCGGACGTAACGGAACGGTTTATCACGTCACCACGCTGGCGGACAGCGGCCCCGGCTCGTTTCGCGATGCGGTGAGTTCGAGCGGACGGACAATCGTATTTGATGTGGGCGGCTACATCGCGCTCAATTCCGCCGTCGCTTGCAAAGGCAATCTCACCATCGCCGGCCAAACAGCACCCGGCGGCGGCATTGGTTTTAAGGGCGGAGAAATTTCCTTTGCCGGTCAGGGCAACATCATCATGCGCCATGTCCGCATTCGTCCGGGCAGCGACACCGCCAGTTCCAACGATGATGCGCTGAGTCTTTATCAGGCGAAGAATGCAATCTTCGACCATTGCTCCATTGAGTTTGCACCGTGGAATAACATTGATGGCGTCGGCGACAGCACACACGTCATCACCAACATCACATTTCAAAACTGCATCATCGCCAATCCGACGTATCAACAGTTCGGCTGCCATTCGGAATCAGTCGGCGGAACGTGGTCGTGGTTTTACAACGTGTTCGCCAACTCGCATAACCGCAATCCGCTCGCCAAGGTCAACACGGTTTTCATCAACAACGCGGAATATAATTGTTCCGCCGGCTACACGACGCACACCAGCACGAAGTTCAAACACGACATCGTGAATAATTATTTTGTCTATGGCCCGGCCAGCGGCGGTAATTTTCCGTGGTATCAGATCGATAATAACCAGAGCATTTATTTTACGGGTAACCTGCGCGACTCGGACAAAAATAATACGCTCAACGGCAGCACGACGGTTCCGTTGCCGGGCTATCAAGGCGGCGGCACGATTCTCGCCGCGCCGTGGTCCATCTGGGTCACGAATGCAAGTGTCACGCTCATGTCCACCGCGCTCGCGTGGCGCAATGATCTTTCGCTCGCTGGCACATTGCCACGCGATGACATGGATGAATTAGTTATCAGCCAGATGAAAACGCTTGGCAATGGCACGGCGGGAACTGGCGCGGGAACGGCCGGTCCGAGCGGCGGACTTTACACCAGTCAGGCTTCAACCGGATTGGCCAACAACGGTTACGGCACTATCACTGGCGGCGCAACGCCGCTGGATTCTGACCGCGACGGGATGCCGGATTATTGGGAGCAAGCCACCGGCTCCGATCCTTTCGGCGCCAATAGCCTGACCAACACCGCCGACGGTTACACGCTGCTGGAACATTACATTAATTTTCTCGCCGTGCCGCACGCCATCACCCAGACGAACGTGGCGGTGGACATTGACCTCACGCAATACACCGAAGGTTTTGCCGCGAGCGCAACTTACACCGTCAGCGGCGGCAGCAACGGCGTCGTCACGCTCACCGGCAGCTCGACCGCGCACTTCGTGCCGACGGCGAACTTTTTTGGAATCGGCAGTTTCAAATTCACCGTCAATGACGGCGTCGCCCAAACCAACGTCGTGCAAGTGCTCATGACGCCCATTTCCGCACCGCAGGATTTACTCTGGCGCGGCGACGGCTCCGGCAACATTTGGAACACGACCAATACGCTTTGGTTCAACGGCACGAACACCGCCACGTTTCGCAGCGGCGACACGGTGACATTTGACGACACCGGTTCCAACGCGCCGTTCATCAACATTGTCGGCACCGTGTCACCGGCTTCCATTACCGTGACGGCCGCAAAAAATTATTTAATTGGCGGAAGTGGCGTGATTGCCGGCGTGGGCTCGCTAACACAATCCGGCACGGGCGCACTCACCATCAGCAATGCCAATACGTTCACCGGCGGCGTGGATATCCAAGGCGGCGTGCTCAACGTCGGCAACGGCGGCGCGCTCGGTAGCGGCACCATCACGCTAGAAAACGCGACGCTAAATTCACTCTACAATTCCACGACGACGTGGACGTTGTCTGGCGCGGTGAGTGTGCCGGCCGGCGATACTAGCACGGTAAAAATGTCACCGCGCATGACGCTCACCGGTCTCACTGGCGACGGCACGTTGAACCTGTCGGTCGCGGGCATTTACAATGTGGGATCATCCGTCGGCTACAATAATTTTAATGGCACGTTCAGCGGCTTCACCGGCATGCTCAATGCGACCGGCACCGTGGCCAACGCCATGATCACCGCCAATTTTAATGGCGGCGGCTTCGACGGAAATCTCGGCAGCGCGGCGGTGAACCTTTCTAATGTCGGCATCATCGGTCAAGACGGCTCTACCGGCAACACGCTCAACCTCGGTGCATTGAGCGGCGACGCGACGAGCAGCCTCGGCGGCGCGGGTTACGCCGGACCGCTCACTTACTCCATCGGCGCGCTAAATCTCGATACAATTTTCGCTGGCATCATCACCAACAACGTCAGCACGAATAAAATTGTGAAGGTTGGTTCCGGCACGCTGACGTTGAGCGGCAACAGTATTTTCGCCGGCGCAACCACCGTGAGTGCTGGCACGTTACGCGTCAACGGCAGCCTTTCCGGAAATACCGTGAACGTCGCCAGTGGCGCAAAATTATCCGGCAGCGGTTCGCTGCTCGGCGGTGTTGCGGTCAGTTCCGGCGCGATTTCGCCCGGCGCTGGCAGCGGCAGTGTCGGAACAATGACCGTGAGCAACAACCTGACACTGGCGACGCCCACGTTGTATTTTGATTTGTCGAGTTCGCCCAGCGGCGCCAATGACAAAATTGTGATGCAGGGCGGAATGTTAGCGATGAGCGGCGCGAACACTTATGTTTTTAATCTCACCGATGGCGCGCTAGGAGCGGGGACTTATAACCTAATCACCGGTGCTACCAACTCAACCGCTTGGAGCAGCGTCACGCACAATCTCCCTTCCGGCACCCGCCAAACTTTTGGCTTAAATCGCACCGCCGCCGGCGCCAATCCTGCCTACACTTATCTCACGGTTTCTGGTTCTCCCGCAGCCACACTTATCTGGCAAGGCACTAACGGCAGCGCGTGGGACAGCAGCACAACGAATTGGTTGAACGGCGCGGTGGCGGATCGGTTTTACAACGTAGACACCGTCACTTTCAACGACACTTCGACCAACGGCACGGTCACGCTCACCGGCGCGCTGCAACCCGGCGCGGTGCTGGTCACCAATAATTCTCTCGCCTACACATTGGGCGGTAGTGGCGCTTTAATCGGTTCGAGTCCGTTGACCAAAGCTGGTTCCAGCACGCTGAACCTCACCACCACCAACAGCAGTTACTCCGGCAACATTTTACTAACCGGCGGAATGTTGAACATGGGAGGTGCTGGCGCGAGCCTCGGTTCCGCTAACATCAGCATCAGCGGCAACGCCACGTTTAATTTGCCGCCCACTTCGCCCGCATATTTTTTTGGTGGAACCATCACCGTGCCGGCCGGTCAAACCGGAACCGTCACTGCGCCCGGCCTGGCCGATGGCGTCACCGGCAAATTAATTTCCGGCAGCACCAACAGCGTGCTGTGCATTTCCAGCGGGGTGAGTTTTTCTGGCACCGACTCATCGCAATTTGACGGCTTCACCGGCACCATTAATATTCTTCCCAACGCCACGCTACGTTATTCGCCTGATAGCGGCGGCAATACCTACGGTTCGCTCGTGCCTACTTTTCTCATCAACGGCACGATGCGACCGCGTGATGCTGGCAACACGGTTCAGCTCGGCGCGTTGAGCGGTTCTGGATCGCTAGCTGGTCCGCAATCCAATGCGGGCAGCGGCGATACGCTTTACGTCATCGGCGGCAACAACGTCAACGCCTCGTTCAGCGGCAACATCAGCAGCAACTCCGCCGTGGCTGGCAGTCTGGTCTTCATGAATAAAGTCGGCACGGGCACGTTCACGCTCGGCGGTGCGAGCACCTTCACCGGCGGCACAACCGTCAGCGGCGGCACGTTGCTCGTCACTAATCTCACTGGCAGCGCCACCGGCACGGGCGACATGGAAATTTTGCTCGGCGCCACGTTGTCTGGGAATGGCATTATCGGCAGCGCGACAACGGTGGATGACTTCGCCACCTTCGCCCCCGGCAATCCCACTGGCACATTAACTTTCACCAGCGATCTCACGTTGAATGACAACACCGCCTTGCAGTTCGCGCTCGGCACCAACAGCGATTCCGTCGTCGTAAGCGGCGATTTATTTTTGACCGGCCGATTGAGCGTCACCAACGCCGGCGGTTTTGGCATTGGTGCTTATACCATTTTCACCTGTGCTGGCGCGCTGACGTTTGACCAGCTTGTGCTCGCCTCCGCGCCCGCGGGTTACAATTATAGCTTCAACACCAACACGCCCGGCGCCGTCAAACTCATCGTCGCGCCGACCACGCCACCCATTTTCGGCAACCTGACTTTCTCCAGCAAAACCAATCTCGTGATGAGCGGCAGCAATGGCGCACCGCTCGGAAATTATTATGTGTTGAGTTCGACGAATCTGACTTTGCCGCTGGCAAACTGGACGCGCGTCGCCACCAATCAGTATGACGCCAGCGGGAAATTTATTTTTACGAATCCCATCAGTGCCGCGTCGCAGAATTTCTACCGGCTGCAACAATAAGCGGGGAAGTTTTATTTAACCGCAAGGAACACAAAGAACGCAGAGAAATATTTGCGCTAACGGCGAAAGATTAATTCCCGGAAACCAACCCGCTTTTAGAACACAACGCTCCTTCTTTGTGTTCTCTGCGTTCTTTGCGGTTAAGTTTTATTTGACGAAGACCGCCGCCGCCGCGTTGGCGAGATTCAGCACCGTATTCGGGAACAGGCCGAGCCAGAAAATGCCCGCGAGGCAAATCCAAATGGAAAGTTTCGCCGGTGCCGAAAGTTCGATGGGCGACAATTCTTCCGAAGTCTTGCTCCAATAAATCGCGCGCACGACGCCGAAATAATAGTAGAGCGAAATAATTACACCCGCGAGCGCCGTGAAGGTGAGGCAAATATAACCCAGATTATGCGTGGCTTTGGCCGCTTCAATCACCGCTTTGAGCAGCAAAAATTTCCCGAAAAAGCCAGCGAGCGGCGGAATACCAGCCAGCGAAACCATCGCGATGGTGAGCGTCGCGGCAAGCAGCGGGGAACGTTGATTCAGACCGGCAAGACCGGAAATGTCTTCCGTGGCCAGATGACGCATCACCAGCGTGATGACGAAGAAAGCGGCCATCACCGTGAACACATAGCCACCGAGATAATACAACAACGCTGCCTGACCACTGGCGCTCAAGGCCGCGACACCCAGCAGCAAGTAACCGGCGTGCGCGATGCTGGAATAGCCGAGCAATCGCTTGAGATTGCGTTGCGGAATCGCGCAGAGATTGCCGTAGAGAATCGTGATGGCGGAAATAACAATGAGCAAGTTCGCCCAATGCGCCGTCACGCTCGGCACGGCAGTGAACAGCACGCGCAGGAGCAAAACAAAGCCAGCAGCCTTGGAACCGATGGCGAGAAAAGCGGTCGTCGGTGTCGGCGCGCCTTGATAAACATCCGGTGCCCAAATCTGAAACGGAAACGCGGCGATCTTGAAACCGAGTCCGACCAGAACGAGCAAGACGCCAAGCAAGAAAATTTGGCTGTCGGCAAACTGCGGCGCGACGGCGGCGAGCTTGGTGAAGTTGAGTTCACCGGTCGTTCCCCAGATCAGCGCGATGCCGAATACCATGAAAGACGAAGACAGCGCGCCGAGAATCAGATATTTCACACCGGCTTCGAGCGACTGAAGTTTGCTGCGCTGAAAACTGACGAGGACGTAAAACGTGATGGTGATGAGTTCGATGGAGACGAACAACATCGTGAAGTCGTTGGAGGACGCGGCGAACAACATGCCGGCTAAGGCGAAAACGATGAGCGAATAATATTCCGCTACGCTGCCGGCTGCGAGTTTGTCGGAAAATTCTGCGGCCATGAACAATACCAGAATCGCCGCCACGATGAACAGTTGTTTGAAGAACAGGGACAGCGCGTCGTTGACGAACATTCCGCCGAACGCAGTTCCAAATTGTCCGCAACTGCCGTTCCCGCTCAAGCTCGTGACGAGCAAAACACCCAAGGCCGCGATGGCGGCGTAACCAATGAAACGGCGGCGCTCGGCGGGCACAAACAGATCCGCCAGCATCAGCACGAGGCCAAGGCCGATCACCGAAATTTCCAGCATTATCAGGGACGAATTCATTTATTTTTGGGCAATAAAATTGGCGGCGGGCGCACTCGTCGCGCTGGCCGCAACCGCGTTGCCGGTTGCCGCAGCAACAATTTTCTGCGCGTCAGGATTGATTTTTTCCGTCAGCAATTTCGGCCAGAATCCGAACACCAACAGACTCACGAGCAACAAAGCGTAAGGCAGCTTGCGCCAGAAATTCGCGTCGGAAAGGGAATTCCACTTTTCCGGCAGCGGGCCGTGCAAAATATTTCGGATGGCGCGTGTCATGTAAATACCACCGATGACCAGCGCGCCCCACAGCGCGATGACCGTGACGGTCGGGAATGTTTTCCACGCGCCGAAAAATACGGTGGCTTCACCGACGAAATTCGCGAAGCCGGGCAACCCGCAACCCGCCATCGCCGCCATCAAGAGCGCGGTGCCGATGAAGGGCAGCTTGCGGCAGAGTCCGCCAAGCTCGCTGATTTGCAGCGTGCCTGTCTGTTTGTAGATGTAGCCGCTCAACGCGAACGTCAATGCCGCGAGAAAGCCGTGCGCCACCATGATGAGCACCGCGCCGGTGATGCCGATGAGGTTCAGGCTGGCGATGCCGAGGAAAATAAAGCCCATGTGCGCCACGCTGGAATTACCGATGAGCAGGTTCAAATCTTTCTGGCGCATCGCGACCCAGCCGACATACAAAATGTTGCCGACGCAGAGCCACGCGATGACGTGCGCCCAGCTTTGCGCGGCCTGCGGCAACAGCGGCAGCGCGATGCGAATCAAACCGTAGAGGCCAAATTTTTTCAGCACGCCGGCGTGCAGCATCGCGGTCGGCGACGGTGCGACGCCGTAACCGAGCGGCGCCCAGGAGTGAAACGGCCAGAGCGAAACCAAGATGCCGAAGCCGAAAAGCAGCAGCGGGAAGATGAAATTCTGCGCGTTGACGGCGAGCGGATTTGTCTTGGCGTGCTCGATGATTTTCGGGATGTCGAATGTGTTTGCGCCAGATTGCAGATAAAGCGCGATGAGGCCGATGAGCGCGATAAGCGCGCCGATGCTCAAATACAGCGTGATTTGAAATGTTGCGTAGTTCTTCTTTTCGCCGCGACCCCAGACGCCGATCATGATGAACGTCGGCACCAACGCGAGTTCGTGCAGGAAATAAAAGAAGAACAAATCCAGCGACGCGAACGCACCGAGGATGCCGCCGGTCATCACGAGCAGTAGGATGTAAAATTCCTTTTCGCGCGTCTGGATTTCCCACGAGCAAAGCGCGGCGGCAAAGGCGACGATCGCGCCCATCAAAATCAGGCCGACGTTCAAGCCGTCCACGCCGACGTGATAGCTAATGCCGAGCGATTCCACCCACGGGATCTGCTGCTCGAACTGGAAGCCGTTCGCGCCGGGCACAAACTGGCAGAACATCTTCACCGCGAGCACCGCCGAGATGAGCGTGGCCAGCACCGCGATGGCGCGGATGATGACGCGGTAATTGCGCGGCACGACGACGAGCGCCAACGCCGCCAGCAGCGGCCAACCTGCGATGTAAGTCAGTATGGACATTTTATTTTCCCAAAACGAAATAGAGCAGCAGCACCACGCCCAGCACGAACAAAATCGTGTAGGTCTGTAGGTTGCCGGTTTGCGCGAGGCGCAAGGCACGGCCGCTCAAATCCGTGCCGCCGCGAATCGCGCCGATGATCGCGCCTTCCAAAATCCAGCGGTCAATCCAGTCGGCCACCGCCGCGAGGAAATCATGCGCGCGGATGAACGTGGCTTCGTAAAGTTCGTCGAAATAAAATTTGTTCTTCATCGCGGTCGCGAGGCCGCCGAGTTTCTTGGGCAGCGGATCGGTCGCGGTATTTTTGTAAAGCGAGAACGCCAGGAAGATTCCGGCGAGCGCAACGCCGATTCCGACTAACATCGGGACGGGTGTTTTCAACGGTTCGAGCAACTGTTGCGTGAGCGAAAGCGTTTCGTGGTCGGCGGCGAATTGCGAACCGTAATTGTTCGTGATGCCGATGAAGCCACCGATGGTCGCGAAGATGGCCAGAATCACCAGCGGCACGGTGATGATCAGCGGCGATTCGTGCGCGTGCTTGGCGTGGTCGGATTTTTCTTTGCCGAAGAAAACGACGAAGAACAAACGGAACGTGTAGAAGGCGGTCAGCCCGGCGACGAACACCGCAACGGCGAACAGCAAATAATTTTTCTGTTCCAGGCATTGCGCGAGAATTGAATCCTTCGAATAAAAACCCGCAAACGGCGGAATGCCGCTCAAGGCCAATGCGCCGATGGTGAAGGTCCAAAACGTGACGGGCATTTTCTTTTTCAGTCCGCCCATGTGCCAGATGTCCTGCTCGTGATGCATGCCGATGATGACGGAGCCGGCGCTCAAGAACAGCAGCGCTTTGAAAAAGGCGTGCGTG
>CAILDU010000176.1 GCA_903833055.1 uncultured Verrucomicrobia subdivision 3 bacterium | reverse complement strand
GACCCGGAGCTGAAAACGATGAACACTTATTTCTTCGCGGCCAGCATCAGTGGACCGATTTTTTTCCTGTTCGTCGTCGGTGCGCTCACCCAATCCGTCACGGGGTTTGCCAGCATGGCGGGCTTTAGCATCGCCATGAACGGTGGGATGGCCCGGTGCCCGGCCAAACCAGCTTATAATCCGCGCATCAAACCGCTGCCGGCGGAAGCGCCGCAACCCGCGTAGAAAAAACCGGAAGGCTGAAACCGGAAGGTGGAAACCGGAAAACGAAATACTAAAACACGGAAGCAACGAGTTAACTTTATTAACCGCACTTTTCCAGAATCCATGGCGCACTCCTTTTTATTTCAGGTTTCAGGTCTCAGGTTTCAGGTCTCCGGCTTCGAGTTTCCATTTTCAGGTTTGCGCTTATGAAGCCGCGGCTGCTTGTTTTGGAACTATGGGGACTGGGCGACCTCGTCATCGCCACGCCCTTCCTCCGCGCCGCCACGGAAAAATACGACGTCACGCTGCTGGCCAAACCGTTCGCCACGGAACTGCGCCCGCGCCTGTGGCCGAACGTCGAGGTTGTGCCTTTCACCGCGACGTGGACGGCGTTTGCGTTCGGTGCCAAATATAATTTGCTGCGCTGGCCGTGGCTCGAGATGCACCGGCTGCGCTGCGCGCTGCGCGCAAAAAAATTTGATTGCGCCGTCTCCGCCCGCTGGGATCCGCGCAATCATTTCCTCATGAAAACCGTCGGCGCACGGGAACGCCTCGGGTTTTCGCGGCTGAAAAGCCAGCGTTACCTCACCCGGGATCTCGCGCGTCCCGACCCGCTGGCGCATCGTTATGAATACTGGCGCACCGCCAGCGCGGCGCTCGGACTCACCCTGCCGCCGCGCGGAGAAATCTTCGCCGCACCACGCGCGTTGCCGCCGGTCGTCTTCGTGCACACCGGCGCGCGCCTGCCGCTGCGCGTGTGGCCGCTGGAAAATTATTCCGAACTCATCGCCCGCCTGCGGCAAAAAAAATTCACCGTGCAGGTCGCCTGTGATGCCGATCAACTCGACTGGTGGCGCGCGCGCGGTGAAAATGCCCTCTGCCCACGCAGCGTCACCGAACTAATGGGGCAGTTGGATCAAGCCGGCGTTTTTCTCGGCAACGATTCCGGTCCGGGTCATCTCGCATCCGCCTGCGGCCTGCCGACCTTCACCCTCTTCGGTCCGCAACTTCACGAATGGTTCGCGCCGCTGCATCCGGCCTCGGAAATTTTTGAAGGCCGCGCCTGCCCCTACAAACCGTGTTCGGATTACTGCCGCTTTGCCGATCCGTTTTGTTTGCGCGGCGTTTCCGTGGCGGATGTCTGGCCGCGCATCGAGACGTTTGTCCAAAAACACCTCAAATAAAAACCGGCAAACTGGAATCAGATTGCCCCGCCGGACGGCGCACGGCAAATTACGCGCGTGAAAACTCCAGCCAACTGCACCCTGCCACTCATGCTGGTGTATCTCGTCAGTCCCGCGCTGGTTTTTCTGGCAACTTGGATTCGCCCGGCCATCGGCTGGCCCGCCGCGCTCATCGTGGCCATTGGATTATTTCAACTGGTGCGGTCACCGGCCATGGCCACGCCCCGACCACCGCTCCCGCGCAAAACCTTTTGGCTCGTGCTGCTGCTCGCGCTCGGCTGGACGCTCTTCGGCGGCGTCGGCGGCTACTTTCCCCAAAACGGGGATTACATCAAACACAACTTGGTCTTTCACGATCTCGTCCACCAATCATGGCCGGTGAACTATGCGCCGCCCGCCGGCGAAAAAACCTATCTGTGCTACGGCCTCGGCTATTACCTCATCCCGGCGCTCGGCGGAAAATTGCTCGGCGAAAATCTGGTGCCGCTGCTGACGCTGGTGTGGACTTTCGGCGGCGCAGCCTTGTTTTTTTACTGGGTGGCGTCGCTGGGTCAAGCGCCCGTCAAAACACTGTTAATGATTTTATTTTTTCCGGCACCAGCATTCTCTGGTGGCTGTTCAAAACCCATGGCGTTCCCGGCCTGATTAGTGCCGATGGATTGAGCGACCGAGTTTTAAAACTCGGTCTTTACTGCAGCGACAAAGACAGCTTCACCCGCATCCAATACCAGCCGCAACATGCCCTCGTCGGCTGGCTCGGCACCGCCGTGCTTTACGATTTGCTCTGGGTGAAAAAAAATCCGCGCGGCGTATTTTTCATTTGGGCGGCGTGTCTATTCTGGAGTCCCATGTCGTGTTTGGGCCTGCTCCTCGTGCCGCTGGCCGCCCTGCGCCGCGTGCGCTGCCGCGATTATTGTGAACCCATTAACTTGCTGGCCGGCGGCATCCTGCTGGTCATTTTGGGAATCTATTTTCAAGGCCACATCCCGCTGGCCGATAGCGGCGCCCTGTGGAAACTGGGCGGCGGCGCGGACTGGCTTTGGCTCTATGTGCTTTTTCTCATACTGGAATTAAGCCCAATTCTAATGGTGCTGCTCGTTGACCTTAAATACCGAACGCTCGGCGACCTGCGCCCGCTTTTTTATGTCGCCGTTGTTTTTTTGCTGTTGCTGCCGCTTTACAAATTTGGTTTTTACAGCGACCTGCGGTTGCAATCATCCGATCCCGCGCTCATTTTCGCCGCCCTCGGCGCGGCGCTCTGCTGGCAAAATCCGTCCTTTTCATTTCGGCGACCACTGTTCCTTTTGCTGACCGCCACCATTCTAGTGGGCGCAGTAATTCCGCTGCTCCGCCCGTGGCAAAACCTGCTCATCAATCCCAAAAGATGTTCCTACGCCACGATTGTGCAAGTTTACGGCTACCATGATTTAACTGAATTGCGCGACCCCATGTTCAACGCCGCCCCGCAATATTTAGGCCGCACCAACAGCCTCGCCGCCCGCTGGCTGCTGCGCTAATCTGATTGTGCATTCAACGATTCAGACCCGCCGCATTTTAAGATTTCTGCCCGTCGCCTTCCGCTTTCCCGCTTGCTGCGATTGCCAGCGGCGGGCATCCTGATTTTGTAGCCAGTCATGTTTAATTAAATTTATGGGTATTGCTTTAGTCACCGGTTCCGCCGGCCTAATCGGTTCCGAAACCTGCCAACGCTTTCACGCCGAAGGCTACGACATCGTCGGCGTGGACAACGACATGCGGGCGAAATTTTTCGGCGCAGAAGCCTCGACCGCACTCACGCGCACGAAGCTGGAGAAATCCCTTAAAAATTACCGCCACGAAAGCGTGGATATCCGCGATAACGACGCGGTGAACAAACTTTTTGCCAAACTTGGTTCCTCAATTAAAACGGTAATTCACACCGCCGCGCAACCGTCGCACGATTGGGCCGCGCGCGAACCGCACACCGATTTCAGCGTCAACGCCGTCGGCACTTTAAACCTGCTTGAAGCCACGCGGCAACATTGTCCCGAAGCCGTTTTCATATTCACCAGCACGAATAAAGTCTACGGCGACACGCCAAATCTGCTGCCGCTGCGCGAACTGGAATTGCGCTGGGAAATTGACCCGTCGCATATTTACCACACGGGCATTGACGAAACGATGTCCATTGATCAAACCAAGCATTCACTTTTCGGCGCGAGCAAAGTTGCGGCAGATATTTTGGTGCAAGAATACGGCCGTTATTTCGGCATGAAGACGGCGATTTTCCGCGGCGGCTGTCTCACCGGTCCGGCACACGCGGGCACCGAGCTGCACGGCTTTCTCGCCTACCTGATGAAATGCACCGCGACCGGCCGCCCGTATCGCGTGTTCGGTTACAAAGGTAAACAAGTCCGTGACAACATCCACAGCCACGATCTCGTCGAAGCGTTCTGGCAATTCACTTTGCAGCCGCGCTCCGGTGAAGTTTACAACATGGGCGGCAGCCGCCACTCGAACTGCTCCATGCTCGAAGCCATCGGGATGTGCGAAGCCATCAGCGGCAAAAAACTCGACTACACTTACGTCGAAGACAATCGCATCGGCGATCACATCTGGTATATCAGCGACGTGCGGAAATTTCAGAAGCATTATCCAAATTGGAAATACCAGTTCGACTT
>CAILDU010000175.1 GCA_903833055.1 uncultured Verrucomicrobia subdivision 3 bacterium | reverse complement strand
TTATCAGCGCGATGCGCCGTTCGTATTCCGCCTCGGTGACTTCGCGCGGGAAGGCTTTGCAGGTCTGCTGAAAGCCGGGAAAATTCCAGAGATTCGGAAAATCGCGGCACTGCTGCGGCTTGACGGCTTGCACGGAGCAGTCGTCGCCGTCCAGAAAAACGCAGCCGCCGTCCGGTTTTTCCTGCAAGGCCAGACCGCCGCGATCCCAGCGCAGCCGCGTGAATTGCTGGATGAAATCCGCCTCGCTCAAGCCCTTGAACGCGGCGAGCCGCGAGATTTCTTCATTCGACAAACGCACTTGTCCCGGCCAGCGACAACAGGCCGTGCAGCGTTGGCATTCGTAGAAAATGGGCATGGGAAAAATTAGGTCATCCGAAGTTCCGTCAAAAAATTAACGAGGTGGATTCAGTTTTGGACTCGGCCAATTAATTTTTTGCAATTCAACTTTCCATTCGGACTCTGTCATCGCTTCCAATCGATTGTCGTTAGATGTATTCAAAAGAAAGTAACCCTCTTTAGCTCTTGGTTCTGATGAAACGTCTAAATTGTTCGTGTTGGCATAGCCCGTAATGTAGGGGTCTCTTACAGCATAATTTTCTATGTTACCGTTGATCATTGTTTGGTAACCGTTGGGGCGACTTATCCGAACTTCGGTCGCATTACATCTAGTCAATCGATACTCACCGCATATTTTTTGTTCATAGTCACCGCAACCAACTAGCAGAGCTAAACATACAAAAGGCCAAATTTTTTTGAGCAAATACTGCATATGCTAAAATTTTCCACTTTTCGTGAAATACGGAAAAAATCATAGTTAATTGCGTAGGGAGTTCCGCCTGGGAGTTCAAATGGATGGTGGAAGAATTCTCTGCCATCCAAAGGATCTTGAAATTTATCTCGAATGTAAAAATGGTCGTTACACTCCAACTTGAATGTTCGACTACAACAATCAAATGAAACTAGGCATGAAGCATTTCTAAAAAAAGTGCTGTGTCCAACAGCAAATAATCCAGAATTCCATGTTACATCGGCTATGACAGCATCAGCAGAATGAAAAATTGCAGTTTTTTTTGCGGACGAACTTGAGCAAAGATTTGCGACTTTTGTTTTTGCCATTTGGAAATTTAGCTCGTCAAAGGACATGACGGCATTTTGAACGCTTCCAGATTGTTCAAAACTTTTTCCAAGCCCCAAATTGCCTAAATCTGTTGTTGTTTTTGATCCATCGTAATAATGCGCCACAAAATAATCAGTGCGTGGGTCTGGCATGAGTTGTAAAAACGACACAATCTGCGGAATCAATAAGCCATTTTTATCCAACTTGTTGATGGGCTGATTATTTGCAAAGCCATAAAGATTTTGCCCGCCTCTTTCTTGTATTGGGTCACGACTTAACCAGTGTCCCACGGTCGGGTTGTAAAAAGCCTGAACATTTAGTGTAGCAAAGAAAATCAGTGCCGTTGCCGGATTAATTAATAACTTTGATGTGTTCATAGTTTTTACAATTGCATTTGCAATGTGCTACAAATTCAACCAGCAGAAGATTTTTTGTCAACTGAAGGTTGTTTAATTCCCCGCTGCCACAAATCAAAATAATACAGCGCGACGACGACGAGCGAGTGGCCGATTTTTTCGTCGGCGACGAGCTTGGGAATTTCTGCCACCGGCACAAGTTGCGTCGTCAAATCTTCGCCGCTGTCAAATTCCACGCCGTGTTGCAGACGGCAATTTTCAATCAGCACGGTGAAAGTTGTGTTGCTCAAAATCGCGGGGTTGGAATGAATTTTCCCAAGCAGGCGCGCGTTTTCGCCCGCGTAGCCGGTCTCCTCGCGCAGTTCGCGCACGGCGGTCGCAACGGGATCGGTCTCGTGCGGATCCATCATGCCGCCGGGAATTTCCAGTTCCACCGTGCCGGAGCCGTGACGATATTGCTCGACCATCACGAGCTGTTGGTCGGGCGTGACGGCAATGACGTTGACCCAGCCAACGGTGTCGAGAACGTAGAACTCGTGTTCCTTGCCGGTGCGCGGATTAATGCAAGTGTCGGCGCGAATTTTGAAAATGCGAAAATCGCCGACGGGTTTGCTGCTGACTTTTTTCCACGGTTTAATCATAAAATTAAAATCCTTTTTCCTTGGCCGACCAACCTTGACGCATCAAACCAATCAAATGCTGCAAGGCTTCCGCGTAAGGCCGATTTTTTTCGGCGGCCAATTGCTTCGCGCGTTTGTCGAGTTGCGCGGCCATGTCGGCGGATTTTTCCGCCGGACAACCGAGCGCAACGAGAACTTTTGCCAGATCGGAAATTTCCATGCGCGGACTTTAGCTAAATTTTTTTGTCGAGGAAATACAGATAAGTTGCGCGAAAAATTTCGCGTCGCCAACGGACGCTTTCGCGCGACTTGTTTGCGGCATTCATTTGCGGCAAACTGGGCGTCGTGAAAATTCTCGTTGCTATCACCGGCGCGACCGGCGCGCTTTACGCGCAGCGGTTGCTCGACAATCTGAATCCGCGCGAACACGAAGTCCATGTCGTGTTGAGCAATTACGCGCAGCAAGTCATCGCCGTGGAATTGCCGGACGGCTTGAAACTCCCTGCTGGTGTGCAGACGCACAATCTCAAAAGCATGAACGCGCCCTTCGCCAGCGGCTCGAATCCGCCGGACGTGATGGTCGTGATTCCCTGCACGATGGGCACGATGGGCCGCATCGCGCACGGTTACAGCGAAGATGTTTTACTGCGCGCAGCGGACGTGACGTTGAAGGAAAAGCGGAAATTAATTTTAGTCCCGCGCGAAACGCCGTTGAGTTTGATCCACGTCAAGAACATGGAACTGCTGCTGCTCGCGGGTGCAACGATTCTGCCAGCGAATCCGAGTTTTTATTCCGGCGCGGATTCCGTTGTGCAAATCGTGGACACCGTCGTCGCGCGCGTGCTCGACCACATGGGCGTGCCGAACAAACTCGCGCCGCGCTGGGCGGAGGAGAAGGAATGAACGAGGATGAGAATTGAAGATGGAGGATGGATTATGGCGCTGATAAAAAGCTTCCGTGATTGGAATGTGTATCAAACTTCCAGAGCGGAAGCCTTGAAGATTTTTGAAATCACCAAAACTTTTCCAAAAGAAGAACGGTTTGCAATGACAGATCAAATCCGCCGGTTTTCGCGGGCGGTCAAGGCCATGATTGCGGAAGCATGGGCGCGACGGCGTTATCAGGCAGCATTCATAAATAAACTGAACGAGGCTTTGGGCGAAGCGACTGAAACTCAATCATGGTTAGATGATGCGTTTGACTGCAAATACATTAGCGAACAACAGCACCGGGAATTTGATGCGGCCTGGCAAAGTGTCGGTGCAATGTTGAACAAAATGATTGACCGGGCGGATGACTTTTGCCGGAGCGCGAGTTAAAGATGTCTTTGCCATCCTCAATTTTCAATCCGCTATCCTCGCTTAAAAAGTGGGGTTCGTTCGTGCGGTTTTCGCACACGGTTTTTGCGTTGCCGTTTGCGCTGGCGGCGATGCTCGTGGCCGCGCGCGATCATCGCGGCTGGCCGGGCTGGCGCACGTTTGGCTTGATTCTATTGGCGATGGTTTGCGCGCGCACCTGCGCGATGGCATTCAACCGCATAGTGGACCGCAAGTTTGACGCGCTGAATCCGCGCACAAAGAATCGCCACTTGCCCGCAGGTGAAATTTCTTTGTTCAGTGCAATTTCGCTGTGTGTCTTGTCGGCAGCCGGTCTGATTGCTGCCAGTTATTTTCTGAATCCGGTCTGCTTTTATTTTTCGCCCGTCGCGCTGGTGCTGGTTTGTTTTTATTCGCTGACGAAACGGTTCACGGATTACACGCACGTTTTTCTCGGCATCGCGCTCGCGCTCGCGCCCATCGGCGCATGGCTGGCGGTGAAGGGCGCAAATGTTTCCGCGCTGGAAATATTGCAAATGACGCTGCTCGCGTTCGCCGTCGTGCTGTGGCTTGTTGGCTTCGACATTATTTACGCACTGCAAGATTACGAGTTCGACAAATCGCATGGCCTGCGCTCGCTTGTCGTCGCGTGGGGGCCAAAAAACGCACTGGGCGCGGCGTTTCTCGCGCACATGATGATGTGCGGCGTGCTGCTCGGCTTCGGCCTGCTGTGCCGTTTTCGCATCGCGTATCTCATCGGCTGGATCGTCATTCTCGGCTGTCTCGTGTTGGAACATTGGATTGCGCGCCGCCGCAGTTTGAACTGGATCAACCTCGCTTTCTTCCGCTTAAACGCGCTCGTTGGAATTATTTTTCTGGTCGTCGTCGCGGCAGAAGTAATTTTCCAAGGCGGCTTCAAACTGCGGTAAATTATTTCGGCGCCCGGAATAAAACTTGCCCCCAGCCGCCGACTTTGTTTCGCTTCTCAAATGGAAGCCCCTCCGCCCTTGAACGCGCAGCCGCCGGTCGCCAAGCCGGACAGCAACGAAAAGCTGCTCATCATCCTTTGCCACCTGTCGCTGTTTCTCGGCGTGGGAATTATTTTTCCGCTCATCATTTATCTGGTGAAAAAAAGCGAGTCGGAAAAAATCGCCGCCCACGCGCGCGAATCGCTGAACTTCCATATCTCGATTATCATTTACGGTCTGGTTTCAATCTTTCTGTGCGCGATTTTCATCGGCTTTCCGCTACTGCTGGCAGTGATGGTCATGGCGCTGGTGCTACCGATCGTGGCCGCCGTCAAAGCCTCGGAAGGAAATTTTTATCGCTATCCGCTTTGCCTCCGGCTCGTGAACTGACTTCGCTACGTCGGAACGCGCTGATTGTTTAACCGCAGAGAACACAGAGAACCCGAAGAAAGAATTTCATTTCCCCATCTCTGTGCTCTTTGCGTTCTCTGCGGTTAAAAAATTTGTAACGTCCCGCCGGTTTTGCTTCTGAAGTGGGCATGGACACGGTAAAAATAGCTCCGCCAATGCCCGACAAAAACCACTGCCCGCAATGCGGCACACCGCTCCCGTTCGGCGCGCTCGCGGGACTTTGCCCCGCGTGCCTGCTCAAAATGGGCGCGGCGGCGGACACCGTCACCGACGCGAAACAAAAGGCGTTCGTGCCGCCAAGCGTGGCCGAACTAGCGGCGAAATTTCCGCAGTTGGAAATTCTTGAACTCGTTGGCAAAGGCGGTATGGGCGCGGTTTACAAGGCGCGGCAGAAACAACTCGACCGCATCGTTGCGTTGAAAATTCTTCCGCCTGGCATCGGCGACGAGCCGGCATTTGCCGAACGCTTCGCGCGCGAGGCGCAGGCGCTGGCGAAATTAAATCATCCAAATATCGTTACGCTTTACGAATTCGGCAATGCGAGCGGACAGTTCTATTTTCTCATGGAATTTGTAGATGGCGTGAACCTGCGGCAATTGCTCGCGGGTAACCGCATTGCACCGCGCGAGGCGCTGGCGATTGTGCCGCAGATTTGTGATGCGCTGCAATTCGCGCATGACCAAGGCATCGTCCACCGCGACATTAAGCCGGAAAATATTTTGCTCGACCGTCGCGGCCGCGTGAAGGTGGCGGATTTTGGTCTGGCAAAAATTATTGAACCGGGTAGGGCTGAACTGCCGATTGGCCAAAATACCGAGGCTGCGCCGCAAGGTCCTACCGGCGTGATGGGCACGCCGAATTATATGTCGCCGGAGCAGATTAGCGCGCCGGGCGAAGTGGATCATCGTGCGGACATTTACGCGCTGGGCGTGGTGTTTTACCAGATGCTCACCGGCGAATTGCCGGGCAAAAAAATCGCGCCGCCATCCACGAAAGTTCACATAGACGTGCGGCTGGATGAAATTGTTTTGCGCGCGTTGGAAAAAAAACCAGAGCTGCGTTACCAACAAGTCAGCGAAGTGAAGACGTGCGTGGAAACCATTCTCGGTAGCAGTCCCGCCGCGCGGGATGAGGAGGTTCAAACTAAAAAAACTGAAAGCCAGAATCCAAAAGCCAAAAGTCAGAATTCGAAAGGCTGGTTCAGCTCATTCAGTCCATTTGGCGCGCCATTGCCGACCGATCATTTCAGCCGGGCAATTGGGCGAATGCGAATTTGTTTTATCCCCTTTCAGATTTGTGCTGCCGTCGTTCTATTTTTGGCGATTTCCGGACAGATAAGTGGTCCAGCATGGAACTTTTGCATGTCGGTTTTTCCCTTGTTTGGGCCGCTTCTATTGGTGGAATTTCTTCTTCGCCTCCGCAACGAAAGGAAAGCCGAGCTGCGCTATCAGCAAGTCAGCGAAGTGAAGACGTGCGTGGAGACGATTGTGGGGACGCCACTCGGTAGCAGCCGACGTGAGGCAGATCAAACTAAAAATCGCAATCCCCGCCAGTCGTGGTGGACTTGGTCACCGCTTCAATCGCCGGAAGTCGGAAAAATATGCGCCCATCTCACGAAGCTGGAACAGAACCACCTTTCGACGCTCGGCCTTGTAATTTCTGCCTGGGTAATTGGGACAGGTTTTGATCTGCCTGCCTTCATAAGATCCAACTCCGGCGTAGGCCGTTGGATTGTTGCTGGTGTTTGGGCCATGCTATTTCTCGTATCCATTCCCATGATTCAGCGGATGCTGCGGTATTTTCTGTGTTCCACTACTTGGGCCAAAGCACAAGGTTACCGCGCTGACCAGATGAGACTTTTTTCCTTCACCCGCCGGACGATGTTCAAGGTAATCGTTTTTGCCGGTCTAGCTACCGTGCTAATTTTTGCCCAATCCAACTTATTCACCCGATTAAGCGGCGTGGACGAGTTGAGCCAAAATTTGAAGGAAACCGCAGCGTGGACACAAGAGCAGATGGCTCGGCTGGCAACCCAAAATAAAGCCGCCGCGCAAAATCTTTCCTTCGGCCCCACGGTCAACCGCGTCATTCAGTCTACCGAATCAGGCACAAACCTCTTCCTCAATCTGGATACCGGCCAATTGCTCACGCCGCCGGAGAACATGCGCGCGTTGTTCAACGAGTCTTTTGCCACACGCTATTTTTGGGAGTGGCATGACGACCCGCGCGCCTTGAAAATGCGTGAATGGCTGCGAAGCTCGGGAGCGAATCTCATGGTGCGTGATGGCGGTCGGGGTTCGGAAGAACTCGAAATCCGCGAAGCCGCGGCCTTTCCACCCAATGTCATTTCGAACGGTGTGGTTGTTCCTTTTGGATTTGACCAAGCCGATGCCAGTTATCTTGGAACCCGTCTCCAGCGGATGCTGGATGGTTTGCTAAAACAACATCAGAGAGACAAAACCATCTGGACGCTGCAACCGGGATTTGATTCCCGATTGAACTCGCACCGAGACTCGTTTTGTTTCAAAACCCGCAAAGGAGCGGTTGGCATCCTGCAAATTCTCAATGCCGAGGACAATCCGCGCGGCGTAAAGATTCGCTACAAGCTGGTGCAAAATTTTACGCCGCTGTCCGCCGTGCAAAACTGGCTTGCGTTGGCGGATGCCGGTGCGTATTCGCAGACGTGGGACACGGCGGCGGCGAGTTTTCGTGCGGACGGCCAAAAAGATGCGTGGGTGAAGCTGTTGGAAAAAGTCCGCCAGCCGCTCGGCCAAGTGATTTCACGCAAAGAAATTTCTACGCAGACATCAACTGCATTATCTGGAATGCCGGACGGTTCCTATTTCGTCGCGCAGTTTGAAACCAGTTTTGCCGCGCTGCCGGGTGCGGTGGAGACGGTCGAGTTCATGCAGGAAAAAGACGGCCAGTGGCGCGCCATTTACTATCTCATTCGCCCGCGCACTGCTGAACAAACGGCGGCAGTGACGGCGGCGCAAAAATGGCTCACGGGAATTGACGGCGGCAATTACGCCCAAAGTTGGGTGGACGCATCGGATTATTTTCAAGGCGCGCTCACGCAGGATAAATGGATTGTCGCGATGGAATCGGTTCGCAAACCTTTGGGCGAACTGAAAATCCGCACGGTGGATTCGGCGGTGACGGAAACACACTTGCCCGGCACGCCGGATGGTAAATACGTCGTCATGCAATTTGAAACTGCCTTTTCAAAAATGAATAGCGCGACCGAAACGGTGACGTTCTCACTTGAAACCGATGGCGCATGGAAGGCCTGCGGTTATTACATAAAATGACGACTGACGAAATTAACCAGCGCGAGTGGAACGACGCTAAAAACTGGTCGTGGGGAATTTACCGCAGCCGGACAGACGCGCGCCTGATGGTTCCCAAGCGCCGGGGATTTGGTTGGACCATCAATTTTGGCAACCGCAACGGCGTCGTTTTGTTTATTGTGCTGGTGTCATTACCATGGATGATTTTTCTCATCATCTTTTTTGGTGGCCGGTATTTCCACCGGCATTGATTTGAAATTTTGACCTCGGAACATTCCAACAAATCTTCGTGTGTGCCGGGCGATATTTTTGCCACGACGCATTGGACGGTCGTGCTCGCGGCGGGCAAACGCCACACGACGCAGTCAGACGGCGCGCTGGCGGAACTTTGCCAGACGTATTGGTTTCCGCTTTACGCCTATGTTCGTCGTCGCGGCTACAACAAGCCGGACGCGGAAGATTTGGTGCAGGCATTTTTTGCGCGGCTGCTGGAGAAAAATTTTCTCGCGGGCGTGGACCATGAAAAAGGAAAATTCCGCGCGTTCCTGCTCGCGTCGCTCAAACATTTTCTGGCGAACGAATGGGACAAGTCGCAGACGCAAAAACGCGGCGGCGGTGCGGCGCATCTGTCGTTGGACTGGCAGACGGCGGACACGAAATTTCAAGTCGCCGCGACGAACGAGCCAAGTCCCGACAAGGCGTTCGACCGCGAATGGGCGTTGGCATTATTGGCGAAAGTCATCGAGCGTTTGCAGCGGGAATGTGAGGCGGATGGAAAAATAAAATTGTTCGGGCAATTGAAAATGTTTCTCACGGCGGGCAAAGCGGATTCCGCGCAGGCGGAAGTGGCGAAAGTTTTGGATATGGAAGAAGGCGCGGTGCGCGTGGCAATCCACCGGTTGCGGAAGCGGTATCGGATTTTGCTCCGTGACGAAATTGCCCAGACGCTGACGGACGAATCACAGGTGGACGCGGAGATGCAGGCGCTCTTTGGCGCGTTCGCTTAAATTTTTGTTTTGATGCCGCAGGCGCGGGCGAGGCACCAACCGCTCAAGGCTTCGTAAATCGCAAACAATCCGGCGGCGACAAAAATCAGTCCGAGCCACAAAATAAAATCCACCAGAACGATGCCAGCAATCAGGCAGAGCGTGCCGATGACGCCGCGGGCAATGCGACCCTGTTTTTTGAGGTTGGGGCGGAAGAAATTGCTCACGGCCAAAATCTAGCACAGAGTTTTTCTGTGGCAAGCCGCGTGCGTCACGGCGGTTTTTCTTTACGAAGCTAACCGGCAGCGCAAGAATCGTTGGCAGATGAGACGTGCGCTAAGAATATTTTCCCGGAACTGCCTGCCGCTGCTGTTCGCTTTTTCCGTTTTTGCGATCGACTCACACGCGCTGGCGGACACGAACTTTATTGATCCCAACATCACCGATGACAATGTGGCAACGAAACAGTTGACGGAAATTTTGAAAAAAAATGGCGTCAAGACCGACAGCCTGCTGGATGAACATTATATTTTTGCCTCCCTGATTTGGGGCGCGGTGGCGGGCGGCTATCTGCTTTACGCGCGCAAGCAGCGGGAAATCACGCCGTTCATTGGCGGCGTGGCGATGATGGTGGTGTCGTTTTTGGTCGCGTCTTGGTTTTGGATGTCGCTGGCGAGCATCGGGATCATGGTTGCGGTGTGGAAGCTGTGCAAACAGGGTTATTGAAATAAAAAAACCGGAAGCCGCGAACGGCTTCCGGTTTGAAGGAACGGTGAATGAATTATTCGCCGTAAACTGTCACGATGGTTTCCACATAAACGCCCAGCACGCTGGTGACGTGGTAATCCACATGTTGAATCTTCGTGATGCCGCCATTGGCCGCTGCGGCCTTGATGCTGGAATCGCCCCACGCAATTCCAACCACGGCTTTGGACGTGGCCGAGCCGGACTTGGACGCGCCCGTGTTGCTGGTCACGGCGACGGGGCCGGAAACATTGGAGTAAATGCCGCCGACCGAGCCGACGAGCGGACCGTTCGGGCCGACACAACCCGTGGCGAGCATGACCATGGCACCAGCACAGGCACAGATAATTAGTTTTTTCATTTTATTAGTTTTAGTTTTGTTTAACCGACGAACTTGCAGGGAAACTTAAACGTGTTTCCATGTCAAGCTTGCCTCGCCAAATTTGTTTGGCGGACAAATGATTTTTTAGAACGACCAGTTCACGATGGGAAACCCCGTCGCCAGTTTGTTCGGAAAATTATCGAACCATGAATTGTTCAGCGCGATGTTGACCAAGCCGATTTGGACGCCGTGGAGATTTTCCGTGTAGTTCACCAGCGCGATTTGGCAGCCTTGAAATTCCTGCGCGCAGTTGACCACACCATCCTGAAAACCGGTGAACGTGCCCTTCGCGATGTTGACCGCACCGCTCTGCCAGCCGACAAAACTGGTCTGGCTGTAATTCGCCAAGCCCCACGCGACGCCCGTATAGGCATCCGCATAATTGAAAAGGCCGCAAGTGAGGCCTTGGCTGTCGCCCGTGCTGCCGTTGACGAAACCGAGCGCGACGCCGTGCTGCGGATTTTCGCCCCAGACACTCAATGACAGTCCGTTAATCTGATCGGTCTTTGAATGAACCGCGATGTCCGGCGTCAACGAAGCCTGAAAGCCGTGTTCTGCCGCCTGCAAACCGGCGACGCTGATAACGAGAGCAGTGATGATGAATAATTTTTTCATGGTTTAATTTTGAAATTTCAATTTAACAAATTTTACCGGTTGAACAATCAGGTGAACACCTTATCTCGCTGGCGTAGCTGCTAAAAGAAAAAACCGGAAGCCGCGAACGGCTTCCGGTTTCTGAATTTTGTAGCGGCACTCTGTAAGTGCCGTCTTTGGCGGTCATAGACCGCCGCTACAATCACTTGGCTTTCTTCAACGCGCTCAAGCCCGCGTAAACCGCGTTCTTGCCGAGCAATTGCTCGATGCGGAGCAGTTGATTGTATTTCGCCAGACGATCCGAGCGGCTCAACGAACCCGTTTTAATTTGTCCGCAATTCGTCGCCACCGCGATGTCCGCGATGGTCGCGTCTTCGGTTTCGCCGGAGCGATGTGAGAGGACGGCGGTGTAGGCATGATTTTGCGCGAGCGAAACGGCGTCGAGCGTTTCCGTGAGCGAACCAATCTGGTTCACTTTCACGAGAATCGAATTCGCCGTGCCGGTATCAATTCCTTTTTGCAGGAACTTCACGTTGGTCACAAACAAATCATCGCCGACGAGTTGAACCTTGTTGCCAATTTTGTCTGTCAACATTTTCCAATGTTTCCAATCGCCTTCCGCGCAACCGTCTTCGATGGACACAATCGGATACTTCGCGACGAGCTTCGCGTAGAAGTCCACGAGTTCCGCGCCGGTCACAGTCTTGCCGGTGGATTTCTTGAACGTGTAAGTGCCGTCGTGGTTGTAAAATTCCGACGCGGCGACATCGAGCGCGAGGTTGACCTGCTTGCCCGCTTTGTAGCCCGCGTTCTTCACGGCTTCAAGAATGGATTCAATCGCGTCTTCCACGCTGTTCAACTTCGGCGCGAAACCACCTTCGTCACCGACCGCCGTGGACAAACCGCGTTTCTTCAAAACAGATTTCAGCGCGTGAAAAATTTCCGTGATCGCCTGCAAACCTTCGCTGAACGTATCGAAGCCGTGCGGCTGGATCATGAATTCCTGGAAATCAATCGGCGCGTCAGAATGCGCGCCGCCGTT
This sequence comes from uncultured Verrucomicrobia subdivision 3 bacterium, assembly GCA_903833055.1. Classification (GTDB taxonomy): domain Bacteria; phylum Verrucomicrobiota; class Verrucomicrobiia; order Limisphaerales; family UBA11358; genus UBA11358. Next base: position 2,413 of record CAILDU010000175.1, on the reverse strand, counting down.
GATAACATTGGCCATCGGCACGGGCAGAACTTTCGCGTTCGGTCCGCCGATGTATTTGAACAACGGCTGGTTCAACGCCGTCGCTGCCGCCTTCGCGTTCGCGAGCGAGACCGCGAGAATGGCGTTCGCGCCGAGCTTGGCCTTCGTTTCCGTGCCGTCGAGTTTCAGCATCGTGGCGTCCACGGTGAGCTGGTCGAGCGCGTCCACGCCGATGAGCGCGGCTTTGATTTTCGTGTTCGCGTTGGCGACGGCCTTGAGCACGCCCTTGCCGCCGTAGCGTTTCTTGTCGCCGTCGCGGAGTTCGATGGCTTCGTGTTCGCCGGTGCTGGCGCCGCTGGGAACGGCCGCGCGACCTGCCGCGCCGCATTCGAGCGTCACATCAACTTCCACCGTCGGATTTCCGCGCGAGTCGAGGACTTCGCGCGCCTCAATGTTCTGGATTTTTGTCATGGTAAAATTCCTTTTGGTTCCTTGTTTACTGCTGCGAACCGCGCCAAATAATAAAAGCCCTGCGCCGCGAGTCAAGAAAGGCGTTGCGCCAACCGTAGTATTAACCGGAAGTGAAGATGAGCATTAACGCCGCCGTTGCCTGTGGTTGGAAAATTTATTCGCTTGCCGCAAATAATTTTCGCATCATCGGCGGGATGAAATCCATGACGGGTTACGGTCGCGGCGAATGCGCGCAGGACGGCTTCAAGGTCACGGTCGAGCTTAGCTCGGTCAACCGCAAGCAGGCCGAAGTCTCGGTCACGCTCCCGCGCGAAATGGATATGCTCGAAACGCAAATCCGCGACGCCATCAACCGCCACATCGCGCGCGGCCGCGTCAACGCCCGCATCACGCTGCACGCCGCCGAGGGCAAGGAATCCGCGCGCAAACACATCAACCACGCGCTCGCGAAGGATTACGCTGCAGAGTTCGCGCGGCTGGCCAAACAGTTGAAAATTTCCGGCGAGGTGACGTTGGATCAATTGCTGCGCGCGCCGGGCGTTTTCCAGACGGACGAACAGCTTGCGGAGTCGGAAGATTTATGGCCGGCGGTGGAAAAAGCTTTGACGCCCGCACTCGCTTCGCTGGTGAAAATGCGCGAACGCGAAGGCGCGCATCTGGCGAAAGATTTATCGGCGCGCACCGGCGTGATGAGCGCAGCGGTCGGCAAAATCCAAAAGCAAGCGCCGGTGACGGCGGAGAATTATCGGCAGAATTTATTGGAGCGCATCAAGAGCGCGGGCATTGAAAACATTGCGCCGGATGACGAACGGCTGTTGAAGGAAATTGTTTTGTTCGCCGACCGCTCGGACATTTCGGAAGAACTGACGCGGCTGCAAAGTCATTTTCAGCAGTTCGCAGATTGCTGCAAATCGAAGGAGCCGGTTGGGCGCACGCTGGATTTTCTCGCGCAGGAAATGAACCGCGAAATCAACACCATCGGCTCGAAGGCGAATGACGCGGTCATCTCGCGCGAGGTCGTGACGCTGAAGTCGGAGCTGGAAAAATTCCGTGAACAGGCGATGAACGTCGAATGAAAACTAGAAGCCAGAAGCCAGAAGCCAGAAGCCAGAAGTCGGCGACCGGAAAACGGAAGGTGGAAGTCCGGCCTCCGACCCCTGACCTCCGTCCACTCCTTGTTCTCATTTCCGCGCCGTCGGGTGCGGGCAAGACGACGCTTTGCGATTTGCTGCTGGCTTCGCAGCCGAACCTCACGCGCGCCATCACCTGCACGACGCGTCCGCCGCGCGCGGGCGAAAAAGATGGCGTGGACTATCATTTTTTCAGCGCGGAAGAATTTTTGAAACGGCTGCACGCCGGAAATTTTCTGGAGCACGCGACGGTTTACGGCAACAGCTACGGCATTCTTAAATCGGAGTTGCTCGGCAAATTGCGCGCGGGCAAAGACGTTTTGCTGAATGTAGATGTGCAGGGCGCGGCGACGATTCGCGAGCAGGCGGAAACCGAGCCGGAACTGAAACGCGCGCTGGTGACGATTTTTCTCACGCCGCCATCGGTGACGGTGTTGGCGGAGCGTTTGAAAAAACGCGGTGCGGATGCGGAAGCGGTGATTCAAAAGCGGCTCGCCGTTTCGCGTCAGGAAATTTCGCAATGGAAGAATTTTGATTATCTGCTGATCAGCGGCGATAAGCGGGAAGATTTGCGGCGAGCGCTGGCGATTATCGAATCGGAGAAAATGCGTTCGGCACGGTCGTCGGCACCGGAAATTTGATTTGCGAATTAAAGATTCGAGTTAAGATTCAACCATGAGCGTCTCAAAAAAAATTGTTCTCGGCGTGACGGGTTCGATTGCCGCGCACAAGGCGGCGGATCTGGCGTCGCTGCTCACGAAAGCGAAGTGTGACGTGCGTGTGGTGATGACGGCGGACGCGCAGCATTTCATCACGCCGCTGCCGTTCAAGAC
>CAILDU010000174.1 GCA_903833055.1 uncultured Verrucomicrobia subdivision 3 bacterium | reverse complement strand
CCGCTGACGCCGACGCTGAATTGTCCGGCGCTGTAATTCGGCGTGGTCGCGGTCGGTTGCGTCAGCGCATTCACGGTGACGGTGAAAGTGTTCGTCGCGCTCAAGTTCGGCGTGCCGTTGTCGGTGACGGAAACTTTGACGACGTTGACGGAACCGGCCTGCGCCACGGTCGGACGCCAGGTGAAATTGCCGGAGCTGGAATTGACCGCTGCACCGGACGGCCCGGTGAGCAACGCATACGTCAGCGTTTGCGCGGGCGTGTCGGAATCGGTTGCAGTGCAACCGATGGTGAGACTCGCGCCGACGTTGATGATGGCGTTCGTGCCGCCGGGCGGCGCGGTGAAAGTCGGTGCAGTGTTCGACGGCGGATTAACCGTGAGCGTAGCGCTGCTGCTCGTGGCTGTGCCAGCGGACGTGGTGACAACGACGGTGTAACTTCCCGCGTCGGTCAGGGCCGCCGAAGGAATCGTCAGGGTAGAACTGGTCGCGCCGGAAAGGTTCACGCCGTTGGTCTGCCATTGATACGTCGGATCAGGAATGCCGGTGGCGACCACAGTGAAGGTGGCGGGCGAACCGTAGTTGACCGTCTGGCTGATGGGATTCGTAAGAATGTTCGGCGCGAGTTGCGGCGACCAGCCATAGAACCACGTTGGGATATTTGTTGCCGCCTGCAACCGCGCATCGGCTCCACTAATCGTGGTGAGCACGGGGAACGTAACGGAAACACCGTTGGTCGTATTGGCACCTTGCCAGAACACATAGTTGCCATTCAATAGCGTGGACGACGGCGCAACATAGTTCGTCGCGAAGTCGCAGCCATACCACGAGACAAGGTTGTTCGACGTGCCGTTGCTGCCAGCAAGCGTGATGGCTCCCAGACCCGCATCCACCGCGAACGAGCAGTTGACGAACGACATACCGTTGGCCGTGTAAGTGCCGAATGGATTCACCCACGGGAAATTTGCGCTGGTGCTGGCGGACGTGTCCGTGCGCGCGGCGGTCAACTGGCCGCTGCCAGTGCCGGAAATCGTCTTAATCGTGCATTGGTCGAAGTAGAGATTTCCGCCGCCCCAGATGTAGTCGAAGTTTCCGCGCACGGCGCTCTTGTAGAAATACGCCTGCGAAGAATTCACGTTTGCGAGAATTGTGTCCTGTCGGCTCACGATGTCGGAGTTATTAACGATGCAGCGTTTTGCACTGGTCTCAATCATCAGTGCCTCCGCCTGCGAACCGCCTTGCGGAGTGCTATTCGAGATGGTCAACGAATCGAACGCGATGTCGTTCGCGTTCACTTTGAAGCTCATGCGCGCGTGCGTGGTGCCGTTGTTGACCGGAGTTTGGAAGACGCTGTTGTTCGGGAAGGAAATAATCGCACCGGTGCGGCTCTGGCCGCGGAGCGTGATATAGTGTTTGCCGGCGATATCTACAATTTCATTGTAGAGCCCGTTGCGGATGCTGACGACGCGGGGCGTGGCGTTGGTGCTGGTGAGCGAGTTGATTGCGCCCTGCACGGTGACGAAGTCGGCGCTGCCGTTGGCGTTGACCACGGGATTATTCGTGTCCACCGGACCACCCACTTTCGTCGAGAACTTCCAAACGTTCGTCGCGGTGATGCCGGCGAAATTCGCGCCCGCCGCATCCGTAAACGCACCATTGTCAATCGTCACATAGTAGGTCGCATTCGACGACATCACGCTAAAGTGCGGGGAAATTTTTACCGTGTTGCCGGTGGTTTGAATGGTCTGGTAGGCGAACGCCTGGGCGTCACCGGGGAAGGTGCGCGCCTGCACGCCATTGGTTACCGTGATGCTGTCCACCGGCGTCACAGAATTGTTGACGTTGTAAATCTTGATGGTGGTGGCGTTCGAGCCGAGGTTCAGTGCCGCGTTAAAAGTAATTGTCAGCGGCGTGTCGTAGCAAATTCCCGTCGCACCATTGGCGGGCGACAACGTCGTAATACCCACCGCCGAATTTACCGTGAGCGTCACGCTCACGCTGTTGCTCGTGCCCGCTGAATTAACGACAGTCACGGAGTAAGTGGCGGCGTCGGTCAACCCGGCGCTGGCAATCGTGAAGGTCGCGTTCGTGGCGGAGTTGTTAGCCACACTGGAAATGGGCGTGCCATTTTTATTCCATTGATACGTCGGCGTCGGCACACCGGTAGCGGCAACGGTGAACGAAGCCGCTTGCGTATTGGTCACCACCAGATTGGTCGGCTGCGTCGTGATGGACGGCGGCACAATCACCGTCAACGTCGCGCTGTTCGTGACGCTGCCGACGACGTTGCTCGCCACGATGGAATAAACATATCCGTTCTGGGAATACTGGACATTATTCAACGTCAGCGAAGAGCTGGTTGCGCCGCCAATCGGCGTTCCCGTTTGATCCAGCCATTGCAACGCCGGCACGGGCGAACCCGAAGCCGAGGCGGTGAACGTTCCATTATTACCTTGAATGACGGTGATGTTGGCCGGTCCAGTGAGGCCGGGCGCAACGGGGCTAGACGAAACTGCCAGCACCATGCTGTTGGTCACCTTGCCTGCGCTGTTGCTCGCGATAAGAAAATACGTCCCGCTGTCGGCAACTTGCGCGTTCGCGATGGACAATGAACTGCTGGTGCTGCCGGAAATCGTCGAGCCGTTCGCGTCCACGCCATCTACTAGATTAACGCCATTCGTCTGCCATTGATACGTCGGCGTCGGCACACCCGTCACGCTGGTGGGACTGATGGTGACATTGTCGCCGGGGCTGGCGGTCTGGTTGTTCAAGCCATTGATGCTCGGCGTGACGATGACCGTCAGCGTCATCGCGTTGGAAACGAAGCCAACCGAGTTGCTGGTGATCAACGAATAGACATATCCGTTTTGAGAATATTGAACATTGTTCAACGCCAGTGTGGAGCTGGTCGCACCGGGAATATTCACACCGTTAGTCGCCCACTGAAAATACGTCGGCGTCGGCACCCCACCAATGATAGGAACCAACGTGGTGTTGCTGGTGGCGGTGACCGTTTGATTCGTCAACGCGGTGATGGTCGGGGCTGCGGGAATGTAGTCTAGAACCGTGATGTTGGTGATTTGGAGTGTCTCCGCCGTTGTCGGGCTCGAAGTTGGACGGAAACCGACGGCAAAACTGTCAAAGGTGGTAGCAATCACATTAGCGCCGGTGGCTGTTCCGCCATAGTTTGCATTAAATCCGCTAACATTCACAACCGAACCGCTGATTCCGGCACCGTTGTAAAGAGTGTTGGTAATGGCCAGGGTCGTTGAATTTACATAAGTAATTTTCAGCGCCACCGTATAGTAATTTCCAATCGTGAGAACCGGCGCGTTGCTCACCCCGGCATACGACACAATTTGAGCACCAGCAGTAGGTAGAGCATATCCGGCAGAATTCCCCAATCCCTGATTCCGATTATCTGCGCCGGTCTGAGCCACGCGGGTATTGATGGAACTGGCATATACGTTTGCCGAAGAATTATTGGTATTGTAAGAAAAGGTTGCCGAATAACCCAGCCAGTTTTTCGTGCCGCCATTTACTGCGGTGACAGCCGTGGTCAAGCCGTTATTCAGCAGAGTTCCATTGGTTGGCCCGCTGCCTCCCGAGTTATAGAGCCCGATGATTAATTGTTCCTGAGCGCCAGCATTTCCACTAAACATGGTGGGCGAATCAGTAAAGGTGTAGTAAAGCTGGATGTATGCGCCTGCCGTATTGAGCGTGATCGGCGCGGTGGTCGTAAATTGTGCTTGCGCTTCAGCATAACCTGAAGACGTGCTGAGCGGCAGGCTCAAGCTGTTGCCTGAAATCGCGGGTGTTAAGGATTTGGTGCTGGCAATTTCATAAGCTGTCCGGTTGGCGCTAATGATCCCCGGACTGACCGCTGTTGGGCTCAAGGTGCTGCTGCCGAAGTTGTCGCTGAACACGACGGTCTGACTCATGACCGACAGCGGCGCGACGAACATTGAAATAATTCCCAGCGTGAGCAGGGCGAAGGCACGGGTGTTCAATAGGGATATACGGGTTCTCATAATGGTGTAGATAGCTATGGCGGGCATCTGATGGGTTTGGTGACGGCTTAAACCTAGTTCATCCCACCCCGCATTCGCATCACGATTTTATCCAAAGAAGTTTGAAAATTCTCCACCGCCAAAAATCAGGGAAATGAAAAACCTCCCGTCAATTTCAACTTTGAACCGCCGTGCAGAATTGCTACGCTGCACGCATGGCGAAAAAGTCGGGCGACGATTCCAATTCCAATTCCAAAAACGGTTTTAACGATGTCATCGGCATCGCGCTGCTCGCGCTCGCGCTGCTGCTGCTCGTGGCGCAATTATCTTTTGACCGCTTCGACCTGCCCTTCGTCCGCACCCCGCCGAACAAAGAAATCCACAATTGGATCGGCACCATCGGCGCGTATCTCGCGTGGTTCACCTTTGTGCCGTTCGGCATCGCGGCATATTTACTGCCATGGATTTTTGCCGCGTTCGGCGTGGCGTATCTGATGAATTTTCTTGGCTATCTGCGCGAACGCCTGCGCTGGTGCGTGCTGTGGACGGCACTGCTTTTTGTCGCACTTACCGGTTTGCTACACCTCGGTCGCAATATTGATATTATCAAAGACTGGAGCATTTATATTTACACCAGTTACGGCGGCGGCTGGCTGGGCTATCTCACTTATGGCCGGCTAAACCAATACGATTACGGGTTTGCCCTGATTGGCCCCATCGGCGCACCCATTGTTTATGCCGCGCTCGGCCTCATCAGTGTTTTGTTCCTGACCAATTTTGAATTGGGCAATTGGATTCGCGCTTGGCTGCAAAGAGAAAAATCCGCCGCGCCGGAAGTTGGAACAAAGTCTGCCGAAGAAATTGTTTTCGATAAACGCGCGCGCGAACTGGAAAAACAAAGACGCGCCCTTGAACTGGAAGTGGGGAAATCTCCAGTCAGTCCTGCACCCAGCGGTCTCGGTGCCGATGGCCTGCCCGTGCCAGAACCGACCGTGCGCGATTTAAGTTATCCGCAAACCAAAGGCCCGCGCTATCGCAAAAGCACTTTGCCCGAACCGCCCAAAGAAATTGCGGCGGCAGACGGTCTGGAAGTTGGCGAAGTCATTCACGCAGGCGAAGTCAAACCGGCGACGATAGATGAAATTTTAGGCCGCAAGTCGGACGCCAAAAAAATCGTTGAAGAAATTAAACCGGAACCGGTCGCTGCCGAAAAAGCGGAAGCGCTCGGCGTCGAAAAGCCAGCCGCGCCAGTGGTCGAGCCAGTCATCACCATTGCCGACGGCTCTGCGCCCGTCGCGCCCGTGTCCGCGCCCGCACCACGTCCGCGATTCACGCCGAAGAAGCCCAAGCCCATGACCGTCGCCAGCGTGCCGATGATTGGCAATTATCAGTTGCCTTCCATGGATTTTCTCCAGCATCCCGACATGACAGTGAAGCCCACGGAATCGAAGGAAGAATTGATGGCGAACGCGCGGATGATGCAGCAAACGCTCGCGCAATTTGACATCGAAGTTTCGCTCGGCGACATCACGAAAGGCCCGACGATCACGCGCTACGAATTGCATCCCGCGCCCGGCGTGAAGTTGGAAAAAATTCAAGGCTTGTCCAACAACCTTGCCGCCGCGCTCAAGGCGGAACGCATTCACATTCTCGCGCCGGTTCCCGGAAAATCTTCCGTCGGCATTGAAGTTCCCAATTTAATTAAGACGAAAGTCATCATGCGCGATTTATTCGAGTCCGACGAATGGCGCAACAGTAAGGCGCGCATTCCCATCGCGCTCGGCAAAGATGTTTACGGTCATCCCATCATCGCCGACCTCGCGGAAATGCCGCACATGCTCATCGCCGGTTCGACCGGCTCCGGCAAATCGGTTTGCATCAATTCCATCATCGCGTCGCTGCTTTACCGCTTCTCGCCCGATCAACTGCGCTTCGTGATGATTGATCCGAAAGTCGTCGAGTTGCAGCAATACAATGCGTTGCCGCACCTCGTCGTGCCCGTCGTGACCGATCCGAAAAAAGTTCTCCTCGCGCTGCGCTGGGTGGTCAACGAGATGGAAAAGCGCTACAAAATTTTTGCCCGCGTCGGCGTTCGCAACATCAAGTCGTTCAATGAACGTCCGAAAAATAAACCGTTGCCGGAACAGGAAATGGAATTGCCGCTCGCGGCGAAGAAGGAAAAAATCGAAGCGGGCGCAGGCGGATTCGCCGTGGAGATTGACGAGGAAATTGTCGTGCCGCGCGAGGAAGACATCATCATTCCTGAAAAGCTGAGTTACATCGTCGTCATCATTGACGAGCTGGCGGACCTCATGCTGGTTGCGCCGGCGGATGTGGAAATGGCCATCGCGCGCATCACGCAGATGGCGCGCGCGGCGGGCATTCATTGCATCGTCGCCACGCAACGTCCGTCCGTGGACGTTATCACCGGCGTCATTAAAGCAAACATTCCCGCGCGCATCGCGTTCCAAGTCGCGAGCCGTGTGGACTCGCGCACGATTCTCGACGCGATGGGCGCGGACAAATTGCTCGGCAAGGGCGACATGCTTTATCTCCCGCCCGGTTCAGGAAATCTCAAGCGCGCGCAAGGTGCGCTCATCACCGACAAGGAATTGGAAGACATCGTTGCCTTCATCGCGCAGCAGGGCAAACCGAGTTACGAAATGGAAATTCACCAGCAACTTTCCAAGCCCACGCCGAGCAGCGACATCGAGAGCGGCATTGATGAGGACGAAGAAATTATCCAGCAGTGCATCGAAGTCATCCGCAGCGAACAGAAGGCGAGCGTCTCGCTGTTGCAACGTCGTCTACGTCTCGGTTACGGTCGCGCAGCGCGCATCATGGACGAACTGGAAAATCGCGGCATCGTCGGCGAAAGCAACGGCGCCGAACCGCGCGAAATCCTGATTGACCTCGACGGCGGCGGCGCGGATGGCGGCGGTCAAAGCGCGGTGTGAACTCTAAAAAAGTTGACGAAAATCGCGCAACCACCGATGCTGCCTTGGTAAGTATGCCGCGAAAAATCCGTCAACTGATTGCGGAATTGGAAGCTGCCGGATTTGTGCGCGTGGACGGCGGCAAAGGTTCGCACCGCAAATTTCGCCACACGCGCTTTGCCGGAGCGGTCATCTTGAGCGGACAAGATGGCCACGACGCGCAGCATTATCAGGAAAAACAAATCCGCCATGCCATCCGGGAGACCAACCGATGAACACCAACGACCGCTACTTAAAATTTGTCCAGTGGAGCGATACCGATTCGCTCTACGTCGGCTATTGCCCTGACTTGTTTCCGTGGGGCGGCGTCTGCCACGGCGCGACGGAAGAAGAAACCTACCATCAACTGACCGAACTCGTGCGCGAAGAAGTTGCTGAACTGATTCAAGCTGGCAAACCCTTGCCCGCACCCGCCACCCGCCCGATGCGCGAAGCCGTTCTCGCCTGACACGCATCCGATAATGCTTTCCTTCCTGCGCCAAACCAGTCCCGTGCGGCTGGCGATTTTTTTATTGTTCGCCCTCACGGCTTACCGGCTTTGGTTCATCACGCAAATGGAACTCGTGCCGGACGAAGGTTATTACTGGCTCTGGTCAAAACATCTGGCGTGGTCGTATCGCGACAAGGGGCCGGCGGTCGCGTGGACGATTGCGCTCGGCACAAAAATTTTCGGCAACACCGTTTTCGGCATCCGTTTCTTCGCCGTCGCCTTGAGCACGGCCACCGGCGCGCTGCTGTTCCTCCTCGCGCGCCGTTTGTATGACGACCGCGTCGCGCTGTGGACCTTGCTGGTCGCGTCCGTGATTCCACTCGTCGCCGTCGGCTCGATTCTGATGACGATTGATTCGTTGAGCGTTTTCTTCTGGGCGTGGGCGGCGCTGATTTTTTGGAAAGCAATTCACCGCGACAACGTCATGGACTGGTTCTGGCTCGGCCTCGCGATTGGCGCGGGCTTCCTCGCCAAATTCACCAACGGCGTGCAGCTTATTTGCATCGCGTTTTTTCTGCTGTGGTCGAAGGAACATCGTCCCCTGCTCTTCAGTCGCAAAATGTTTGTGCTCGGCGGCGCGTTCGGTTTGAGCGTGCTGCCGGTGCTGTGGTGGAATATGCAAACCGGCTGGGTTCACGCCATGGCCTTGCACACGCGCAGCGGCGTGGATAAAAGTTTTCAAATTCATCCGCTCGAACTGCTCCAATTTATCGGCGGCCAATTCGGCGTCATCTCGCCGCTGATTGCGTTGGGCATGGTCATCGCCGCCGTCGCGTTGCTGTGGAAAAAACACACGGACGAACGCGTGCGTTTCCTGTTGAGCCAATTTCTCCCGCTCTACGGTTTGTTCGCCTTTTTCAGTTTGAACAAAGCGGGTCAGGCGAATTGGGCTGCGCCCGCGCTCGTCACCGGCATTATTTTTACCGTCGTTTACTGGCGTGAAATCGTCGCGCGCAAACCGGCGTGGCGCTTTGGCATCGGCGCGGCTTTTGGCGTGGCGCTGCTGATGACCGTGTTGATGCACAATACCGATCCGCTGCTCATCGCCGCGCGACCGATTACCGACGCACTGCATCGCCGCCCGATGCCCGATCCGCTGCGGCGCGCGCGCGGCTGGCAGGACTTTGCCGCGCACGTGCAAGCCGCGCGCGAAACCAATCAAGTCAACCTCCTCCTCGCCGACAATTACGCGCAAGCCAGCATGATGGCGTTTTATCTGCCCGACCAGCCGACGCCGTATCTGTTGCCCGCGATTTACGGCGACACACAATTCACCCTCTGGCCGGGCTACCAAGTTGCGTCCGGCACACGCGCGCTGTATGTGACGACCTCGCAATCGCTGCCGCCGCAGAAAATTTTGCAGCGCGAATTTAACAAGGTCGAACTCGTGGAAAATTTCTGGTCGCAATACCACGGACGGCCGATGACGCAATTCTACATCTATCTTTGCACGCGGAATTGAAGCCGACGCACCCTTGGGGAAAATTTTTCATAAAACAATCGCCGCTTGACTTCGGGAACGAGTTTGACCGGGCTCGACTTTCTGGACCATGTTGGGTGTTAGTCCAAGCACTGGTTTGAGTTTATGTTTTCGTTGTTTCTTTGTCCATTCCCAGTGGAGGG
>CAILDU010000173.1 GCA_903833055.1 uncultured Verrucomicrobia subdivision 3 bacterium | reverse complement strand
GGGGTGTAGATCCGGTGCAACTTGAAAAAGAGTTGAAAGGAATGTTAGATCGGATTGTGATGAAATGTTTGGCGAAGAATCCACATGAGCGTTTTGATTCGGTTGAGCAGTTGGCTAAAGAAATTAAGAAGAAAATTGGAAAAAAAGATGACCACGAAGCAAATTCGGTAATAAATGTGATTGGTTGGACGAAAGGTAAATCTTGGTTTCCTTGGAGCTTAAGTTTAGGTGCAATTATAATCGGCCTAATCTCATTCTGGATTATTGTTCAACCTGGACGGACGAAGATTAACGCCCCCGATGCTCCACACGCCGAGGCAGCAAAACTAATGTTAAGAATGCTTGGAGAGCTTAAAAGCCCCACCAAAGATATTTCTGACATCGAGCGATGTCAGACACCCAACGGAAAACTAATTTGGCAATGGCTGCTAGCTCAAGAATGGTTCAGCAAAAAACCAATCCCAAGAATTATTGGCTATGGTGGCGATGATGCCCACCCAATCGTTGACATTGTTTTTGAATATCCGACTGGAACTGAGCATGGTAACGAAACGATGAGTGTAAAATTTATGCGCGAAAATGGCATCGTAAAACTGGATGATGTCAATTTAATGGAAATGAAGGGGGCGAGGTTTGATGGTATGCCATTATCATTGATAGTGACAAACCGCACCGAAGCAAATAGACAATTCGCAGCACTAAATCCCCAAATGAAAGGGTTGGATTTTGTGCAGTTTGCCAAGCAGTAATCACATCGGAGTATTTTGGCTAGGAAAAGTTAAGCAACTGGATCGACGTCGCTTTCAAAGTCTCCATTTCGAAGTGGATATAAGGCGCGATGGATTTCAGCCGATTTGTGACCGGTTAGTTTTCTGGTGAACCCCTGCTCATTTCGTCACATCCGGAAGTTTGCCAATGACCAAATGGCATCTTACGTTCTAAGGTGAAAATCCTAGATGGTCATTTTCCGAGCAGCAAATTGAATCTGCAATTGGCAACTGACTTAAACGAAGAAAAGTGGTGACGAAAAAAATAAAAAACCGTCTCGAACAACCGTGCGCAGCTTTGAGCAGTTTTAAATTTGTTATGCCAAACTGTTATGCGAAGACTTTTGAACTTTCCAAGAATCCGACAATCCCCTTTATTATCAATGTGATTACTAAAGTGGTGCCCACGACAGGACTTGAACCTGTATGATTTTACTCACTAGAACCTGAATCTAGCGCGTCTGCCAATTCCGCCACGTGGGCAACGTGTCTGAAAAAAACCGTCGCGCAGCATAGCGCAAGGTCGTGGACCAGCGCAAGCGCCGGATTCGCGTCTTATGAGAACTTCGGCTGACAACGACACTCAAATCCAGTCGCTAGCTTCACGGCTTCGAGCAAAAAACGGTATGATTTTGGAAATAGGTGGTTAGTAGATAATTTCATCCATTGGCACTTTATGTCTGATACAAAAAACCAATGTTCAGTCATGCAACAGCATTGCCAGCGACGTCTGATGCCACCGCCGCCCAGTCGGCTGGTTGTTTTCATTGTGGCGAGCCGTGCCGGACGCACAGCTTTACGCACTCCGGCAGGGAATTCTGCTGCCTTGGTTGCCAGACGGTTTTCACGCTCCTGCGCGAGAGCGGGCTGGAACAGTTTTACGCGCTGAATGCCGCACCTGGCACGCGCATCCGTGCCGCGTCCGCCGCCGCCAGATGGTTGTTTCTCGACGATCCGGCGGTGGCGGAAAAACTCTGTGATTATGCAGATAAAACGCAGGTTAAAGTCACTTTACACCTACCGACAATTCACTGTGTCGCGTGCGTCTGGCTGCTGGAAAACCTTTTCAAATTGCATCCGGGCGTCGGTCATTCGCAGGTGAATTTTTCGCGCCGCGAAGCCGCCATCACTTTCGCGCCGGACAAAATAAAATTGAGCGAACTCGTCGCGTTGCTCGCATCCATCGGCTACGAACCGGAATTGACGTTTGGTGAAACGGAGAAAGCCAAGTCGTCGCCGTGGCGCAAAAAAGCGTGGCTGCAAATCGGCCTCGCTGGCTTCGCTTTTGGCAACATCATGCTGATGTCGTTGCCGTTTTACTTCGGACTCGATTCGTTTAACGGCCCGTGGTTCAAGCTCATCGCCGGTTGGCTGGGACTCGCGTTCGCGCTACCGGTCGTCATTTACAGCGCCTCAGATTTCTGGCGCGCGGCGTGGTTGAGCCTGCGGCAGCGCACCATCACTTTAGAAATTCCCATCGTGCTTGGCCTCGCGGCGATTTACGTTTCCAGCATATTTGAAGTGCTCGCGCAACGCGGGCCCGGCTACTGCGATTCGCTCTGCGGCCTGATTTTCTTCCTGCTCTGCGGACGGCTTTTTCAGAAGAAAACCTACGACCGACTCACCTTTGACCGCGATTACAAAGGATTTTTTCCATTGTCTGTCGTCCGCAAAAACTCCAGCGGCGAAGCGAGTGTAGCCATTTCGCAGTTGGAAATCGGCGATCGTTTGATTTTACGCAACGGTGAACTCTTGCCGGCGGATGCGAAGCTGGTCAGCGGCGAGGCCTGTCTGGACTACAGCTTCGTGACGGGCGAATCAGAACCAGTTCCCCGCATCGCTGGCGACCATCTTTATGCGGGTGGCCGACAAGTTGGCGGGGCAATTGAAGTCGAAACCGTAAAATCCGTCGCGCAAAGTTATCTCGCCGCGCTGTGGAACAACGAAGCGTTCCGCAAAAATTCTGACAACGACCTCGACTCACTGACGAATCGCTACAGCAAGCGCTTTACAAAAATGGTCATCGGTATCGCGCTCGCGGCGGCAGTGTTTTGGATTTCCCGCGACGCGACGAAAGCCTTGAAAGCATTCACTTCCGTGCTGATTGTCGCGTGTCCGTGCGCGCTCGCGCTGTCCGCGCCGCTGGCGCATGGCACAGCGCAACGAATTTTAGCGAAGCTAAAAATTTTCCTAAAAAATGCGCTGGTTATCGAGCGCATGGCCGAGGTAGACACGATTGTTTTGGACAAAACCGGCACGCTCACCTGCGCGGACGCGCGCGGCGTGGAATTTCAATTTGCCAATGGCGCACGCAATTCAGAATTGTCAGCGGAAGAAACAAATTGGGTCGGTTCGCTCGCGCGACATTCGACGCATCCGCATTCGGTGCGCATTGCAAAATCACTTTCGTTTTCTACTTTGCCCGTCGGGAAATTCGAAGAAACGCCGGGCGCTGGAATCGAAGGTGAAATTGCCGGACACAAACTATTGTTAGGCTCACGCGCGTGGCTGCAACGCCGCGGCGTTGCCATCGGCCAATACGAAGTGCCGCCTAAAATTAATTCCAGCAGCGCGGTTTATGCGGCGATTGATGGAACGTTGCGTGGTTCGTTTGCTTTGGAAAACTCGTTACGCCCGGAAGTCGCAGAATTGATCGCGCAACTCGGCGGCAAGTTCGAATTAGCCTTATTGAGCGGCGATAACGAACGCGAGGCGGCGCGTTTCCAAAAACTTTTTGGCGAACGCGCGGTTTTGAAATTCAACCAAAGTCCGGCGGATAAGCTGAATTTTGTCCGCGAACTCCAGTCGCGCGGGCGCAAGGTGATGATGGTCGGCGACGGCTTGAACGACGCCGGCGCGCTCAAGCAAGCCGAGGTCGGTGTGGCGGTGGTGGAGCAAATCGGGATTTTCTCGCCTGCGAGTGACGTGATTCTGGACGCAGCAGAATTGCCACGTCTGGCAAGGGTTTTGGCTTTCGCGCGCAGCGCGGCGCGTGTGGTGCGCGCGGGCTTCATCATTTCGGCGCTTTACAACTTAGTAGGTGTAAGCATAGCCGCCGCTGGACTTTTATCCCCGATTGTCTGCGCGATTTTGATGCCGTTGAGTTCAGCTACGGTCGTGATTTTTGCGTGCGGGGCGACGGCGTGGCTCGGCCGTAAGTTGCAAGTTGAGAAGTTTCCAGTTGCAGCTCCAATTCGCTCCAGCATTCAGACTTCACCTTTCCACCTTCAACCCATCGCGGAGGAAGCGGCATGAGTGTGGTCATTATTTTAATCGTCGCGAGTCTCGCGGTTGCGCTGCTGTTTTTGGCGGGCTTCGTGTGGGCAGTGCGCAGCGGCCAATACGAGGACACGCTGACGCCATCGCTGCGCGTGTTGGCAGAAGATGATTTTAACAGGACGCGAGGTAATATAGTTCCCCTCACGTCTCTGAAGGAAACCCAGGAACCGCAACCACTCATAAACAAATGAAATCAAAAATCAAAATCGCAAGCTCGACAGCTGTATTGACGGCGGCACTGGCCACCAGCGCCAGCGCGGGAAACGCAAACACCACTAACTGGCTAGACAACACGATTTCGCCGGTCGCCAACCCGATTTATTTTGAAGACCCGCGCGTCACGAGCGAAGTGCGGCCGGTTTATATGTATCATTGGCTGCCGGACACATTTCATTTCAGCGGCGGCACCGTGCCGTTGGGCGGTCAGGTGCAGGTGATGGCGGTGCAATTGCGTTATGCCCTCACGGAAAAGCTCGGCTTAATTGCGACGAAGGACGGTTACATTGAATTTCAACCGCACCACACATTGGGCCATGAATATGGTTGGGGCGATCTGGCCGCGGGTTTGAAATATGTGCTGGTGGATGATCAGGATAATCAGGCGATTCTGACACCCGGATTTACACTGACGGTTCCGACCGGCAGCCCGGATGTATTCCAAGGCCACGGTTCCGGCGAATGGAATGTGTTCGTCTCGGCGGAAAAAGGTTTTGACCAATTGCACTTCACGGGCAATGCCGGCTTTATCATTCCGAATAATTTTGCGCAGAGCACCTCGCAGTTGCACTACAGCCTGCAAGCAGATTATTACCTCTGCCAATACTTCATTCCGTTCGCCGTCGCGAATGGCTACACGATTCTCTCGAACGGCAACGGCCAATCGAGTCAGTCGCTCCAAGCCGTGCCGTTGAACACGGAAGGCTACGACCTCATCAACTTCGGCAGCGCTGATGCAGCCGGCACCACGCAGATGACTGTGGGCGGCGGCGCGCGTTCCCGCATCCTGAAAAATCTGGATGTCGGTTTCGCCTATGAAGTCGGTGTGGTTAACCCGGTCGGCATCTTTGAAAGCCGCGTCACGGCGGACGTAATCTGGCGGTTTTAATTCTGAATAAAATTGGCGGCGCAGCTGAGTGGCTGCGCCGCCACTCGATGAACTGAAAATATGGAATCAAAAAATATGAATGTAGAAACCTTCAAATATGACAACCGGATCGTGCGCGCCTTCGGCATTGCGACGATTGTCTGGGGCATTGTCGGCATGCTGGTCGGCTTGATCGCCGCCGTGCAATTATTTTTTCCGGACGCGAACCTGAATTTTCAGTTCATCACGTTTGGCCGAATCCGTCCGCTGCACACGAACGCGGTGATTTTTGCGTTTGTCGGCAACGGGATGTTCATGGGCGTTTACTATTCGCTGCAACGGTTGTGCAAAGCGCGTATGTTCAGCGACTGGTTGAGCTGGTTCAATTTCTGGGGCTGGCAAACCATCATCGTCGCGGCGGCCGTGACACTGCCGCTCGGTTTGACGACGAGCAAGGAATACGCGGAACTCGAATGGCCGATTAAAATTGCCATTACCATTGTGTGGGTGGCGTTCGCCGTGAATCTTTTCGGCACCATCGTCAAACGCCGCGAGAAACATATGTATGTGGCGATTTGGTTTTACATCGCCACGGTCATCACGGTCGCAGTGCTGCACATCACGAACTCGATGACCATGCCGGCGGGCTGGTTCAAAAGTTATTCCATGTATGCCGGCGTGCAAGATGCGCTCGTGCAATGGTGGTATGGTCACAACGCCGTCGCGTTCTTTCTTACCACGCCGTATCTCGGTTTGATGTATTACTTTTTGCCGAAGGCGGCGAATCGTCCGGTGTTCTCGTATCGGCTTTCGATTATTCACTTTTGGGCGCTGGTGTTTCTCTACATCTGGGCTGGACCGCACCATTTGCTTTATTCCGCGCTGCCGGACTGGGCGCAATCGCTCGGCATGGTTTTCTCGCTGATGCTCATTGCGCCAAGCTGGGGCGGCATGTTGAACGTCCTGCTCACCTTGCGCGGCGCGTGGGACAAAGTGCGTCAGGATCCTGTGCTGAAATTTATGGTGGTCGCCATCACGGCTTACGGCATGAGCACACTTGAAGGACCGCTGCTCTCCATCAAGACCGTCAACTCGTTGTCGCATTACACGGATTGGACAATCGCGCACGTTCACGTCGGCGCGATGGGTTGGAATGGGTTCCTGACCTTCTCGATGCTCTATTATCTTTTCCCGCGACTTTACCGCACGAATTTGTGGTCCACAAAACTGGCGAATTACCATTTTTGGATCGGGCTGCTCGGCATGATGTTTTATTGCATTCCGATTTACGTCGCGGGCGTTACGGAAGGATTGATGTGGAAACAATTCAATCACGACGGCTTCCTGCAATACCCGAACTTCCTCGAAACGATTTTGCAAGTCGTGCCAATGTTCCGTTTGCGCGCGATTGGCGGCACGCTGTATCTCGTCGGCGCCTTCATGATGGCCTACAACTTGTATCGCACCGCGAAAGCCGGACAATTTGAACCGGACACCGAAGCGCAAGCCGCGGCGCTGGAAAAAACCGTCGTTGCCCACGGCAAATCTACTTGGCATCGGATGCTCGAAGGCAAACCGCTCTTCTTCACCGTGCTCGCCACGGTTTCAATTCTCATCGGCGGCCTCGTCGAAATTGTTCCGATGTTTCTCGTTCAAGCAAACGTCCCGACCATCGCCAGCGTGCATCCTTATTCGCCGCTGGAAGTTCTCGGACGCGACATTTACATCCGCGAAGGTTGCCTCGGCTGCCACTCGCAAATGATTCGTCCGTTCCGCTCGGAAACGGAACGCTACGGCGAATATTCCAAAGCCGGTGAATATGTCTATGACCATCCGTTCCTGTGGGGTTCCGAGCGCAAAGGTCCGGACCTCGCGCGCGAAGGCGGAAAATATCCTGACGCGTGGCATTTCAACCACATGGACGATCCGCGCGCGACTTCGCCCGGCTCCATCATGCCGCGCTACTCGTGGCTGCTGACGCAAAAAATCGAAGTGGACACCCTACCCTCGCACCTCATTGCGTTGCGGCGAGTCGGCGTGCCGTATCCCGCCGGATACGAAAACGGTCCCGCACAAAAAGATTTGCAAGCGCAGGCGGATAAAATCGTCGCGAATCTAAAACTCGGTTCCGTCAAAGCGGATTCCGACAAAGAAATCATCGCGCTCATCGCGTATTTGCAACGACTCGGCACGGACATCAAATCCGCACCCACCACCACCGTCACCAAATAACCTGGAGGAAATATGATTTACAACATTGTTCATTCAATTCTGCGGGAATCGGGAAACATCAATAGCTACGGCCTGTTTTCCTTCATCTTGTTCTTTGGGTTTTTTATCGGCGTGCTCGTCTGGGCCTTCGCCTTGAAGAAAAATCATTTGAACCACATGAGCGAACTGCCGCTGGACGGCAGCGAGAAAAATTCCACCAACAAAATTAAATCTGAAAAATTATGAGCAACGATCCCAAAGAACCTTTGCTGCTCGACCACGAATACGACGGCATCCGCGAACTCGACAACAACCTCCCGCGCTGGTGGGTCTGGCTGTTTTACATCACCATCATCTACTCGGCGGTTTATCTCATTTATTATCACGTCGCCTGCCAGGGCGATTTGCAAGCCGCCGAATACGCCAAGGAAATGCGCGCTGGCGAACAAATCAAAAACGCCGCGATGGGCAAATTTGAAGCATCCATCCCGACATCGCAACCGATCACGGACGTCGCCGCCTTGGAAGATGGCCGCCAAACTTACTCCAAATTTTGCGCGCCCTGCCACCGCGTAGATGGCGGCGGACTCGTCGGGCCGAACCTCACGGATGATTACTGGATTCACGGCAGCAATTATTGCGACACCGTAAAAATTATTTGGGACGGCGTGCCCGCCAAAGGCATGATCACTTGGAAAACAGTTTTGAAACCGGATCAAATCCAGAACGTCGCCAGCTACCTTTACACATTGCGCGGCACGAAATTGTTGATGCCCGGCAAGCTGCCGGAAAATCAAGCACCCGCCAAACCCGCCGCGCCGAGCGGATTTGAATAACCATTAAAATTCCTGGCGCGTTGTTCGCGACGCGCCGGGAAAAATCATCTTGAACCCGCCGCCGCCAAAAGAAAAACCCGACACGCTCAAGGATGTGGATTGGTCGGATTTCCGCGACCACATCGCCACCGCCGAGCGCGATGGCCGACGCAAATGGGTTTATCCGCGCAAAGTCAGCGGACGCTTTTTCCGCTGGCGCACGCAGTTTAGTTGGCTGCTGCTGCTCATCATGTTCGCCGGCCCGTTCATCACCATTCGCGGCAATCCGCTGCTGATGATGAACATTGTGGAACGCAAGTTCGTCGTGCTCGGCCAGATTTTTTGGCCGCAGGACATGATCATCTTCGCCATCGCCGCGCTCGTCGCGCTCACCAGCATCGTCATTTTTACCGCCGCGTTTGGACGCGTCTGGTGCGGCTGGGCGTGTCCGCAAACGGTGATGATGGAAATGGTCTTCCGCAAAATTGAATACGCCCTCGAAGGTGACGCGCACGCGCAACGCGCCTTGAACGCCGCGCCGTGGCACGTTGCAAAAATCGCGAAGAAAATTTTCAAGCACGCGATTTTTTACGCGCTTTCGTTTCTCGTCGGTAACGTGCTGTTGAGTTACATCATCGGCTGGCAGCAGCTTTATCAAATCGTCACCGACCCGCCCGCGCAACACGTCGTTGGCCTTTCATTCATGATCGCCTTTTCGCTCTTGTTTTACGGCATCTTTGCGCGTTTCCGCGAACAGGCTTGCACCTTCATTTGTCCCTACGGCCGGTTTCAATCCGTCTTGCTCGACGAAAATTCCATCGTCGTCGCCTACGATCATAAGCGCGGCGAAAAACGCGCACCGCTCAAGCATTCGCAAAAATTTGGCGAACGCAAATTTGCCGGTCTCGGCGATTGTGTGGCGTGTAATCAATGCGTTGCCGTTTGTCCCACCGGCATTGACATCCGCAACGGCACGCAGATGGAATGCGTTCATTGCACCGCCTGCATGGACGCCTGCGACCATGTGATGAATAAAGTTGGTAGCCCGCTCGGCCTCATTCGTTACGCCTCGCTCAACGGCATCAAACGCGGTGAACGTCTTCGCCTCACGCCTCGCCTGATGGGTTATTGCGTGGTGCTCGTTGCGCTGATTTCGCTGCTGGCCGTGATGATTTTCACGCGCGCCGATGTTGAAGCCACGCTGCTGCGCGCACCCGGTTCGATGTTTCAACAAATGCCCGACGGCCATTTAAGCAATCTCTACACCGTGCGCATCATCAATAAAACTTCGCGCGAAATGGCCGTGGAATTGCGATTGGAATCGCCCGCCGGTTCGTTGCAGGTCATGGGCGGCAAACTCATCGTCCCACCGCAAAAACTTTTGGAAAACTCCCTACTCGTCGAATTGGATGCGGCAGGAATTAAATCCGGCACTACGCCAATTGTCGTTGGCGTTTATGTCGGCGACAAAAAAATTCAAAACCTCAAGACGGCTTTCATCGGCCCGCGCAATTAGCTTATGAAAATCAATCGCAACCTCTGGCCGCTCGGAATTTTCGTAACGTTCGGCCTGTTCTTCATCGGCATGGCTACCGTCGTTGTCATCGCCGCGACGCATCGCGAACATCTCGTCAACGAAAACTACTACGAGCAGGAACTGAAATTTCAGGATCAAATCAACAGCGTTGACCGCACGCAAAAATCCGGCGCGACCATCGCCTACGACGCCCGCACCGGCGAACTCACACTCACACTTCCGCCCGCGCATCTGACGCAAAAATTTTCCGGCGTGATTCAACTGTATCGTCCGTCCGCGCCCGAATTGGATCGTGAATTTCTTTTGGAGCCAAAATCTGACGGCACGCAAACACTCAATGTTTCCAAGCTAACCGCCGGTTTGTGGGTCGCCCGCGCCAAATGGGTGGCGGGCGGCGAAAATTATTTTCTCGAACAAAAAATCACCATCGCTGGAAATTAAATGGATTTTGGCATCGCCCTAGCACTCGGTTTGCTCGGCAGCCTGCACTGCGCCGCCATGTGCGGACCGTTGATGCTCGCGCTGCCGGTTCCGCCCGGCGGACCGGCGCGCTTCATCGCCGGTCGCAGTGTTTATCAGCTTGGGCGCGTGACGACTTATTGCTTGCTTGGCCTCATCGCGGGCGTCATCGGCCAATCCATTTTTCTGGCCGGATTGCAACGGACTTTGTCCATCGGTCTCGGCGTGGCGATTCTGTTTGGCTTTCTGATTGCGAAAAAAGTTTCCTTGTCCGCACCCGTCGTCCAGCTCGTTGCAAAATTAAAAACGGCGATGGCCGCGCAATTGCGCCAACGCAGTTTCCGTTCGCTCGCGCTGCTCGGAATGTTGAACGGCCTGCTGCCGTGCGGTCTGGTTTATGTGGCGGTGGCCGGAGCCGTTTCGCGCGGCAATATGCGTGACGGAATTTTTTACATGGCCTGGTTCGGCCTCGGCACTGTGCCGATGCTGCTGGCCGTAAGTCTGTCCGGAAAATTATTTCCACCGACGCTGCGTCAAAAATTGAACCGGGCAATTCCGTTTGGCATTTGCCTGCTCGCTTTCATGCTGATTTTACGCGGTCTGGCGCTGGGAATTCCTTATGTCAGCCCAGCATTGGTCGCGGGAATTCCCGCGAGTTGCTGCGCGCCTTGAGCCTGCACGCGGTTGAAACCAAATTTCACCCCGCCAACGGCACCGAATTTTTTCAAGGTGATGATTGCATTCTGCGCCGGAATTTTTATAGTTCGCTCGTTCAACAAAACCTAGATGAGCAACCCGAATAACGACACGCCGTGGAATATTGATTCCGCGCGCAACCTCTACAACATCACGCGCTGGGGCGCGAAGTATTTTGACATCAACGACGCCGGCCACGTCGTCGCCAAACCCTTGCAGGACGCGGGCGGCAGCGTAGACATCACGGACGTCATCGAGGAGGCCAAGGGACGCGGATTAAAATTTCCGTTGCTCATCCGGTTTCAGGATATTCTCCGCCATCGCGTCGAGGCGATTAACAAGGCATTCCAAAGCTCCATCGCGGAATTTAATTTTACCGGAAAATATCGCGGCGTGTTCCCGATCAAGGTGAACCAGCTCCGCGAAGTCGTGGAAGAAATTCTCGATGCGGGCAAGCCGTTCAACTTCGGGCTCGAAGTTGGCAGCAAGCCGGAACTCTTCGCCGGTCTCGCGCTGCAAAATCAGCTCGGCGGTCTCGTCATCTGCAATGGCTATAAGGACGCAGAGTTTATCAAGATGGCGTTGCTCGGCATCAAGCTCGGCAAACGCGTCATCATGGTCGTTGAGAAGTTGGAGGAGTTGAAACACATCATCACGATTTCCAAATCGCTCGGCGTGGAACCGCTCATCGGCATCCGCGCGCGGTTGTTGAGCAAGGGCGCGGGCAAGTGGGCGGAGAGCGGCGGCGAGAACGCCAAGTTCGGTTTGAGCACGGTAGAGCTTTTGACCGCGACGGAAATGTTGAAGGCGGAAAATCTCGGTCACTGTTTGAAGCTGCTGCACTTTCACATCGGTTCGCAAGTGCCGGATATTTTGACGGTGAAAAAAGCGGTGCAAGAAGCGGCGCGCTTTTACGCGAAGCTCGTGAAGATGGGTTTTGCGATTGAGTTCATGGATGTCGGCGGCGGCCTCGGCGTGGATTACGACGGTTCGCGCAGCGCGTTTGATTCCTCGACGAATTATTCGTTGCAGGAATACACGAACGACATCGTTTATTACATCGCCGATGTCTGCAATGCGGAGAAGGTGCCGCATCCCGACATCGTCAGCGAAAGCGGACGCGCCATCGTCGCGCATCACAGCGTTTTGATTGTGGAAGTATTTGGTGCGATTGAAAAAATCCGCGAGGGCGACGCTTTCAAATATGGTGACAGCGAACATCCACTCGTGAAAGAGCTGCTCGACATCAAAAAAAATCTCGCGAAGCTCAACAAGCTTGAGGCGTTTCACGACGCGCAGGAACGCAAGGAAGACGCGCACAATATGTTCACGCTCGGCGTCATGGAATTGCCGGACAAGGCGCGCATCGAAAATCTTTATTGGGAGATCAGCC
>CAILDU010000172.1 GCA_903833055.1 uncultured Verrucomicrobia subdivision 3 bacterium | reverse complement strand
TGTCTTCCGTCGTATACCGTTTGCCTTTCATCGTCTGGTCCTTTCTTGTGGCCCAGACTAACACATCAACTGGCCTGAAAAAGCCGAGTCACATCACGGTGGAGCGGGTGGATTAAGTGGCCCGCCCATTCCGGGGCAAGGGTCTGGTTCCGGCACGGGTTCGTCCCAGACGTCCACCTTTAATTCACAAGTGGCCGTCCAATTTTACCGCCTGCGGTTCCCTTACGCATGGCAATGGCCGTGATTTTTTCCGGCTGAATTATTTCTTCAACGTCCCGTAACCCCAGCGCAGCATCCGCTCCGTCGCTTCCCAGCCGATGCACGAATCCGTAACGCTCACGCCGTAGCGCAGCTCGGAAATATTTTTTGGAATCGGCTGGTTGCCTTCGTTGATGTGGCTTTCGACCATCAGGCCGATGAGCGATTTCGTTCCCGCCGCGCGTTGTTCAATCACGCTGTGCCAGACATCTTCCTGCTTCGCAAATTTCTTTTCCGAATTCGCGTGGCTGCAATCCACCATCAACACCGGCGGCAATTTTTCGGAAATCAATTTTGCTTCTGCCGCCGCGATGCTGGCCGCGTCGTAATTCGTCATCGCGCGGCCGCCGCGCAGCACGACGTGCGCGTGCGGATTGCCGCTCGTGCGGACGATGCTCGTTGCGCCGTCCTCGTTCATGCCGAGAAAGCTGTGCGGATGCCGCGTTGCGCCCATCGCATCAATCGCCACTTGCAAACTGCCGTCGGTGGAATTTTTCAAACCGACCGGCATGGAAAGTCCGCTCGCCATTTCGCGATGCGTCTGCGATTCCGTCGTGCGCGCGCCAATCGCCGCCCACGTAATTAAATCCGCGATATATTGCGGCACAATTGGATCAAGAAATTCCGTCGCCGCCGGCAAACCCATGCCGGTGATTTGTAGCAGTAATTGCCGCGCGCGTTTCAAACCGGTTTCGATGTCCTGCGAGCCGTCCAAATGCGGATCGTTAATCAAACCTTTCCAGCCAATCGTCGTGCGCGGTTTTTCAAAATACACGCGCATGACAATTTCCATTTTGTCGGCAAATTCCTTTTGCAACTTGCTCAAACGCGTCGCGTATTCGAGCGCGGATTTTTCATCGTGAATCGAGCATGGCCCAATGACGACAAGCAAACGCGGGTCTTCCTGATTCAAGATGCGGACGATGCGTTCGCGCGATTGCGCGACGGTGGCGTTCACCGCTTCGGGCGTCGGCGCGAGCGCCCGCAACGCGCGTGGCGCGAGCAACGGAACGATTTCTTTGACGTGTAAATCCTGCGTGCGATACATGGAGTTCAGTGTAGCAAAGAAGTGTTTCACGAAAAGCCGAAACGCATCTTGTTGGACTCCGGCAAAATTTTAGGTATCGTTCTCGGCAAGGATTATGATCGCGGAAAAACTCAATACCGGCCAGAAGGCGCTCCAAATCAACCTCGACGCGAAAAAATACGGCACGTTCGCCGAGATTGGCGCGGGTCAAGAAGTCGCGCGCTGGTTCTTTCATGTCGGCAAAGCATCCGGCACGGTCGCCAAAACTATTTCTGCTTACGACATGGCGATCAGCGACGCGATTTACGGTCCGGCGGAACGCTACGTCAGCCGCAAGCGTCTGACGGCGATGCTCGATCACGAATATGATTTGCTCCTCAAGCGCCTCGCCAAAACGCGCGGTGACAAATTAACTTTCTTCGCTTTTGCCAACACTGTCGCGACGAAACAAGGACCGAAACCCGGCATGGAAGAAGGTCAGGGTTGGCTCGGAATTAAATTTCAAGTCCATCCTCACGGCGATCCGTCCACCATCATTATCCACACGCGCTTGCTTGATTGGGAAACGCCACGCCAGCAGGAAACCGTTGGTATCATTGGCGTAAATCTGATTCACGGCGCATTTTATCAATCCACCGACCCCATTAAACTCATCGGCTCGCTCCTCGACGGCCTGACCAGCCAGCGCGTGGAAGTGGACATGATTAAATTTTCCGGCCCCGCTTTCACCGGCGTGGACAATCGTCTCATGGCGTTGCAACTCGTCGAGCAATGGCTCACCGAAGCGGCGATGTTCACCGCCGATGGCGAGAGTGTTATTCCCAGCGAACTGCTTTACAAAAAACCCGTTTTGCTCGAACGCGGTAGCTTTCGTCCCATCACCAATCCGATGCTCGACATGATGGAACGCGCGCAGGAACAATTTATTTTGGAGCCCGCACTCGCCGGCGAAACACCCGTCGCCATGTTCGAGATGACGCTGCGCCAATTGCAGATTGGTGATTCGATTGACCACCGCGATTTTCTTGAACGCGTGGACACGCTCGGCGCGCTCGGCAAGCCCGTGTTGATTTCTAATTTTCTCCGTTACCATCGCCTGCTCGCCTATCTTGCGCGCCACACGCAGAAGCCCATCGGCCTGCCCATCGGCCTCGTGCGTTTGCGCGACGTGCTGGACGAAAAATTTTACACCGACCTACCTGGCGGACTGATGGAATCACTCGGACAACTTTTCAAAAATGGGGCGAAACTTTACGTCTATCCGTCGCTCGACAAAAAAACCGGCAAGCTTTTCACCGTCGAAAATCTCGATGTCGCGCCGCATCTGCGCCACCTCTACCAGCATCTCGTCGAAAATAAATTCATCGTGGACATCACGAACTACAATCCCGACGCGCTGAAAATTTATTCCAGCGAAGTGCTGGCGAAAATCCATTCCGGAGACGAAGCGTTGAGCAAATTGATTCCGCCGCAAATCTTCGAAGTCATCAAAGCCAAACAGCTTTTCGGCTGGGGGCAAAAAAAAGTCGCGGCGTAAAACAACCAGCGGCCGCAATGTTCAATCCATGAAATCGCACGGCAAATCAAAATTTATTTCGGCAAGCTCATCGCTCGCGAAATTTTATCGCCGCATTTTCGTCGCGGTTATTTTTTCCATTGCCGCCGTGTCGTTGTCCGCCGCCGAAGCCACGAATACCTATGCTAAGTGGATTAAGCCTTGGATGGAACAGCCCGCCGTCAGCCCGACGCTGAACGGAGCCGGACTGAAACTGGTTGTGACCAGCGTGCGCGGCGAAGTGGATGAAGCCGCAGTCACTGCCATGACGCCGGTGCAGCGAATCTACCTTTCCTACCATCTCAAGGTGGCCGCCACCGAAGTTGCCACCAACGGTAATTTTCGCAGCTATGTCGTATCTAACACTTATGCCGAGCCGGGCGAGGTGCGCCAGCTTTCGCCGGAAGATTCTCTGCAGCTTGACCAGTTGCTCGCAAAATTACCGGAGGATAATTCGCAACTGCCACCTGCGGGAAACCGGATCGTCCTGCAAATGTTTGCCGATGGTCAATGGCGCGTCCGCGTTTATGACGGTGCAAATTTACCGTCGGAAGTGAAGGCCGTATTAAGCCTGCTCGCCAAACCAGCGGATAAATTATTTTGACGCCAACGCCGTTGTTACGGCGCGGATTTTCCAATCTTCATCGCATAACGCCCGCGTTGGCGTTGTAGTTTTAACTTCACGCTAAAAGTCTCCGACAAGTTGTTTGAGGTCATCACTTTTGTTTTAATTCCTGCCGCCAGCACTGCACCATTTTTCAAAATTAAAACGTGTGAAAATACCGGCATCATTTCTTCGACATGATGCGTCACCAAAACCAGCGTCGGCGAATTTTTCTGCGCGCCGAGTCGCTGGATGAATTGTAAAAAATGTTCGCGCGCCGCCGGATCCAGTCCCGCGCACGGCTCATCCAAAATCAAAACGCGTGGCTTTGCCATCAACGCGCGGCCAATCAAAACCCGCTGCCGTTCGCCTTGCGACAACACGCGCCACGGACGCGCGGCCAAGTATTCGCATTCGACCTGTCGCAACAACTTCACCGCCTCAACCTTATCGGTGCGGCTCAGCCGCCCCCAGAAATCTATCATCGCGTATTTGCCGCTCGCGACGGTTTCCAGCGCCGGTTCTTCATCCGCCATCATCTGCCGCACGGATGAACTGACGAGGCCAATTTTCTTCCGTAACTCGCGCCAGTCGGATTCGCCGTAAGTTTCGCCGAGCACAGAAACTTCGCCGCTCGTCGGCATCAAATAACCGGTGAGCGCGCTCAATAAAGAAGTTTTTCCCGAACCGTTCGCACCGAGAATCACCCAATGTTCACCGCGCTGAACGCGCCAATCCACATCGCGCAAAATCACTGTGCCATCGCGTTCAATACGCAGGCCGGCTACGGACAAAACTGGTTTTGCCATTTTCAAAATTCTTGAATTTCTTGCCACAACGATTTCAAATCGTCATCCGCCAACGCCATTTTCTTAATGGCATCTTTTTTACCCGCGTTGATGGCGCGATGCAACCAAGTCCGCGCGCTGTCGAGTTGCTCCATCTGGCACGCGTAACACGACAAGTTGTAAGCGATGACCGGTTCCGCCGGAAATTTTTCCGCTGCCGGCAACAACGCTTCCCACGCTTGCGGCAATCCGCCGTCGCGCACGCGGCGTAACGCATACGCGCGATGCAGCCAGCCGGAAGATTCTTCCGGCGCGGTTTGCAACTCCAGTTCCGCAATCGTCAGCGCATCGTTCCACCGCTGGTCATGCGCGCACAACGTCCAGCGCACTTCGAGCACGTCGGCATGAAGTTGGTTGACGGCGGAAATTTTCTCCAACTCCGTGCGCGAATCGTCCGCGCAACCCAGACCGAGCCAGCCGATGGCGGCGTCGAGATGATGCGAGTCTGGCGGTTCGAGCGTTTGCACGCGGATAGAATCCGTGTCGCGCGAAAGGTGTCAAGCCATTGGCAACCGGCGCAGAAACGGTTAAAGTGGCGGCATGAAAAAATTATTGCTGTCGCTCCTCTCGGTGGGCTGCGCGATTTCCGTGCAGGCTAAACTCGTGACCAAAACGATTGAATACAAACAAGGCGACACGACGCTCGAAGGTTATCTCGCCTACGACGATTCTTTTTCCGGCAAGCGCCCCGGTGTGCTCATCGTCCATCAATGGATGGGCTTGACCGATTACGAGGAGAACCGCGCGGTGATGCTTGCGAATCTCGGTTACGTCGCATTTTGCGCTGACATTTATGGCAAGGGCATTCGTCCGCAATCCATCAAGGAAGCGGGAGCCGAGGCCACAAAATATAAAACCGACCGTGCGCTGCTTCGTTTGCGCGTCAATGCCGGATTGGATGAATTGAAGAAAAGCGATTTGGTGGACACGAACCGCGTCGCCGCGATTGGCTATTGTTTTGGCGGCACGACGGTCATTGAACTCGCACGTAGCGGTGCGGAATTAAATGGCATTGTCAGTTTCCACGGCGGACTAGATTCGCCGACGCCCGCCAATGGGAAAAATATAAAATGCAAAGTGCTCGTGTGCCACGGCGCGGACGATCCGTTTGAAAAACCGGAAGACCTCGCGGCGTTTGAAAAAGAAATGCGCGATGCGAACGTGGACTGGCGGCTCATCAAATACGGCGGCGCGGTGCACAGCTTCACGCAGCCGATGGCGAACGACAATCCGCCCGGCGCAAAATATAACGAACGCGCCGACAAGCGTTCGTGGGCGGACATGAAATCGTTCTTCGCCGAAATTTTTAATTAAAACTTCATGCGCATCACCGGCGGCAACGCGGCACGGCGGATTTTGAAAGTTCCCAAAGGACTCGATGTTCGACCGACGCCTGATTTGGTCAAGCAGGCCGTCTTCAATTCACTCGGTGCGCGCGTGTTGGATGCGCGCGTGCTGGAATTGTTTGCCGGCAGTGGCGCTTTAAGTTTGGAATGTTTGAGTCGCGGCGCGGCTTCGGTTTTGTGCATCGAGAAGTCGCATCGCCACGCGGAATTTATTCGCAGCAACGCGGTCGCGGCTGGCTACGGTGAAATTTTAGAAACGCGCACGCAAGATGTTTTTCCGGCGATGAACCAACTGGCGGAAAGCGGCAAGCAGTTTGATTTGATTCTCGCTGATCCACCTTACGGCGAGAAAAATGTCAATCGCCGTTCAACTTCATTCGCGCAACAATTGCTTGATGACAAAAATTTGCCCAAGCTGCTCGCGCCCGGCGGAAGGCTGATGATTGGCCACACGAAACGCGACACGCTGGAAATCGTCGCGCCGTGGACGGAAGTGAAGATGCTCAAACACGGCGACACCGTAATCCGGTTTTTGGAGCTGGCCCAGTAGCCGGCGCTGGCGCGTATGATTTTCAGCAGGCAATCATTGGCGATTAGCACGGCAGATAACGCCGCGTTCGCAGCCTTGGCGCGGTGGCTAACAATTTTTGCGGTCGGCGTTTTCGCCTGCTCGGCAGTTTGTTCCATCATTTCGTTGCACTGTCTTTATGCCGACGGTTCTTATCAATTGATTGAAGTTCTGAAGGCCGG
Source organism: uncultured Verrucomicrobia subdivision 3 bacterium (assembly GCA_903833055.1). GTDB lineage: Bacteria > Verrucomicrobiota > Verrucomicrobiia > Limisphaerales > UBA11358 > UBA11358. The sequence goes on along the minus strand of CAILDU010000172.1, from coordinate 2,656 downwards.
AAACTTTGTCGCCGTCGCAAAAAATCGGAATTGTGCCTCGTATGTCCTGCAATTTCCCGTCGTCGTTGCGCTCAAGCTGGGTGTAGTCAATCTGCGCGCGCTGCAAATCGCCTTTGGTCTCGGCTGTTTTCTGCCGTGGCCATTGGTGTTGCTGATTTGTCGCCGGCTGTCGCCGCGACATTTCTGGCTGGCCATGTTGGGTTGCGCCGTGGGTTATCTGAACGCCGCTTTTATGCCGGTCGGTGAATACAGCATCGCCCACGCATTTTTCTGGCCAGCACTTTTCGTAATTTTATTTGTCCAACCGCTGACCACCTTCGCAGCGGCGACGCTGATTTTTTCTTCGCTCATATTGGTATGCAGCTACGAATCGCTACTGTTTCTTGGGCCACCGCTGGCAGCACTGGCTTTGTGGCGGACGTTTGGCGGCGGCGAAAAAAAATGGTCGCGAGTCTGGCTTGGCCTGTCCGCCGGCTTGCTGGTTCTGTCCGCCATTATTGCGGTGGATGGAATCCGTCATCCGCAGGCGCCGGACAATCTTGGTGGATTTAAGCAGGGACTTGAAACGATGTTCTTGTTTCCAAGCTGGACCATCGGTTGGAGTTTCGTCTGGCTTTTTCTGCTGGCGGTCGTCTGCCTCGATGGCCGCGGCTTTTCCCGGCGATTTTTCAAAATGGAACTTGTGCTGCTGGCGACAGTGATGCTTGTCTGGGGACTCTGGCCGGTTGTTGCGCCAGACAGATTGAACACGCAACTGCAATATGACTACCGGGCGATGCAACTCTTCACGCCGTTTGGCCTCTTGCTGGTAGGTTGCGCCGTCAATCTCTGCCCGAAATGGTTTGCCGCCCGACAGAATTATTTCGTCGCCTTCAGCGCCTCGTTGCTGCTGGCGCAATCGCTTTGGCATATTTCCGCCGTCTGGCAGTGGCATGGATTTGTTGGCGCATGGCGCAGTGAGCTCGCCACACATTCCGGTCCGGTGGCATTGAAAGATACAACTTTCGGCGGTCAACCCATCGGCCATCAGGCGATGAATTTTGATTGGAACTGGGCCAATCCCGACTTGAGTCTTATGTTGGCTCCGAATGGCCGGGTGAAATCTATTATTCTACCGCCAAGCCGAGCTGGTTGGCATCCTTTTGATCCGCTCAATCCCGAAGCGCTACCCAAACTCCAGCAATACGGCTTGAACTACGACGATTACATCAAATCCCTGATGCCGGCGAAAAGCTCATCTAAATAGTTTCAGCCGCTTCGACAGCCTCGCGAATCGTCAGTTTGAATTTTTCCAAGCCCTGATCGAACGCGGCGGAAATGGGCAGCACCGAAACTTTTTTAAATTTCTTTTTGAACTGCTTCAAATTTTCTTCGGCGACGGCTTCGTCCATTTTGTTCGCGACGACGAGGCGATCTTTTTCCAGCAGCGCGGGATCGTAAAGTTCCAGTTCCTTGAGCAGTTGCTTGTAATCATCCCATGGCTTGCGATTGTCCGTGCCGGCCATGTCGAGCAGCAGCACGATAATTTTGCAGCGTTCGATGTGGCGCAGAAATTCGTGGCCGAGGCCGACGTTGTTGGACGCGCCTTCGATGAGTCCCGGCACGTCGCAAACGGTGAGCCGTTTCCAATCAGCGTATTCCAAAATGCCAACCTGCGGCGTCAAGGTCGTGAACGGATACGCCGCAATTTTCGGACGCGCCTTGGAAATCGCGGTCAACAAAGTGGATTTGCCCGCGTTCGGATAACCGACGAGACCAATCTCCGCCATGATGCGAAGTTCCAAAAGATATTCGCCTTCCGTGCCCGGTTCGCCCGGTTGCGCGAAACGTGGCGTCTGATGGCGCGCGGTGGCAAAATTACGATTGCCCAATCCGCCGCGACCACCTTTGCACAAAATAAACTGCTGTCCGTGCGTCGTGAGGTCGGCGACGAGCGTGCCTTTATTTTCAATGCCATCCGGCGTTTCTTCGACTTCCGCTTCCTGACTCAAATCAATTTCCAACGCGGATTTCCCCTGCGACGTGCGGAAGAGCGGACGTTTGCCGGTGCTCGTGCCGAGCATCATGTTTTCGCTTTGCTCTTCGTCCTCTTCCTCGTCGTCATCGCGCCGCATTTTTTTCTCAATCGGCGGCGTGGTGTCCTTGAGTTGCCATACCAGCGTGCCGCACGGAACTTTGATGATTAAATCTTTTCCTGCGTGACCGTCCATGCCCTTGCCCTTGCCGCCTTCACCGCCGAGCGCGATGAGGCGCGGAACATAATACTGATGGATGAGATTGTTCAGGTCGTGATCGGCCTGAAGAATGACGCTGCCGCCGCGCCCGCCGTTGCCGCCGCTCGGCCCGCCCTTGGTGATGTAAGCCTCGCGATGGAACGCGACCGCGCCCTTGCCGCCGTGGCCGGCTTGCGCGTAAATTTTTATTTCGTCAATGAACATGAAATTGGTGCGTCGTTAAAATTTTGAATCGCCAAGCTGGTTTAACTATTCACGATTCAACCCTTCGACGACAATAAAAAAGGCGAGGCGCTTGGCCTCGCCTGGAAATGAGACTATTCGCTTAGTTAGCGGCGGCAGCGGCGGCGGCCACTTCGGCGATCACATTGATGCGGCGGCCCTTCTTGTCGAACTGGACCTTGCCATCGGTGAGCGCAAAC
>CAILDU010000171.1 GCA_903833055.1 uncultured Verrucomicrobia subdivision 3 bacterium | reverse complement strand
TCCACTGTTCCGGCCACGAATAAGAACCCGGCTTGATGGTCAGCCACTGCGAATCGCCCCCCGCAACCGCGAGCGTCGCAACGCCGGTCGCCCATTCGCGACGAACTTCCAAGCGCGGCCATTTCATTCGCCGCAATAATTCCGCCGAAGTCGCACCGCCTTCGGCAAAAATATTTTTTACCGTCACGCGGCGCAAAACCAATTCCGCAATGTCCACGAGATGATCCGCCAAACGCCGCGCTGTCGGCACATCTTTGACCGGCGGCAAACCCACGCACAACACCACGCGGCGACTCGTTTTGAAAGCTTCGACGACGCGCTGCGAAATCACTTCGCGCGCGCCCGCCGAAAAATTTTCGCCCCACATCAGTTCGCGCGGCAATCCAAAAACCGGCACGCCACCCGCGCGCGATGATTTCACCAGCACTTGCACGGACTTGCTGGCCGTGCCGCAAATAAATAATTGTTTGCCGGTGGAAAAATTTATTTTTTTCGGCACCAATGGAGCCGCACCCGCAAATTCCGCTTTGAGCAGCGCGCCAAAAAATTCCGAGCCGCCCACCGGCAACCACGACGCTTCGCGCGCGACCGCCCACTCCCGCACGCGCTCGGACGTATCTGTCTGCCCGATGAGCAACGTGTTTTCCGGCACGGACAATTCGCCGTTCGCGAGCCGCACCAAAAAATGTTCCGGCTCGGCCAGCAAACGTAACACCTGCGGCGAATGGCGCGGATACTCCGGGTCTTTCGCAAATTCGGTGCGGTGAACCGGCTCGCCTTTGATAAAATATTCGCCGTCGCGGATGATACGGCCGAGTGAAGGATTTGCCGGCAGCAGCAGCGCGCGGTTGAAATCCAATTGCTTCATCACCGCTTCGACTTCCGCCGTCACATTGCCGCGCAGGACGGAATCGATTTTTTTGTAAATCCATTTTGCGCCCGCGCCGCGCAATAATTTCGCCGCCGCCGCCGCGCGTTTCGCCGCCTCTTCCGGTTTGCACGAACGCGAATCCGTGTCCACGCAAACCAAATCCGCTGCGCCACCGGGCTTGCCGGTGCGGACGACTTCCGCGCGCAAACCGTAGCGCAAACCAACCGCGCCCAGTTCCGCCGCGCCCGTCAAATCGTCTGCAATGACACCAATCATACGAAATTGAAAAGTTGCTTAACCGCAGAGAACGCAAAGCGCGCAGAGGAAAAAAAATTCATCGAGAATTCCTCTTTGTGTTCTCTGCGTTCTCTGCGGTTAAATTTTTCCCAACCGCCAAACCCGCCGCCACTTTGATTGCGGAAAACAAACTCGTCGCCTCCGCCTTGCCCTGCCACGCGATGTCGAACGCCGTGCCGTGATCCACCGACGTGCGAATAATCGGCAAGCCCAGCGTGATGTTTACGCCCGTATCGAACGCCAGCATCTTAAACGGAATGTGGCCTTGATCGTGATACAGACAAACGATGGCGTCGAATTTTTTCCGCTGGCCGGTGGTGAAAACCGCGTCGGGAACGAGCGGACCAGTCACGCGAAAACCTTTTTTCTGCGCGCGCTTCACCGCCGGCGCGACAAATTTTTCCTCTTCACGATTTCCAAAAAGTCCGTGTTCGCCCGCGTGCGGATTCAGGCCGCAAACACCGATGCGCGGCTCGCGCCGCAACAGTTGCGTCATCGCCTGCGCCGTCAATTCAATGACGTTCAGCACGCGCTCAACCGAAAGTTTCCCCGGCACATCGCGATAACCGATGTGCGTCGTCGCCATGCTCACCGTGATTTTGTCCGAGTAGAGCATCATGCAACTGCGCGGCGCTTTCGTGAGCGCGGTGAAAATTTCCGTGTGGCCAGGAAATTTTACGCCGGATAAATTCAGCGACTCCTTGTGAATTGGCGCGGTAACAACACCGTCAATTTTTCCGACGAGTGCGGCTTGAATCGCTTTTTCAATATAAATATATCCCGCGCGCCCGCACGCGGCGGAGACTTTTCCCGGCACAACTTTCGCCGCAACAATCGCCGCGCAATCCACCACGAACGGTTCCGTGATGCGCGAGATTTCCTTTAACTCTGAAATTGAAGCGACGCGGCAATCCGCCATCGGAATTTTCGCCGCCCGCGCGACTCGTAACAAAACTTCTGCATCGCCAAATAAAACCGGCACGCACATTTTCCGCACCGCCGCCTCGCGCAACGCGCGCAGACAAATTTCCGGCCCGATGCCCGCCGGATCGCCCATCGTCAAACCCAATACTGGCCGTGCGTTTTTCATTTTTGATTGAGCAAGTTTAGCTCGCCCATCTGTTGCCGGATTTTTTCCAATTCCGCTTCCGAAACTTTTTTTAGCGGCGGCAAAACCTGCGGCGCGCACAAGCCGCGACAGTGCATCGCCGCTTTGAGTGCCGCAAGCGACTCGTTCAAATTGCGGCCTTTTTGGTAGAGGCCAGCGACGGACATCATTCGCGATTGCGATTTTTCCACCGCCGACCAGTCGCCATTTTTCGCCGCCACGCACATTTGATGGCACACGTCGGGAATCAGATTGCCAACGCTCGGCACAATGCCGTCTGCGCCGAGTTTCAACCCTTTTTCCATCAACGCACCGACGCCAATGAACACCGAAAAATCTTTTTTGCCGCCGAAGCGTTTCAGCATTTCCTCGTGCCGCTGCGGATTGTTTTCAGAATCCTTGAGACCGGCGAGGCGCGGATGGCCGAGCAGTTTTTCCACCGCATCGAGCGGAATGGAAACGCCGGTGGTCATGGGCATATTGTAAAGCAGCAACGGCCCTTCTAGCCGCTCCAATATTGACTGAAACCACTCTTGTAATTTTTCAGGAGTGACCTTTTCGCGGATGGGCGGATGCGCGACCACGGCGTCCGCACCGACGTGAAAAGATTCATTCGCCTCCGACAAATCCGCCAGTTGCACGTCGCCGAGGCCAACAAAAATCTGCGTGCGTTTGGCGGCGCGCCGGACGGCCAGCTCGACGAGGCGACGGCGCAATTCGCTCGGCACATGAACGCCTTCGCCGGTCGTGCCGAGCACAAAAATCCCCTCAACGCCGCCCGCGATTTGCGCGTCCACCAGCCGTTCCAATGCCGGTTCGTCCAGCCCACCCGCAGCGGTAAATGGCGTCACCAGCGGCACGACCGCCCCATGAAATTTCGATCCGTTGTTCATTTCAAATTAGTAAGCCGCTTCGTAAATCCGCGCCGCGTCCGCTTCGGTCAGCACGCGAAGATTATTTTTCAACAGGCGCTGCACCTTGATGGCCGAACCAGCCAACCACGGAATCGCGTCGTGCGGAATTTTCAGGTCGGAAAGTTTTTGCGGCACGCCGCAGTCGAAAGAAAGTTGCGTCAGAAATTCCACGCCGTGTTCCGCCGTGGTCAGTGCCGAACCGTTGCGCGTCACGCCAAGCGCGGCGGAAATTTCTGCGTAACGTTCCGGCGCGGCGGAAAAATTAAACCGCAAAACGTGCGGCAGCAGCAGCGCGTTCGAGACGCCGTGCGCAATGTGATAACGTCCGCCGAGCGGATACGCCAGCGCGTGAACGGCGGCGGTATTAACCGGGCCGAGACAAAGTCCGCCGTAAAGACTGCCAAGCGAAAGTGCGGCGCGCGCCTCGATGTCATTGCCGTCGCGCACGGCGCGCGCGAGATTTTTCGCAATCAATTTCACGCCCGACAACGCATAAGTGTCCACGATGGGATGCGCGAATTTATTGGCGTAAGCTTCGATGCAATGCGTCAGCGCGTCGAGTCCGGTCGCGGCGGTGACGGCGGGCGGAACGGTCAACGTGAGCAGCGGATCAACGAATGCGGCGTCAGGAACTAAATGCGGACTGACGACGCCTTTTTTTAATTCGTCCGATTCATCGAGCAAAATTGCGTTCGGCGAAACTTCCGCGCCCGTGCCAGCCGTGGTCGGCAAACAGACGAGTGTCAGATCGCGTCCAACGAGCAGATTGGTTCCGAAAATTTCCGACGTGGTTTGTTTTCCGCGCGTGAGGGCGGCGACGAGTTTAGCCACGTCAATCGCGCTGCCGCCGCCGATGCCAAGCACGCCGTCAATTTTTTCCGCGCGCGCGAACGACAAAATATTTTCAAACAACGCCTGCGTCGGCTCACGATCCACTGGCGCGGAATTGACAAAATCTACGCCAGATTTTTTCAACGCATCTGTCACTGCGCCCAACAATGGCAATACGGTTGTGCTGGACACGAGCAGCGCGCGCTTCACGCCGCGCGCCGCGAGAAACTCAGCGCATTGCGGCGCGCAGCCGTTGCCGAACACGATGCGCGGCGGTTGGAGCAATGTGATTATATTCATGAATTCACCTCGACCATCGTGTCCGAAATAACTTTTTCTGCGTTCAACATTTTGCGTTTTTCCAGCCAGCCCCAGAAGGTCCACTCGGTCTTTACATTTTTATCTGCCGGAAAAAACCAGCTCGCGCCGTAGCCAACGGTCAGCACGATGAGGTGCGCGATGACGCCGAGCATCACGCTCGGCCAGGTGTAATTAAATTGATGCAGATCGAGGAGAACATTTCCGTCGCCGCCTTTTGTGCTCGTCAAAACCGCCCACGCGGTGAACGCGAGCGCGGAAACAAGTCCAATCCAAAGCCCCTGCTTGTTCGCGCGGCGAGTGAAGAACGCGAGCAGGAACATTCCCGCCAAACCGGCGGCGACAATCGCCGTGGCGGCGTAATAAAGCGTCAACACGCCTTCGCCTTTGCGCGCGATGAACGCACCGATGCCAACGGCCAACGCGCCGCTGACGGCGACAATAATTTTTCCGATGAACAAACGTTGTTTGTCGGTCGAGTTCGGACGCAGGCGGCGGTAATAATCTTCCACACCGACGGCAGAAAGGCAGTTCAAGTCGGACGACATCGTGGACATCGCGGCGGAAAAAAGTGCGGCCATGAAAATGCCCGCAAGTCCGGCGGGGATTTTTGTCGTCAGGAAAAACGGGAACACGCGGTCGGCGATGACTTGACCTTTTCCGTCGAGCAATTGCGCGGGAAAAGTTTCGCCGGACAACTGGTAATACGCCCACAACAACGTGCCGACGAGCATAAAGCCCGCCCACGCGGGCACGCACAAAAGCGCGCCCATCGCCACGCCCTTAAGCGCGTCGCGGTCGGATTTGGCGACGAGGTAACGCTGCACGAGCGTCTGATCGGCAGCGTATTTTTGAAGGTAAAAAAATGCGCCGTAGAGCAGCATCACCCAGAAATTTCCGTTCTGCGAAAGATTAAAATCAAAACTGCCGAGGCTGAATTTATTTTTCTCCAACGCGAGTTGAAACGCCGCGCTCGCGCCGCCGGGCATGATGGAAATTAAAACGCCCAGCACCACCAGCACGCCGATAATTTTCACGATGCCTTGCAGCACTTCCGTCCAGATGACGGCTTCGAGTCCGCCGAACAGCGTATAAATAATTGTCACGATGCCGACGCCGACGATGACATTATATTTGTCCCAGCCGGTCATGCCGCACAGCGCCGTCGTGATGGTGAACAGCACAAAACCCATTTTGGAAAAATGTCCCGCCGCGAACGCCAGCGCGGAATACGCGCGCGCGCCGTAACCAAAACGCTTTTCAAAATATTCATACGCGCTCATGCCGACGGCGTGGCGGAAAAATGAAATTAAAATTGTGCCAAGCAACAGCAGCACGCCGACCGCCATGAAGCCGGGCACAAGCTGGTTCCAATTGCCTTTGAACGCCGCGCCGGGATACGCGATGAACGTGATGCTGCTGATAATCGTCGCGAACATCGAAAGCCCCATCGCCCACGCGGGAATGGAACGGCGCGCGACAAAATACGCTTCGGTCGTGGTCTGCCGACGCGCGAATTTCAGACCGATGGCCGCGATGGCGATGAAATAAATCGCGATGACGACCAAGTCCAATGTGCGGAGTGAATTCATGTCAGCGTCCCGCCTCCTTCAACAACAAACCATCGGAAAAGTTACCGGAAAATTTCAGCGAACCGTCTTCGTTCCACTGTTTCACCGGCCCGTTGGCGACGAGACCAAAAAAGTTGCGCGGCAAATCGCGCGCTTCCGGTTTGGTGTTCCAAGTGGATTCAATTTTCTTGCGACCGTTCGGCCAGAATTGCGTCCACACGCCGGTATTGTTTGAATGACGCACCCACGTCCAAATTTTGTCTCCGCTTGGCGACCAAAAATTTTCCACGCCGATTTTGCGTCCGTTCGCGTAAGTGACTTCATGCTGCTTCGCGCCGCTCTCGTAAAAGTCAGTTTCCTTGCCATCGAGCAAATAGCGGCCATCCGCACAAATCCGCGCGCGCCATTCCGAACGCAATTTTCCATTCGGATAATTTTCGGTGAACGATTTTATTTTGCCGCCGGAATTTTCCGGCGTGAGGTCGCCCGCGTCCGACCAAATCCACGCCTCGTTTAATTCGTAATGCAGACACGGCTGCGTCTCGGTCGAGAGGATATGAATGATGCCGTTCGGCGCCTGCCGCGCGGTGACGTAGCCGAGCGTGCCGTTCGTGCCGCGCTCGTGATTCGGCAATTGCACGGGCAGCGACTTAATGCGCCAGGCCGCGCCGTTATTGGTCGAAATGGCGACGAAGCAGCCGCTGCCAAAATTCCAATTCGTTGGCGGCGCGCGGACGATCTTGTGCAAATACGCGTCGCTCACGAAAAATAAATTTCCGTCCGCGAGCTTGATGAGCGAAGGCCGTTGCGCGCTGCCGAGTGGCGGAAATGGTGACGCAACACTTTCGCTCCAACTCGCGCCAAAGTTGGTTGAAACATTTTCCGGTGACCAGCCATTGACCGCCGCATTTTTTCCGCCGATGGAAAGCAAGCCGCCTTTGTCATCGAGCGGCACAATCACGGAATGACGCCCGCCGGTGCGCCCGCCCATGTCGCGCCAGTGAATTCCGTCGTCCGCGCTGCGCCATAAAAAGCTCGTCGCCTTGTCACCGTCCATCGCGAAATAAATTGCGCCGTCCGCGCCACGAAACGCACTCGTGATGGGTTGCGCGGTGTAATTGGTCGCGGGCGAATCCAGTTGCGGTAGCGACAAACTCCACGTCGCACCGCTGTTCGTTGAAACCGTCATTTTGAACGGCACAAAATCCGACAAGCCGCGTCCGCCGCCGAAGAAACGGATTTTTCCGCCGTCGTTCCAAAGCAGGCCGGACTGGTCGTTGTATTTTTCCGTCTTAAAAAAAAGTTCCGGCAAATCCCAATCCTCCGAACCGTAGCGCAAACGCGCCTGAATAAAAGAAGTTGAAACATCGGCCTCGGCCAAGCCCGGCGGCGTGCTGAAATAAATCGCGAGCGCGTCGCCGTTCGGCAGAATCTCAAAGCCCGGCGAATGGTTGTGCGTGAACACCATCGGGTCAATGCCCGCGAGCGCCGCGTCAAGATTCGTTCCATTTTCCGGCGGAATCGGCAACGCGAATCGCACGGTGAAATAAGGCTTTTCTGGATTTGGTCCAAACCGTGCCGGTTGCGAACTTTGTTTGATGGCTGATTGGCCGAACGGCAGCGCGACTGGATTTGACACAGCCAACGCCAGAGCCAAATGATTCGTGCCGCCGGAAACAGATTTCTCCGCACCGAGTTCGAAGCCGGCGGCGCGGACGCGCACGGTTTCATCTCCGGCGGCTTGAACAGCTTGGACAAAAATGCACGCGCCGATACCCATCGTCGCACAGACGATGAGCCGGGACAGTTGTGCCGTGGCAGATTTCAAGTGCATTAACTTTGGTTGGGACAATTAGTATTAACCCATTTTGCGCGTTTCAGTCATATTTATAACGCCAAACTATTTGAGAATAGTGCTAAACTGCACGCGCGTCAAAAAATCCGCTTGCTTCTGCCGCCCGCAAAGCTGTTCCCTAGTCACAGCAAAATCCCTGATTATGAAAAGTGTCAAAAACTCGACGCCGACGCTCGGCGTCATTTACGGCAACCGCGATTTTTTTCCCGATCACCTCGTCACCGAGGCGCGCGCGGACATCGCCAAACTTTTTGAGAAACTTGGCGTCAAAGCAATTCAACTTGGCGAACAAGATTCCAAACTTGGTGGCGTTGAAACGCACAACGACGCGCGCAAATGCGCGGAATTGTTTCGCAAACACGCGGGTGAAATTGA
>CAILDU010000170.1 GCA_903833055.1 uncultured Verrucomicrobia subdivision 3 bacterium | reverse complement strand
GCTGTCGCGCTACAATTTTGCCGACGCGGAAAAACTGCTGTCGCACCGCGTCAGCCTTGTGCACAACGGCATTCCCGATCCATGCCGCGATTTTGAAACGGTTCTCCGTCCGCACCGCCGCGCGCGATTCGAGCAGCGGCAACAAATTTTTTCCGGCAATTATTCCGGCGAACCCGTCACGGTCAAAATTCTTTTCCTCGCGCACTGCACGCGGGAAAAAGGTTTGTTCGCCGCGCTGGACGGCGTGCTTGCAGCCAACCGCGAATTGGCCGCGCGCAAGTTGCCGCTGCGGTTGCAACTCACCGTTGCCGGCAATTTTGTCACTTACGACGAGCAGACGGAATTCGCGCAGCGCCAAAAAAATCCCGAAGTCGCTGCCACCGTTCAACTCGCCGGATTTGTTTCCGGCGAACGCAAAAGCACTCTGTTGCGCGAGGCAGATTTATTTTTATTTCCGACGCGTTACCTCGGCGAAAATCAGCCGGTAAATTTAATTGAAGCGATGGCGCACGGTTTGCCCATCGTCACGACCCGCTGGCGCTCATTGCCCGAAATGCTGCCGTCGGAATATCCCGGCCTTGTCAGCGGACAGGACGCGGATGAAATCGCCGCGACCATTTTGAAAGTGCTGGCAGTAAAAAGCGGCGAACTCGCGCGCGACCATTTTCTCGCCAACTTCACTATCGAACGCCATCTGGCGAGTCTCGCCGCCGCGTTGCACGGCGTGGAAGAATGAATTTACGATTGGCGATTTACGATTTACGATGGGCGCGTGATTCTGAAATCCTCAATCGCCAATCATAAATCATAAATGCGCCTCGGCCTGCTCCAGCTTAATCCGACCATCGGCGCGTTCGCGGCCAACCGTGAAAAACTAGTGCGCGCCTACGCGGAGGCCGTCGCGCGCAGTGCGGAATTCGTCCTCGCGCCGGAATTATTTTTGTGCGGTTATCCGCCGCGCGACCTGCTCCTGCGCGAGGATTTTATTGAAGCCAGCCTCGCCGCATTGCAGGAAACCGCCGCCAACATTGGTGAAATTCCGTTGTGTGTCGGCTATGTCGAAAAAAATTCTGAACGTCCCGGCCGCGCCTTGAAAAATGCTGCCGCCGTTTTGCAAAACGGAAAAATCGTCTGGCGCACGACGAAAAGTTTATTGCCGACGTATGACGTGTTCGACGAAGACCGCTATTTCGAACCGGCGAAAACCGTAGAGCCGTTCATTTTTCGCGGCAAAAAAATCGGCATTACGATTTGCGAGGACATTTGGAACGATGAGGATTTTTGGCCGGCGCGTTTGTATCGCCGCGATCCGGTGCGCGAACTCGTGGCGCAAGGCGCGGAAATGATTTTGAATTTGTCGGCGTCGCCGTGGCATGACGGCAAAGAAAAAACGCGTTTGGAAATGCTGCGCCGCGTGGCGCGCGATGAAAAAATTCCGCTCGCGCAGGTCAACGCCGTCGGCGCGAATGACGAATTGATTTTTGACGGCCACAGCGTCGCGCTGAATGTGAGCGGAGAAATTATCGCGCTGGGCCAAGGTTTTGCCGAAGACATTTTGGTGGTGGATTTGGGCGAAAGCGGAAAGCGGAAAGCGGAAAGCGGAAATGAATTTCCCGCGCGCGAGGAATTATTATTTGCCGCGCTGTCATTGGGGATTCGCGATTACGTTCACAAGTGCGGATTTAAATCGGTAATTCTCGGTTTGTCCGGCGGGATTGATTCGGCGCTCATCGCGGTCATCGCGGCGGATGCGTTGGGCGCGGAAAATGTTCTCGGCGTGGCGATGCCAGCGCGCTATTCGAGCGAAGGCAGTTTGACGGATGCGGAAAAATTGGCGCGGAATTTGAAAATTCGTTGCGAAGTTTTGCCGATTGAACCAGTGTTTCTGGCGGTGGAAAAACAGTTGGAAAAAGTTTTTGCGGGCACGAAGCCGAACGAGGCGGAGGAAAATATCCAGTCGCGTTTGCGCGGCGTGACCTTGATGGCGCTCTCAAATAAATTCGGCGCGCTGGTGTTGACGACGGGCAATAAATCGGAAATGGCCGTGGGCTATTGCACGCTTTACGGCGACATGAATGGCGCGCTCGCGCCGATTGCTGACGTGTTGAAAACGGACGTGTATAAAATTTCCCAATGGGTGAACCGCGAACGCGAAATCATTCCCGCCGATTCCATTTCCAAGCCGCCGAGCGCGGAGCTGCGTCCGGGGCAGACGGATCAAGATTCGTTGCCGCCGTATGAAATTCTGGATGCGATTTTGGATTTGTATGTCGTTAATAACTTGAGCCAGGCGGCCATTGTGGCGCGCGGTTTTGACGCGGCGGTGGTGAATGACGTGGTGAACAAAATCAATTTCAGCGAATACAAGCGGCGGCAGGCGGCACCGGGCTTAAAAGTTTCGCCGCGCGCGTGTGGCATGCGGCGGCGGCTTCCGGTGGCGCAGAAATTTCGCACGCAGGGACATTTTGTCGGTTACTTTGCACGGAATTATTCTTAACTTTGGCCACAACCTTTTTGACG
>CAILDU010000169.1 GCA_903833055.1 uncultured Verrucomicrobia subdivision 3 bacterium | reverse complement strand
TGTAAAAATTCGCGTAGCTCGCCGGCAGCCGCACGCCGTCAAAATAAAGCGGCGACGGCATCGGCAACTCCACGACTTCCGGCTTGCCGCCGTCTTCGAGCCGCAAATCTTTGATGCGCTCCCAATTTTCCGCGAGCGGCCGGTAATTTTCGTCGCGCGGATTTTTTTCGCGCACGAGCACGAGCGTTTTGGCGTTCACGAAACGGCAGATGTCGTCAATGTGGCCGTGCGTGTCGTCGCCTTTCGGGCCTTTCGCCAGCCAGAAAATATTTTTGACACCGAGATAATTTTTCAACGTCGTCTCAATCTCCTTTTTGCCGAGACCAGGATTACGCACCTGGATTTTCGGATCGAGATAACATTCCTCGGTGGAAATCAGCGTGCCGCGTCCGTTCAACTCAATGCCGCCGCCCTCGATTACAAAGTTTTTAGTTTTTAGTTTTGAATTTTTAGTTGAAGGCGGAATCGGACATTCCGCGTGAAATAATTTTTTGCCGAGCAGTTTCGCAGCGGTTTCAGGAACCTTGGTGTCCTTGCGCCAATTATTATATTTCGCCCAGCCGTTGAAATGGAAATGCACGATTGCTGTTTCCGCTTTCCGCTTTCCGCTTTCCGCTTTTCTAACAAAGATCGGTCCAGTGTCACGCGTCCAGCCACGATTCGTCGGGTGCGTGACAAATTTGATTTTTCGCAAATCCACGCCGACGTGTTTGAAAATATGCCGCGCGTGCGCCTCGTCTTTTTTGTGGCGCACGATGAGATTAATTTTTTCGCCGGCGGAAATGTGTCGCACCATCTCGCCGTAAACCCACGGGATGATTTCAAATTTCCCCGGCCAGTCGCTCGCATTATGCGGCCAGCCGAGCCACGTCGCTTCGTGCTTTTCCCATTCGGCGGGAAAAGTAAAACCGAGTTCGGCAGGCGTCGCGTTGTCGGAAATTTTTTTGGTCGGCATAAATTTCGCGCGGAGCATAACCGCTTCCGCCGCGTTGGGAAACCGGAAACGAAACGCGAATTTCCATTTCGCGGGTAGAAAATCCCCGAAGCAGGTCATTAGCTGGCTGCAAAAAATTATTAAGAAAACTGAATTATTTACTGGACGAATTTTTTAATTGGACGAAATTGGGTTGTAAACACTGATTGGTCGCAAGGTCTCGTTGGTTATGAAAACGAACTTCAATCAGACGGTCGGAACCGGCTCGCCGGGAAAAATCGTGGCAATCCTTTGCCTTTTGTTCTTCTCGCTGCTCGGTCTGGCCGCCTCGCAATCGCCGGTTGCTGAACCGGCCGTGATTAATTTGAGCGCCGGCGTTTCGGATCGCCAAATCCAAGCCGCGCTCGACGCTTTGCCCGCTGGCGGTGGTGAAGTGGTTTTACCGGCGGGAAAATTCGAGATTCACCAACCCATCGTTTTGCAGCGCGATTCGCAAGCGCTGCGCGGTTCCGGTGCGGCGACCGTTTTGATGCTGGCGGATAATGCGAATTGCCCAGTCATCATCATGGGCGAGCCGGTCAATCATCCGCAGAAAATCGTAAAAAATCTTCGCGTCAGCGATCTGTTCATTGATGGCAATCGTTTTCATCAGCAGCGCGAACTCTGGAAACTTTCCGGCGAAGGTTCGGACATTCGCAATAATGGAATTACGATTCAAAGCGTGAGTGATTCAACAGTGGAACACGTTGCGACGGCGCGCAATCGTTCGGGCGGATTGGTCACAACGCTCGGCGTGACGCGACTGACCGTGCGCGATTTGAACGCGTTCGATAATGAGTTCGACGGTCTCGCTTGCTACCTGACGACGGACAGTTTTTTTGCGAATCTCAATTTGCACGACAATCCGGGCGCGGGCATTTCGCTCGACCTCGCCTTCAACCACAACGTCATCAGCAACGCCGTTTTGAACGCAAACGATCTCGGCATTTTCATGCGCGCGAGTCGCGAGAATAATTTTTACAACGTCGCGATTCACAATAGCCATCATCATGGCGTGTTCATGGCGCATTCTGAAACGCAGACGGCGCAAGGCTGGGGTCCCGCGCCGCAGACCGAGTGCGTCTATAATTCGTTCACGAATCTGATTGCGATGAACTGCGGCGGTGCGGCCTTCCGCGTCAACAATACGACTTGCACGCACAACGTCATTATCCGCGCCAAGTTTGAGGGCAACGTCAAAGGCAACCTTTCGCAGGCGCAGCCAAATTTGGTGGCGGTGCAATAAATCTTGCTGCGGCAAATCTCACGCAAAGACGCGGAGGCGCGAAGGTTAAAAAAATTTCAGCTGCAGTTTTGCTCCGGCTTTGCGGCTTTGCGCCTTTGCGTGAGATTCAATTCCTTTTCAATTTGAGATTGGAATTCACGTCCGCTCGCGTATCGTTTGTGGAAATAATTTTCAAAACTATGGCCAAGAAAAAGCAGACCAAACCGACTCTACTCACCGGCGGACCCGTTTCCAAATTCATCCAGCACCATTATCGCCACTTCAACGCCGCGTCGCTCGTGGACGCCGCGAAGGGCTACGTCGCGCATCTCAAGGGCGGCGGCAAAATGATGATCACGCTCGGCGGCGCGATGAGCACGGCGGAACTTGGATTGTCGCTCGCGGAAATGATTCGTCAGGACAAAGTGCATCTCATCACTTGCACCGGCGCGAATCTGGAGGAGGACGTTTTCAATCTCGTCGCGCATGATTATTACGAGCGCGTGCCCGGCTATCGCTCGTTGACGGCGGAAGACGAACAGGCGTTGCTCGAACGTCACATGAATCGTGTCACCGACACTTGCATTCCCGAAGGCGAAGCGATGCGCCGCATGGAAAAAGCCATGCTCGAAGTCTGGACCGACGCCGACAAAAAGGGTGAACGCTATTTCCCGCACGAATTTTTCTACAAGGTTTTGCTCTCCGGCAAATACGAAAAGTATTATCAGATTGACCCAAAAAATTCTTGGATGCTCGCGGCGGCGAAAAAGAATTTGCCCATCGTCGTGCCCGGTTGGGAAGACGCGACGCTTGGCAATATGTATGCGGCGGCGGTCATTCGTGGCGAAATCAAAAATGTCCACACCGTCCGCACGGGCATTGAATACATGACGTGGCTTGCGGAGCATTACACCAAGACCGCCACGAAGAAGAGCACGCTTGGAATGTTCCAAATTGGCGGTGGTATTTCCGGCGATTTCCCGATCTGCGTCGTCCCGATGCTGCATCAGGATTTGCTGCGCACCAGCGTCCCGCTCTGGGGTTATTTCTGCCAGATCAGCGATTCGACCACGAGCTACGGCAGTTATTCCGGCGCGGTGCCGAACGAAAAAATCACCTGGGGCAAACTCGGCGTGAAGACGCCGAAATTCATCATCGAATCCGACGCGACGATTGTTGCGCCGCTGATTTTCGCCCACGTCCTCGGCTGGTAAAATAAATTTATGAAGCCCAATGATTTTTCTGACGCGCGCGTGCTGGTGACCGGCGGCGCAGGCTTCATTGGCAGCGCGCTCGTTTGGGCGCTGAACCGGCGCGGGTGCGACAACATTGTTGTTTGCGATGTTCTCGGCACGGACGAAAAATGGCGCAACCTCACGCCGCTGCGCTTCGCCGATTACGTCGAGGCCGCCGACTTGCAATCGCGTTTGCAAAGCGGTGCGCTGGGGAAATTTGATCTGGTGTTGCACATGGGCGCGTGCTCGGCCACGACGGAAAAAGATGCGACGTTTCTCGCCAAAAATAATTACCAGTTCACCAAAGACCTCGCGCATTGGTCGCTGGAAAACAAAGCGCGCTTTGTTTATGCGTCGTCCGCCGCAACTTATGGCGACGGCGCGCAGGGCATGGAAGACAACGAGGCCGCGCTCGACACGCTGCGCCCGCTGAATATGTATGGCTACTCGAAGCACCTTTTCGATTTGCACGCCAAACGCGCCGGCATTTTGAACAAGATTTGCGGCCTGAAATTTTTCAACGTTTTCGGCCCGAACGAAGATCACAAGGGCGATATGCGTTCGCTCGTCCACAAAAGTTTCGCGCAGGTGCAGAAGGAAGGCGTCATCAAATTGTTCAAGAGCTATCGCAAGGATTACAAGGATGGCGAG
>CAILDU010000168.1 GCA_903833055.1 uncultured Verrucomicrobia subdivision 3 bacterium | reverse complement strand
GCCATCCAGCGCGGCGCGGCTACAAAACCATTGGCCGAAGCGCCGATTCTGCGGCATTCTGTCTGTCCTGAAAATCCTGTTCAACCTATGAAAAATAATTCTGCTTCATTCCGCCGCCGCTCGGCGTTCACCCTTGTCGAATTGCTCGTCGTCATCGCCATCATCGGCATTCTGGCGGCGATGTTATTGCCGGTGCTGACCAAAGTGAAAGACGCGGCTAACAAGGCCAAGGCACAGACGGAGATGAGCGCTATCGTCGCCGCCATTAATGCTTACGATCAGGATTATGGCCGGTTTCCCATGACGACGAATGAAGTTGCCGCCGCCGGAACAAGTGATTTCACCACGGGGCAGGTTGCCTATTCTGCCGGAGCTCACGGAACCAGTTATGACAACAACAACAACGTCATTGCCATTCTCATGGATTTGACGGCGTATCCGAACGGCACCGTGACCGCGAATGCTAACCATGTAAAAAATCCGAAGCAGGTGAAGTATCTTTCGCCCAAATTATCCGGCTATGATCCGGCGACGAATGATCCACATCCGCCCGGCGGTGTGGACATCACCGGCATTTACCGCGACCCGTGGGGCAATCCGTATATCATCACCATGAACTCGAGTTACAACGAACAGGGAACCAGCGATAACTTGTATTCGCTGCAAAGCGTTTCGCAAAACGGTGCCAACAGTAAGTCGGGATACAATGGGTTATTCAATCCGGTTGATGCCAACGGCAACGGCGACCATTTTTATTATCACGGCAAAGTCATGGTCTGGTCTGCCGGCGTGGACGGAAAATATGGCACCGGCGCGGCCAACACTGGCATCAACAAAGACAACGTCCTGAGCTGGTAATTTTTTGTGCGAGCGATGCGTTCATGCGGAGTCGAAGCTGATTGTGGAAAAATCCGTAATCCGCAATCCACACTCCGCAATCGTCCGGCCTTCACGTTGCTGGAATTGCTCGTCGTCATTTCCATTCTCGGCATCCTCGCGGCGTTGTCCGTGCCCGCGCTGAAAAATCTTGGCAAGTCTAACGCGCAGATCAGTGCCGCGCGCCAGTTGCTCGATGATGTCGGTCGTGCGCGGCAACTTGCCATCAGCCAGCACACGACGGTCTATATGGTTTTTGTGCCGGCCATTTGGAATCTATCGGCGAGTTTGCAAACAACAGCAACGAAGAACCTGTTGGATAAACAATACACTGGCTACAATTTTCTTTCACTCCGTTCCGTCGGCGACCAACCGGGGCAAGGTTTCTCACGTTATCTTTCCGAATGGAAGTCGCTGCCGGATGGTGCGTTTATCGCCACCAATAAATTTAACTTGGCGTATTATCCCGGATTCGCCTCATATCCCATCGCTAACATTGGGGCGACTTACCAGATCAATTCCTTTAATTACACCAACCTTTTCCCGTTTCCGAACGAGACCAATTTTAATTACAGCGGCTTGTTTCTCACGCCGTATCTGCCCTTCATCGCCTTTAACTATCTCGGCCAGCTTACGGTGGACGGCACAAGTCTCGCGTCGAATGATGAATTTATTCCGCTCGCGCAAGGCACGGTGGCCTACGCGACGGATGTCAACAAGGCGTTGCAGTTTGCAGCGCCGGACGTTGAGGAAAATCCGCCGGGCAACAGCACCAATTCCATGTTCACCGTGATTCACATTGACCGGCTCACGGGCCGCGCCACCGAGTTGCGCCAAAAAGTTCAATGAAATTTCAAAATACAAATTTCAAATTGCGAATGCCGTCACCCGCAGGCGGCGGCAATGGCCGGAGCGCGCCCGTCCTCGGGCGCAGCAACGGAGAAAGACCAATTGACTTGGATTTTTCGGAGGCATCGGCAAGGTTCATATCGCTGCGCCCGGGACGGGCGCACTCCGCCGGTTTCACGATGATTGAAATTGCGATTTGCCTCGCCATCATTGGCTTTGCGCTCGTGGCGATTATTGGCGTGCTGCCTTACGGCATGAACACGCAGCGCGATAATCGCGAAGAGACCGTCATCAATCAGGATGCGACCGTGTTGCTCGAAGCCATTCGCAGCGGTGCGCGCGGCATGGATAGTTTGACGAACAGCGTCTATGCCATCACCAATTATCGCGCCACTTACAACGGCGGAACGATTCAATCTTATTCCACCATCGGCTGGGATAGCGCCTATTCGCTGACCTCGGGCGCAAACATTGTTGGGATTTTGAGCACGCCGGAATTTACTGATTTTAGCGACATCCCGCAGGCCTTTACGCCGGTCAACGGTTACAGCAATCACATCATCGCCTACGTCCGTTCCATGAGCGGACTGGCGGCGGAAAAACCGCCGCAGGACAACCAGATTATGCGCGACGACAGTTTTACCTATCGCGTGTATTGCGTGAACGCGGCGGTGGCGTCGGACACGAACAGTCCGCTGGCCGGTTTCAGCAAACAGCTGAATGGCAATTTGCACGAACTGCGGCTGACGTTTCTCTGGCCGCAACTGCCCAATGGCAATGTGGGTGGTGGCCGCCAAACTTTTCGTGCGTCCGTGGCCGGTCAGTTGGCGGCCGATCCGGCTGGCAGCATTTATTTTTATTATCGTCCGCAGTATTTCAACACCGCACCGTGAAAAATAAGTTACAAGTTGAAAGTCGCAAGTTGCGAATCCGACCGTCAGCGGGCGGTGCTGGCCGGAGCGCGCCCGTCCCCGGGCGCAGCAATGGCGAAAGACCGGTTGATTTAGATTTTTCGGAGGCGTTGGCAGGGTTCACATTGCTGCGCCCGAGACGGGCGCGCTCCGCCGCGTTCTCGCTGGTGGAAGTGCTGGTGGTGGTGTCGCTGATGTCGCTCATCGTGCTGGCGTTGATGGCGGTGTTCACCAGCACGCAACGCGCCTTCCGCGCCAGCGTCACGCAATCCGACGTGCTGGAAAGCAGCCGCGCCGCGATGGAATTGATGGCGTCCGACTTGCGCGCGATGACGCCGTCTTACGGAACAAATAATGGTCCTGTAAATTTTTTCGTCAATACGAACAGTAGTTACATGCCGTTGACGCAGGCATTGCCGGGCAGTTCGCAGTCGCGCACTAATGTGTTGAATTATTTCTTCGTGCTCGGTCGCAATAATGACAAGTGGACAGCCACCGGTTACATCGTGGATGCCACCTCGACCAGTCCGTTGTATCCACTCTATCGGTTTTACGGAGAAACCAACATCGCCACGTCGCCTTCGGTTCTTTATTACAATTTTATGAACTCGCAATACACCAACATGAGTCATCTCATGGATGGCGTGGTGCATTTGACGGTGCACGCTTACGATACAAACGGCGCGTGGATCAACAACAATGTTTACAACTACACCAACGCACAAAACATCTATTTGCGTCCCACCGCTTACGGCGAACCGCAATTGTATATGTATAGCAACACCGTTCCCGCCTCGGTGGAATTAGAACTCGGCGTGCTGGAAGACCGCGTGTTGGCGCGCGCCGAATCGCGTCCCACCACGGCCTTGCAGGCGCAGTATTTGTCCGACAAATCCGGCAATGTCCATATCTTCCGCCAGCGCGTGAGCATCCCCAACGTTGACCCCACGGCCTACCAATGAAACTAAAATCAAAAAGTTATGAGTGGCAAGTGATGAGTGACGAGCGTAACGGCGCGGCGCGGGTTGCTCGCCACTCATCACTCGCCACTCGTCACTCCCGCTCCGGCATCGCCCTCGTCATCACGCTCATTTTGTTGTCCGTCACGCTCGTCATGGCGGTGGCGTTTCTGGCCATCGCGCGGCGCGAACGTAATTCCGTCACCACCACCACGGACACCGCCACCGCGCGGCTCGCCACTGATTCCGCGCTCGCCGCCGCGCAGGCGCAAATCGTCGCGAACATTTTATCCACGACCAATCCTTACAATTACTCGCTGCTCGTCTCGACGAATTACATTAGTGGCGTAGGTTACGATACTGTGGCGGGCGCGAATCTTACTAACGTCAGCTATAATTATCCGAATGGGAATTCAATTGTCGGCAACGACCTCATCCAGAACATCGCCAATCTTTATTTGCTCCCGCGCGCGCCGGTATTTGTTTACAACCGCAACACCGGCACGAACGACTTCCGTTATTATCTCGACCTGAATCGCAACGGCCAGTTCGAGACCAATAATCCGCCTTACACCACGGCGGGCGATCCCGAATGGATTGGTATTTTGGAACGCCCTGACCAGCCGCATTCGCCGAACAATAAATTTGTCGCGCGCTACGCCTTTTTCGCGCAGCCCGTCGGCAACGGACTGGATTTGAATTTTATTCATAATCAGGTCTTGAGTCCCAGTTCAAGTATGCTCGCCAACATCGCCGCGAACGACGGCTACTTTCGCAACGAAGGTGTCGGCACCTGGGAATTGAACCTCGCCGCTTTTCTCGCGGACCTAAACACGAACCAGTGGAATCCGCCGCTCGGAAATTATTACCAATACAATCGCGCGACCACCGGATTCGCCAACAGCGGCAATGCGTTTTACGATGCCGGTTCGCTGCTCGCGTGGCGCTACGGTAATAACTTCAATACGCTGGCGACGCCGTGGTCAGGTTTATTGAACGCCCTCGCGAAAGGAAATGTGGACGGCTATACGCTGGGGCCGCTGATGACGACCACCGTTTTACCAACGCCCAACAGCCTTACCATCGCGGTCGGCCCGTGGGACGCATCCGACAACACAAATCGTTTTTTTGCGTTGCCGTCTGAATTATTTGACGCCACCAAAAGCTCTAGCTTTTTTGTGAACCGCCTTGCGGCTGCGGGCAGCACCACCAATCTCTACGACCGCTACACATTTTACCGGATGTTCGACCAGCTTGGCACGGATTCCACAGTGGACGATGCGCGGATGAATCTGAATTACGACAACCTCGACGCCGCTGGCAATGTGATTGCGGGCGCGGAGACGAATTGCACCGCGTGGACGCCGCTGCGGTTTTTCACCAACGCAGCGAACGTCATGTTGCAACATTACACGGCCAACTGGCGCTCCCAGAATTTTAATTATTTTACGAACACGTTTGGCGCAATCACGACGAATGCGTTTGGCGTGACGGCCATTCCGGTTTATGTAAACGATCAGTTTGTTTACACGCCCGCCGTGAACCGTCTGCTCCAGCTTGCGGCGAATATGTATGACGCCACGACGAATAGTCCGTGGCCGTCCGTCTTCCGCCCCATGTTCACGGTGGTTCAGAATGGAACTTATCGGGATGTGTTCATCACCGGCTACAACTATGTTTCCACGGTTAGCGGGCCGAGTGACCCAAATTATTTTTTGCAGCCGGCTGATGTAGCCACGGTTGTCTCGGCAAATCTTGGTGCCGTGATTTCGACCGTCAACATCTATGGCGTGCCGTGGATTATCGGCGCGAAAAAAGGGCTGCCCAACTTCAATGAATTTTCGATGGAAAATAATTTATCCGTCACGCGGCGGTTGCAATTGACGCGGCAAACCAATGCCTCGCCCTCGAAGGCACCTATCATCACCAGCACGAATCAGATGTATATGATGAGCCTGAACAGCTCGCTTGGTATTGAACTGTGGAATTCTTACGCCAACAATTATCCCGGCACGATAATAGTTGGCCTGAGTGAAAG
This sequence comes from uncultured Verrucomicrobia subdivision 3 bacterium, assembly GCA_903833055.1. Lineage (GTDB taxonomy): Bacteria > Verrucomicrobiota > Verrucomicrobiia > Limisphaerales > UBA11358 > UBA11358. The sequence goes on along the minus strand of CAILDU010000168.1, from coordinate 18,245 downwards.
TGCTTCATTGACGATTACCAATGATGATCCGGGATTTCAAGCGCATCCGGGTGTAGTTCAGCCCATGACTTTTTCAACTAATAATTTTAGTGCGCCATATCAAATCAGTTCTTGGACAGGGGCGGGAGTGGCTCCGTGGTTTGGCGGTAATCCCAACACCGCCTCTTTTCGAATTGTGAGTTTCACCGGTCCCACGCTGACAAACTCGGTTTATCGTTCGCCCTCTGCAAGCGGCGGAACGGTGCCGCTCGGTTTGACCGCGCCTTGTTTTATTCCGACCAATTATTTTGGCTATTTGGGGACGACCATGTTGTTCGAGAGCAACTCGCTGAGCGGCTTTCACCTTCCGCAGTTCGGCGTGGTGCTGACGAACCGCTTGCAAGTTTTTATGCTGGATTTAACCAATGGTGTCTATCACGTCATTGACTATGTTCATTTCGCCGGACCGGACGGTGGCTTCAATGTGAATGCAGGTCTGGCAGATGCCGATGCTGATAATAATTTAGTGGGCGTGTGGGATACCAATTATCCATCGGGCAGTGCAGCCCCCGCTGGACCGACTTATGGAATATTAAATCAAATCGCGATTTCCAAAAGCGGAGCGGTGCCGGGTGAGGATGGTAAATGGAATGCTGATCCTCAAGCGATTCCTCTGGGTGGAACCAAAGACCAGCAGGTGGCATTTTTTCAGGCGTTTTTCAAGCCGGGGAATAAGACGACTTCGCCAGTTGGTGCAACAAATATGCTTTCAAGTATGGAAGCGCCCTATGCGCCGACGCGATATATTGTGCAGTATCTTACATGGCAGGTTAATGATCCGTTGGTGCATTATCTAGGCAGCGACATTGATTATGCAATTTCTCCCAACAGTTCAACCACGCCGTCGCCTGGTGTGAATCACTACAATGCAGGTCAAATCTTCTCGACTTTAACCGGTTTGAATCTGGGACGGTTGAATGATCGTTTTATGCCATGGGGCAGCAACCCGACTTGGACATCTGAACAAATAGTGAATAATGATACCAATAATTTTAATCTGGCTGAACGCGATCCGTTGATGACCGTGCCGGATAAATGGGATTTCCCAACTGGTAAACTTCCGACCATTGGCTGGCTGGGGCGCATCCATCGTGGCACGTCGTGGCAGACCGTTTATCTGAAAGCCAGCGATTTTCTAGCTAACAATAATTTTGGAGCCTGGCAATTCTGGACCGGCAACGGAAATGTTTTTGATGCCACCAATTCTGCGCCGGTGGCGGATCGGGATTTGTTTGACCTGTTCAGCACGGCATTAAGTGGTAATGCCACGCACGGAACTTTATCCATCAACCAAACGCATCTTGCCTCGTGGAGCGCGTTGTTCAGCGGGGTTGTGGCCTTGACCAATATGACGGATGTGCCGGCCGATGGCACGACGCCGGTCGTCACGAATATTGTCATCTCACCAGCGGGCACGGACACGGTCAACTCCGCAATCTCGCTGCTGCTGAATGGCACGGAAGGAATCAACGCGACGCGCGCGGCATTCACCAATGCAGATGGACTCGTCGGCGCGTTTGAACACCTCGGCGATATCTTGCGCGTGCCGTCGCTCACGGAACAATCACCGTTTATCAATCACAGCGACAATGCCCACGCGGATTACGACATCAGCGACGAACTTTACGAATGGTTGCCGCAGCAGACGCTCGGTCTGTTGCGCGCGAGCAGCACGCCGCGCTTTGTGATTTATTGTTACGGCCAGACGTTGCGTCCGGCGCGGGATGGTTTGGTCACGAGTAGCGGTAATCAGTTCGGCCTGTGCACGAATTATCAGGTCACGGCGGAAAGCGCCGCGCGCGTCGTCCTCCGTGTGGACAACGCGAAGACGAGTTCGCCGCGTATCGTGATTGAAAGTTTCAACACGCTGCCGCCGAATTAAATTTTTGCAGGTGTAGATAGCCGATGGCAGAGGGAGGCGAGATGAGCTAGAGTTTAGCTCTCGGCTTCCCGTTCTAAAATTGAATTGAAGCAAAGTTATGAAACGTAGTTTTTGGATAATGATATGCCTGCTGGCGTTGCTGGCGGCGTGGCTGTTGTGGTCAGCGGGCGAACGTCCGGTGGCGGCGGTGAAAAAAACCGTCGTCGCGAGCGCGCCTGCGACGCCTGCTGCCATCGCGGCGGTCGCCGTGCCGGTTGTCACGAATAATTTATCCGTCGCGCCGGAAGTCATTGCCCGTTCCGCCGCCAGCACGAACCGCGAATTTTTTCGCCTCTCGAACACGTCCAAAACCTTGGACGAACTCACGACCGCACCGCGAGCGATTCTGTTGGAGAACGCACTGATTGATACGGCGGCGCTGGTGGATTTGAAAATTCCCGCGCACCTGCGCGCGGCGGGCGAGCCGGGCGCATACATCGTGCAGGCGCGCGCGATGGTGAATGCGCCATTCCGCGCGGCGCTCGCGAACGCGGGCGCGCAAATCGTTTCTTACATTCCGAACAACGCTTATCTCGTGCAACTTTCGGTGGGCGGCGCGGCGTTGTTGCGCGGCAACGCAGAAGTGGCGGCGGTAATGCCATTCGAGCCGTATTTCAAATTGCAATCGTCCTTGCTCGGTCTCGCGGTGGAACAAAAACCATTGCCGCCGGGGCAGGTGTTGACGCTGGGCTTGTTTGATTTGAGCGCGAATCAAACATTGGCGCAGATTGAAAAAATGGGCGGAGTTATTTTTGCAACGGATCGTTCGCCGTTCGGGCCGATTGTGCGGGTGCGTCCGCCAGCGAATTGGATTGCACTGGCGCAATTGCCAGGTGTGCAACGTGTGGAGCCGGCGACGCGGCGCGTGGTGGCAAATGATTTGGCGCGCGTGACGATGGGCATCACGACGGGCTATTACGTCACGAACGCAAACTGGCTCGGCTTGAGTGGCTCAAACGTCGTCGTCGAAGTGAACGACACGGGCATTGATGCAACGCATCCGGATTTCAGTTTGACGGGCAATGCGGGCGCGCCGGGCGCAAATCCGCCGACGCGCGTGACGGGCGACACAACGAATAGTTTGGTGGACACGGACGGCCATGGCACGCACGTCGCGGGCATCATTGCAGGGAATGGCGGCGAGTCGTATACAGTGATCAGCACCCCCAGCGGTTCGGTAACGAATGCGGATTTTCGCGGCAAGGCGCCGACGGCAAAATTATTTTCTGTCGCGTTTCTCGGCGCGAACGACACGAATCTGAATTACACCCAATTCACGCTCGACAGTTATTTGCAAGAAATGCCGGCGCTGACGAACGCGTTGATTTCCAACAACAGTTGGATCAATGGCGGCGCGAATGAATATGATTTGTCGGCGGCGAGTTACGACGCGGCGGTGCGCGATGCGTTGCCGGGAACGACGGGGCCACAGCCGGTGCTGTTCGTATTCGCTGCGGGCAACGACGGTGGTGGTGTCCAAAACAACGGCGGCGGCGGCACGGCGGATTCTATCTTATCGCCCGGCACGGCGAAAAACGTCATTACGGTTGGTGCGTTGGAACAATCGCGCAATATAACGAATACCTATTTGCCGCTCGGCTCCACCAATCCCGTGGCGGCATGGCCGGGTGAAACAGATTCAAGTTCGCAGGTGGCGGGTTATTCGGCGCGCGGTAATGTGGGCATTGGCACGGAAGGCACTTACGGACGTTTCAAGCCGGACGTGGTCGCACCGGGATCATTCGTGGTTTCGACCCGTTCGCAGCAGTGGGATCAGCAGACGTATTATAGCCCGACCAATTATTACGACAACGTGTTGATCGGTCAGTTAGTGGATACGAACGGGCTGAATTATTATAGCTTCAGTGATTTTGGGTTTGTCGTGAAACCTAATGCCGTCGGTGTCAGTCTGCAAATTCTGAATACTTCGCCGCTCGTGTCAAATATGCCGATTTATGTTTCATTGAATAACTATCCAGATCCAACCGATCTGACGACGTATGATTTTGTGACTTCAAACAATCTCGCGGCTATTCCGCCAGACAGCGGCAATACGATTAGCGGCATTCAGAGCATCATTAATAATTTTGGTGACTTTAATTTTGGTGTTGGCGACAGCACGAACATTCCGGTCACTTACGATTTGTTCGCGCAAATGGTTACGACCAATGATTTGGGAAATTACTACACTGTTTACAGCAACCTGAACGAGACGCTTGGGCCGTATTACCGTTACGAGACTGGCACCAGCATGGCGGCAGCAGATGTTTCTGGCGTGCTGGCGCTGATGCAGGATTTCTTCACCAACACGTTGCACACTACGCCCAGCCCCGCGTTGTTAAAGGCGATGCTTATCAATGGCGCGCGGCCGACGGGCTTCTATAATTTACAAGTTAACAATCCAATTAATTTTCAAGGCTGGGGCTTGGTCAACCTGCCCAACGCCATTCCTGCCACACTTACGAACACTGTCGTTGGCGCCAGCACGTCAGAATATTTTATTGATCAAAGTCCGACCAACGCACTGGCCACAGGTGACAGCCGAACATATCAAATTTCTCTTTCGCCCGCCGCGCAGACGGTTCCGTTGCGTCTTACGCTCGCGTGGACGGATCCGCCGGGTAATCCTTCCGCCGCCATCAAGCTCGTTAACAATCTCGACCTGATGATTACGAACATGGATAGCCCCACTAATCCAGTGGTCTACTATGGTAACGACATCGCTGCCAATCAGGTTTTCAACACGCAAGAAAATCCCACTAACATTCCGGCCAATCTGGACACGGTGAACAATGTTGAAAATATTTTCCTGCCCGCGCACGCGGGCACGAATTTTACGATTGTCATTTACGGAACCGGCGTGAATGTCAATGCCGTCACCACGCAGACGAACAATGCGGCGGGCGTTTATGCGCCCAACATCGTGCAAGATTTTGCATTTGTTATTTCCAGCGGCAACGGCTCGAACACCAATGGTTTTACCATTACGTCCAGTTCGGCGGCATCCAATCCCACCAGCGACCAGCGCATCACCATTGTGGTCAGCACCAATGCGCCGTTGATGAACCAGATGGTTGGGGCGGCCTCGCCCGTGATGGCCACCAACAACATTTCCTTTCCGACTAACGCGCCGTATGCCACGAATGCCACCGTTACGATTGGCCAGACGAACCAGTGGCATTTCTATGTCGTTACCAACAACGGGCCGACCGCTGATTTCACGAATGCGGCCTTTGTCACCTTTTTGCCGGAGACGCTCGCGACGCCACGCGAAGGTGTGTTTGCCGACACGACTGCCAATTCTACGCGGCCGGAGGCGGACATTGACCTTTACGTCACACAAGATTCAACTTTGACCAATCTGAATCCGGTGGCAATGTTCAACGCCATTTCCAACGGCACAGCGTCCTTGAGCCGAGGTGGCACGGAGTTTGTCGTGTTGTCAAATTCATCGCCCGGTCAGGTTTATTACGTCGGTGTAAAATCCGAAGATCAGATGGCGTCGGAATATGCTTTCTTGCCGGAGTTCAGCAACATTCCATTTAGTCAGTTGGATGCCAATGGCAATGAAAGCGTGACATTTTTCCCCGTTGATATTCCCGATGGTGACGCAACTCATCCGGGATATACCAACACCATCGCGCTGGCTATTTATCCGATAAAAATCCAGCGGGTTGTGGTTACTAATATTCTCGTTCAGCAAAACGCAGGTGATTTGGTGGTTGCGTTAAACCATTCCGCTACGACAGGTAATGGCTCGGTGGTTTTAATGAATCACAATTCACCTAATTTACCCGGCACCTACACTCAAATTTACGATGACAGCGGACAGGGTGACATTCTAGGTTCGCAGCCCGCCGATGGGCCTGGTTCATTGCGCTCGTTCACTCGGCAGGATGGGCAGGGAATCTGGATTTTGCACGCGGCGGATAATGCCCCAGCGTTTTCGGGTAACATCAGCGGCAGCTTGTTCATTCAGCGGCATCAAGATTTGACGAATAATCTTCAAACAGTCACCGTCCAGCCGTATTCTTGGTTTTACGATTATGTGGATGTGCCGGTGGGTTACACCAATCTTAATGTCTTTGCGGTGGACGAAACTTCGATCGCCACTCATGGAAGCTTCTTGACGCTCGCAGTGCAATTAAATTCCGAACCGACAATATTGCCGGACAACAACATTACAAATGTCTTGCTGAACATCCCGTCCCCCGCGCCGCCTGGTTTGAGTAATTCTATTTCCATCGGGCCACCATTGAATCCGGGCACTTATTATATCGGAATTTATAATCCCGATAGCACTCAACACACCGTGGGGATTGGTGCGACGTTGAGCTTTGCCGCCTCGGCCATCACCACGGTGGACTCCGCTTCCACGGATACGCCGTTGCCGATACTGGATGATGCGGTGACCTATTCCTATATCGACGTGCCCAGAAATGACCAGATTCAAGGTATCAACGTCGGCTTGCGCGTGGATCATCCGCGCATTTCGGATCTGGTCTTCCACCTGATCAGTCCCGATGGCACGCGCTATCTCCTCATGGAAAATCGCGGCGCGGATAGCACCAACGGCTGCGGTGCCACTTACCTCACGACGAACATTGTCAGCGTTAGTGCCAATGGCACGGCGCAGCCAAATACTAACGTTATCAATACCGGCAGCACTTCCGGCACCTTTCCGATCACCTATAACTTCTATACGGCACCGGATCAGATGACGATTTATTACGGAACTAACACTGCCTCAACCAATCGTATTTACGATACGGGCGTGACTAACAATCCTCAAATTGGCGGCGGCGGCGCGCAGAATACCACCCCCACCTCAATCAATGTGCCTTACGGCCCTACAAACGGGATAGTCTCAACTTATCTGACGATTGTGATGGACGAATTCCCGACCAATTTCGCCGGTGGCACTAATCGGTCAGATTTCTGGACTTACTCGGCGGGCGGCGTGGTGACAAATTACGCCTATCTGTCCTTCACTGAAGATACCAATCTGACGACCACCCCCATCAAGTTCGCGCCGCCACCGTTGGTGCCGCAAACCGTGTTCAGCGCGATTGTGACGGATAGTTTTGAAGCCTACCCGGTTCAACCCTATACGCAAGGCTTCGGCTTTGGCGGCTGGAGCGTGGCCACGAATCAAGTTGAGGTTGCGACCAACCTGAATGCCCATACCGGGATGAATTATCTGCAAATGGATAACGGCGTGGTCTATACCAATGTGCCAACCGTGCCGGGCCAAAAGTATGCGTTGACCTACTGGCTGGCTAGTTCGGTCACCGAGGATGCTAGCGGCCTGCCCGTAGCAGCCACCAATGCCGACTGGCAGATTCAGTATTATCACTTTACCGCCGTCTCTACCAACACGGCTTTGGTGCTGGCAGCTTCGGCGGATGTCTTGACTGCCTTGACCTTCACCAATGCACAGATGCTCACCTTTGATACGAATGCGCTTATTGACGATGTGATGCTAATTCAATTGCCAAGCGATCTCTATTATCAGGCGGAACAGTCCTTGTCCCCGCTCATTGATACGAGCGCCTTCGGTAAAATGAATAATGGCGATCCCTGGCAGTTGGAAATTCTGGATACCCGCGCCGGGGCGACCAATAACGCCACGCTGTTGAGCTGGCAGTTGGAATTTACTTTTGCTAACACCAATCTGCCGGCGTCGGCTAATATAATTGGCAATTTGGTTGGTGGCATTCCCCAAACCAATTATGTCACTACTGGAAATTTGGATTGGTATTCCTATACTGTGCCAACTAATGCCAACTTCGCCACCAACTTACTGCTCTTTGCCTCGTTGCCGGTCAACGTCTGGTTCAGCACCAATTATCCGCCGACGATTGTGAATGGCGGAGACGTTAAACTAGTTTCCAATTCTACTAATAATACGTCCGGCCCATCGATTCTCACCACCAATACCGCGTGGCCGTATATCATACCGGGCGCGACGTATTATCTGGGCGTGCAGAATACCAACGCTGCCACGGTCAATTACGCGGTCGAGGTGGATTTTGACCATGGTAATTCAAATTCAGCCCTGCCGAGCTTGGTGATTAGTAGCGTCAAAGCCAGCAGTGCCGGCCTTCAACTTTCGTGGTCGGTCACCAGCGGCGCGCAGTATCAGGTGCAGTGGAAAACCAATCTCACGGCCGCGTGGAACACCATCACCAACCCGATCACCACCACGGCCAACGATATCGCCACCTTCACCGATAATGGCGCGCAGACCGCGCCACTCGGCCCGATGCGCTTCTACCGGCTGGTGCGGATACCATGAGTTAATCCAGAAATCATTTCGTCAGCGCTGCTGGGCTATCCCGGCGGATTCGCCTTGCCGGATGGCGAAATGAACCAGTTGAAAGCGGGAACGATTCGGGCGTAAGCGGGGATGATTTGTGCAAACGTCAAGATGACTTACGCGACCGCACAGACGACTTGCGCGGGAGCGGGAATGATTTTTACGAAAGCAGGAATGACTTGTGCGAACGTCAGGATGACTTACGCGACCGCGGGAATGACTTGTGCAAACGCAAAGATGACTTCAGCGAAAGCCTAAATAACCCTTCTGCATGGCAGAATGAGCCCGTTTTGAGCTAAAACGATCTTCGGGGACGCTAATCGGTCGGTTCTGGATAGAAAACGAGCCAGCAACTCCGGCTTTGCTTTTTTCGCCGCGTGGCGTAGGGTGATTTTTCGTTTCGACGGGAAATTCACAACCATGAGTAAGGAATTCATCAAGATTGGCGGCGCACGCGAGCACAACCTCAAGAACCTCACGCTGCAAATCCCGCGCGACAAGCTGGTGGTCGTCACCGGCCTGAGCGGCAGCGGCAAATCGTCGCTCGCGTTCGACACGATTTACGCCGAGGGCCAGCGCAAATACGTCGAAAGCCTCTCCGCCTACGCGCGGCAATTCCTCGATCAGTTGCAAAAGCCGGACGTGGATTTCATCGAAGGTTTGTCGCCAGCCATTGCGATTGAGCAACGCAGTTCCGGCAGCAACGCGCGCTCCATCATTGCGACCACCACAGAAATTTACGATTACCTGCGTTTGCTTTACGCGCACATCGGTCAGGCGCATTGCCCCGAAACCGGCGTGCCTATTTCCACGCAAAGCACCAGCGACATCGTGGATAAAATTCTCGCGCTGCCGCCGAAAACTAAAGTCATGTTGCTCGCGCCCGTTGTGCGCCGGCAGAAAGGTGAGTTCCGCGACGTCTTTGAAAGATTGGCGCGCGAAGGCTTCGTGCGCGTGCGCGTGGACGGCGAACTGCTGGAACTCGGCGACGAAAACAAGCGCATCAAACTCGACAAAAAGAAATTCCATAACATCGAAGCCGTTGTGGATCGTTTGGTCATTGATGACAAAATCCGCGTCCGGCTTGGTGATTCCGCGCAGACCGCGCTTCGGCTTGGCGAAGGCGTAATGTTCACGCTGCATCAGCCGCCAATGGCGACGGACGCGACGCAATGGACGGAAACTTTGCATTCGAACAAAATGTGTTCGCCCGCCACCGGCAAAAGTTACGACCCGCCAACGCCAAAACATTTTTCCTTCAACGCGCCCGCCGGGGCGTGTCCGGTTTGCCACGGACTCGGCCAAAAAATGGTTTTCGATGAGGCGCTCGTCGTGCCGGACATGGAACTGCCGCTTGATGGCGCGATCCAGCCGTGGCGACGCGCCGGCAAGCGGCTCATCATTTATTACAAGGCCATGCTGCGCTCGGTTGCCGCGCATTTCAACGTCAGCACCGAGACGCCTTATAAAGATTTGCCGGACGATTTCAAAAAAGTTTTGATGAACGGCTCTGGCGAAGACGACATTGAATTCAAGTTCTGGCGCGCGGGCAAAGTCAGCAGCATCACGCGTCCGTTTGAAGGCGTGTTGCCGAATCTCGAGCGGCTCGCGACGGACAGCGAAAGCGAATTTATTCGCAACCGGCTCAAAGCTTACATGGCTCCAGAGTTCTGCGACGCCTGCGGCGGCAAGCGTTTAAAGCCGGAAATTTTGGCGGTGACTCTCGGCGGCGAACAATTTATTTCCAAACTAAAAACTAAAAATTCAAAACTAAAAACCCTGAAAATCCCTGGCCTGTCCATTATGGACGTGTGCGGATTGTCCGTGGAAAAAGCGGATGAATTTTTCGCCGCGCTGAAACTGACGGAGTTTGAACTGAAAATCGGTGCGGAAGTCATCAAAGAAATTCGCGCGCGGCTCGGTTTCTTGCGGAACGTTGGACTTAATTATCTCACGCTCGACCGCGAGAGCGGCACGTTGAGCGGCGGCGAGGCGCAACGCATCCGGCTTGCGACACAGATTGGCGCGGCGCTCGTCGGCGTGCTTTATGTTTTGGACGAGCCGAGCATCGGCCTGCATCAACGCGACAATGACCGTTTGCTCGCGACGCTGAAAGGTCTGCGCGATTTGGGAAATACGGTGCTGGTCGTCGAGCACGATGCGGACACGATTCGCGCGGCGGATTACATTTTGGATCTTGGGCCCGGTGCTGGCGTTCACGGCGGCGAACTTGTTGCCGCCGGAACTTTGCCGGAAATTCTCGCGGCAAAAAAATCGCTCACGGGACAATATTTGACGGGCGAATTGAAAATTGAAGTCCCCAAAAAACGGCTGGTTCCCACGGAAGAAAAAGGCTGGCTTGAATTGCTCGGTTGCACGGAAAACAATTTGCAGAACATTGACGTGCGGATTCCGCTCGGAACTTTTACCTGCGTCACCGGCGTCAGCGGTTCCGGTAAATCTACTTTCGTGGACGACATTTTACGCCGCGCGCTGTTCCGTAAATTTTTTGGCTCGAAGGAAAAGCCCGGTGAACACAAGGCTTTGAAAGGTTTTGAATCGCTCGACAAAGTCATTGTGATCGACCAGTCGCCGATCGGTCGCACGCCACGCAGCAATCCGGCGACTTACACCGGCATGTTCAATCACATCCGCGATTTGTTCGCGAAACTTCCTGCCGCAAAAGTGCGCGGTTACGAGCCTGGTCGTTTTAGTTTCAATGTCAAAGGCGGGCGCTGCGAGAAGTGCGAAGGCGACGGCGTGTTGAAAATTGAGATGAATTTTCTGCCGGCGGTTTATGTCATTTGCGAAGCGTGCAACGGCAAGCGCTACAATCGCGAGACGTTGGAAATCGCCTACAAAGGAAAAAACATCGCGGACGTTTTGGACCTGACGGTGGAAGAAGCGGTGACGTTTTTCCGCGCCGTGCCGAAAATTTTTGATCCGTTGCTCACGCTCTCGGAAGTTGGGCTGGGCTACATCCGGCTCGGTCAGCAGGCGACCACGTTGAGCGGCGGTGAGGCGCAACGTGTGAAATTGGCGACGGAACTTTCGCGCCGCGCGACCGGCAAGACGCTCTACATTTTAGACGAGCCGACGACGGGTTTGCATTTTCACGACGTGGCGAAATTGCTGGAAGTTTTATTTCGTTTGCGCGACGCGGGAAATACGTTGCTCATCATCGAGCATAATCTGGACGTGATTAAAACGGCGGATTGGATTATTGACCTCGGCCCGGAAGGTGGCAGCGGCGGTGGAAAAATTGTCGCGGAAGGTCCGCCGGAAAAAATTGTCCATGTTCCCGCAAGTTTCACCGGACATTATTTGAAAAGTGTTTTGAATTGAGCGCGCCGCTGTTTCCGCTTTTTTCATTTCGCAATGTCGTTTAGATTTGGCGCATGGCTTTATTGCGGCAATGGCTTTTGATTGTGTCCGTGTTCCTTTTGGGCGGCGGGCAAATTTTCGCCGCGAGCACGCGCGAGGAACGCGCCTTTGCGTCGGCGACCGCGACGTTTCAGGATCAAAATTGGAGTCGCGCGGAAACAGAGTTCGCGCAGTTCATTCAACGTTTTCCCAAATCAATGCAGGTGGCGTCGGCGGTGTTGTCGCAGGCGCAGGCGCAATTCAAGCAGGGCAAATACGCCGCCGTAGTCACCTTGTTGTCGCCGCGCATCAATGACGCCGGCGGTCTATCGGACTTTTACGCCTACTGGCTCGGCGAAGCGCAATTCGCGCAAGGCGATTTCACCAACGCCGCCGCGACGTTTGCCGCGCTCGCCAAAAATTTCCCCAACTCGTCATTGCGGCTGACGGCGGCGGTAGAGGCGGCGGCGGCGTATGCGCAATTTCCTGATTGGTCGCGCCACGATGCGTTGCTGGAGGCGACGAACGGCGTGTTCGCGCGCGCCGCGCAACTCGATGCGGACAATGCGCTCGTCATCAATGGTCGGCTCTCGCTGGCGCAATCCAAAGTGGCGAAGACAAATTTTACGGCGGCGGAAAAATTTCTGGAGTTACTAAATCCCAAATTGCTCGCGCCCGAACAAGAATGGCAGCGGCTGAATCTGCTCTATCAAGTTAAACTCGGTTTGAATGATTTTGAGGCGGCGCTAACCGTCACGACTAACCTGATGCAGTCTGCGAAAGACGCCGGACGACAAGCCGACACGGTAGCGATGTTGGCAACCGTATTGGAGAAAAAAAATCAACCGGCGGCCGCCTTCGCTGTGTGGTCGGAAAACTTAAGCGGCAGCGCGCCGGTGGAACGCCAGCGCGAGGCGGTTCTGAAAATCGCGTCGCTCGCGGCGGCGCAAAATGATTTTACCAACGCCACGGCTGGGTTGGAAAAATATCTGGCGCAATTTCCCAATTCGCCGGCGGCGCAACTAGCCTTGTTAACTTTGGGCGAATTGCGTTTGAAAGATTTTCTGAACACGGCGTCGACGAATCAGCTCGCAGCGGCGCAGACGAGTTTCGACCAGTTCATCGGCGCGTTCACGAACAGTCCGCTGACGGGCATGGCATGTCTGGATCGTGGCTGGTGCAACTGGAACGCGGGCAAATACACGGAGAGCCTGCTGGATTTTCGCGCGGCGACGCAGCGGTTGCCAGCCTCGGAAAATCTGGCCGTGGCGAAATTCAAAACCGGCGACGCTTTGTTCATGCTGAAAGATTTTGCGGGCGCGCGGCAAAATTATCAGGCGGTGCTGGACGAATTTGGAAATTTTCCGGAGGTCGAAAAATCCATGGGTGACCGTGCGTTTTACCAGATTTTGCGGACGGATTTGGAATTGCAGGACGCCGCAGGCGCGGACGCGGCGATGCGGCAATTGCTGGAAAAATTTCCGGCGAGCGAGTTTGCGGATAATGGCATGTTGCTGCTGGGCGAAGGCTTTTCCGATTTTTCGTCGCCGACCAATGCGCTGAAAGTGTTTCGTGATTTTGTGCGGCAATTTCCCAATTCCACGCTGCTGCCGCAGGTGGAGCTGGCCGTGGCGCGGACGTTTGAGCGCGAACAAAACTGGCCGGCGGCCATCACGAACTACGAAGGCTGGCTGGCAAAGCATCCGACCAATGACCTGCTGCCGCAGGTGCAATACGCGCTGGGCCACGCCAATTATCAGGCGGGGCGTGAGACCAATGCGTTCCAACTTTTCACCACGTTCGTTGCGCGTTATCCGGCGGATACCAACGCACCGCTGGCGCAATGGTGGGTGGCGGATTCGTTTTACCGCGCGGGAAATTTTGTCGGCGCGGAGACGAACTACGAATTGATTTTCCAGACGCCCGCGTGGAAAAATTCCAGTTTATATTTCCCGGCGCAATTGATGGCGAGTCGCGCGGCGGTGGGGCGTTCAGGTTTTTCCGATGCGCGCGATTATCTCACCAAAATTTTGACCGATACAAATTGCCCGATTCCATTGGCGACGCAGGCGATGTTCGCTTACGGTGGCGTGTTGATGCGGCTGGATTCGCCAGATACGAACCGGCCGTTCGCAAATTTTGAACTGGCCACGAATATTTTTGCGCAAATCGGCGCGGCCAATCCGACGAATGAATCTGGCGCGCTTGCCGCCAGCGAATTGGGCGACTGTTATTTGCAATTAGGTGCGCTGGACGCGGCGACCAATGCCTACGCTCAAGTAATGAATTCGCCTTATGCCAAAGTCGGTTTGCGCAATCGCGCGCAAGTCGGACTTGGTCGCGCGCTGGAAAAAAAGGCGGAAGCGGCATCGCCGGACGCGCGCAAAACGCTGACCGATCTCGCGTTGAAAAATTATCTCGATGTGTTTGAAACTAGTTACGGCAATGGCTTGGGCGACCGCGAATCTGCTGACGCCTTCTGGGTGAAGAAAGCCGGTCTGCAAGCGTTGCCGCTATTGTCGGCGGATAGTTGTCCGACTAATTTTTTTACGCGGATGGAAGGACTGCTGCCACCGCTGAAAGATGCGTTGGAAAAGAAAAAAGCCGCATTGAAAAATTAATTTTTAAACAAAAAACGCCGTTCCGATTTTTGCGGAACGGCGTTTTGTTTTGCTCGGAAATCAAATCCATTTTTTCCGCAGCAGCCACGTCTTGATGATTTGCGTCAGGCCGACGTAGCACAGCAGCGTCGTAGCAAGAATTGGCCAGAACTGCCACGGCAGCGGCACGAAATGCAGAATCGGCGCGAGCGGCGAATACGGCAGATACGCGCCGATGCCCATAATCAAAATCGTGGTCATTGAAAGCTGCCAGCTTGAGCGCGATTGCACGAACGGAATCAAATTCGTGCGGATGACGTGGATGATGAGCGTCTGCGTCATGATGGATTCGACGAACCAGCCGGTTTGGAACAGTGACGCGGCATAGGTGTGGTCGGCGTCGGCTCCAGCAAAACGCGCGGCAAATTCTGGCGGCGTCACCAGGCCGAGGCCGTTGCACTTGAAGAAAAACCACATGACGCCGAAAGTGGTGTAGTCAAAAATCGAACTGATTGGGCCGATGAACATGATGAACCGCGCGATTTCGCCCATCGCCCACGGACGCGGCTTGGCGATTTGCGACGTGGCGACGTTGTCGGTCGGGATGGGAACCTGCGAAAAATCGTAGAGCAGATTGTTCGTGAGCAGTTGGATTGGCAGCATCGGCAGGAACGGCAGCCACGCGCTCGCGCCGAGCACGCTGAACATGTTGCCGAAATTGGAGCTCGCGCCCATGCGGATGTATTTCAAAATGTTGACGAACACTTTGCGGCCTTCGATGACGCCTTCTTCCAGCACCATCAAATCTTTTTCCAACAAAATTACGTCAGCGGATTCCTTGGCGATGTCCACGGCATTGTCCACGGAAATGCCCACGTCAGCGGCGCGCAGCGCGGGCGCATCGTTGATGCCGTCGCCCATGAAGCCAACGACGTGCTTGTTTTTCTGCAACGCCTGCACGACGCGCTTTTTGTGCGCGGGCGAAAGGCGTGCGAATACATCCGTCGTCTCGACGGCGACGGCGAGTTGCTCGTCGGACATTTTTTCCACGTCGTTGCCGAGGATGATTTTTTCCGCGTTGATGCCGACCTCGGTGCAGACTTTGCGCGAGACCAAATCGTTGTCGCCGGTCAAAACTTTGATGGTGACACCTTGCTGACGTAAAACGGCAATGGCTTTTTTTGCCGTGTCTTTGGGCGGGTCGAGAAATGCTAAATAGCCCGTCAATACAAGATCGTTTTCATCCGCTTTGGAATACGCCGTCTGCGCGCCAACTTTTTTATTTGCAATCGCGAGCACGCGAAAACCGTCGCTGCTCAAATCATTCACCTGCTCGATGAGATTGCCGACGAGGATTGGCTCCATCGGAAAAACTTCGCCGTCGCTTTCAAAATGCGTGCAGCGTGCGAACACCGCTTCCGGCGCGCCTTTGGTCAGCATTTGCCGCTGGCCGTCCGGACCTTCAACGACGACGGACATCATGCGGCGCGAAAAGTCGAACGGGATTTCGTCGGCCTTCACATACTTGTCCACGGATAGTTCCTGATGCAGCTCGGTGTATTTTAACACGGCGCGGTCGAGCACGTTTTTCAGGCCGGTCTGGAAATGGCTGATGAGATACGCATCGCGCAAAACTTCGTCGCTCTCTTTTTTGAAAACGTCGCAATGGATTTCGAGAATGACGTGGTCAATCGTGAGCGTGCCGGTCTTATCGGTGCAGAGCACGTCCATCGCGCCGAAGTTCTGGATGGAGTGCAGCCGCTTGACGATGACTTTTTTTTGGACATCGCGAGCGCGCCTTTGGAAAGACAAACGGAAACAATCATCGGCAACATTTCCGGCGTCAGCCCGACGGCGACGGCGAGCGAAAAGAAAAACGCTTCTTTCCAATTGTGTTTCGTAATTCCGTTGATGACGAACACCAGCGGCACCATCACGACCATGAACCGCAGCATGAGGTAGGTGAATTTCTTTACGCCTTTGTCGAAGGCGGTTTCCACCTGATTGTCGGCGAGGCTGCGGGCGAGCTTGCCAAAATACGTCTGCGCGCCGGTGGCGACGATGACCGCCGTGGCCGAACCGCTCTCGACGCTCGTGCCGAGAAAGCAGATGTTCGTGTGTTCAATCGAGGAAACATTCGTGCGCGGGTCGCGCGCGTCGGTTTTTTCTACCGGCATGGATTCGCCGGTGAGCGTGGCCTGGATGATGAACAAATCCTTCGCCGACAGCAGCCGCACATCGCCGGGAATCATGTCGCCGGCGGAAAGTTTTACCACGTCGCCGGGCACGAGTTGTTTGAGCGGAATTTCCTTCGGCTGGCCGTCGCGCACGACCGTGGCGGTGACGCTGATCATCGCCTTTAATTTTGCCGCCGCATTGTCCGCCTTGGTTTCCTGGATGAAGCGCAGGGAAATTCCCAGCAGCACCATCGCCACCATCAACACGCCGCCGGCGATGTCCGAGGCGCCGCCCGCCGTGGCAAACGTGATGATCGCCAGCACGGACAGCAAAATCACCAGCGGATTGCGCACGGCGAGATAAATCCGTTGCAGCCAGCCTTGATGCTTTTCTTCCGCGACCTGATTGGGGCCGAATTTTTCCAGCCGCGTCGCCGCTTCGTCTTCGGTGAGGCCGTTGGGCGTGGTGCCGTGCAGTTGAAGGACTTCGGGAATCTCCTTGATCGCCGCCTCGTTGGTGGGATTGGCGACGGATTCGGTTCCTCGCGAAAAATTAGGAATGTTCAAGCTGGCCATAAAATAAAATCTTCGGGACAAATTAACCAAACGCGCGGGCAACGGCACGTTAAGTTTTCGCAAAATAAATTTTTCGAAGCGCGTCTTTTGGTTTGAAAATTTATGGACGTTCGCGCGCTTGCACGACTCGGGCGAATCGCATAGCTTAAAGCCGTTCGGGGAGCCAAATCGCCTTTGGGCGACGCTGAGAGTTTGACGCGTGAGCGCCAATGACCCGTGAACTTGATCCGGATAATGCCGGCGCATGGAGCCACTGCGTGGCGGCCAATACGCTACGCGCCTTACCAAAGCGCTTTCCGGTTCCCGTTCAAAACCATTTAATAAATTATGATCGCGACCAAAGACTCATTCGAACCGCACAGCAGCGAGCAACTACCCAACTCCAAACGCGTTTACGTCGAGGGCAAACTCCATGCCGACATTCGCGTGCCGATGCGGCAGATTCAGCTCTCGCCTACCACAGTCAGTGAATGCGACGTGCGCCCGAACAAACCCGTGCGCGTTTATGATTGCAGCGGGCCGTGGGGCGACCCCGCGTTCGCTGGCAAGTCGGACGAAGGTTTGCCCGCGCTGCGCCGCGAATGGATTTTGAAGCGCGGCGACGTCGAGGAATATGAAGGTCGCGAAGTGAAGCCGCAGGACAATGGTTATCTCTCCGGCAAACACGCCGAGTTCGCGAGCAATGCGGAAAAAAATCGGCTCGTGGAATTTCCCGGACTTACCGCGAATCGCCGTCGCACGTTGCGCGCGAAGTCGGGCAAGATTGTCACGCAGTTGCAATATGCCCGCGCCGGCATTATCACGCCGGAGATGGAATTCATCGCCATCCGCGAGAACATGGGCCGCGCCCGCATCTCGGACATGGCGAATGACATCGTTCGCAACCAGCTCGACAAACAGCACGCCGGTTCGCAGCAGCTTGCGAACAACGAGTTCACGCCGTCGGTTTTCAAAAAATTTCCGCAGCGCATCCCGAAGGAAATCACGCCGGAATTCGTGCGCGATGAAGTTGCCGCCGGTCGCGCGATTATTCCGGTCAATATCAATCATCCAGAAAATGAGCCGATGATTATTGGTCGCAACTTTCTGGTGAAAATAAATTCCAACATCGGCAACTCCGCCGTGGCCTCGTCCATCGAAGAAGAAGTCGAGAAGATGCGCTGGTCCATCAAGTGGGGCGCGGACACCGTCATGGATTTGTCCACCGGCAAGAACATCCACGCCACGCGCGAATGGATTCTGCGCAACTC
>CAILDU010000167.1 GCA_903833055.1 uncultured Verrucomicrobia subdivision 3 bacterium | reverse complement strand
TTCATCTGTGGCTAAATTTCCCCCATGAATTCAACTGAATTTACGCCCACCCAACTCGCCGCGTTCATCGACCACACGCTACTCAAGCCCGACGCTTCGCTCGCGCAGATCGAACAGCTTTGCGCCGAGGCGCGCGAACATCAATTTTTCTCCGTCTGCGTCAATGGCTCGTGGGTCGCCGCCGCGCGACATTTTCTCGACGGCTCGGACGTGAAGGTCGCCAGCGTCGTCGGCTTTCCGCTCGGCGCGATGAGCAGCGACGTGAAGCGCTACGAGACCGAAGTGGCCATTGACGACGGCGCGCACGAGATTGACATGGTGCTGAACATCGCGCGGCTCAAGGCGGGCGATGATAAATATGTTTTCCGCGAAATCTGTGACGTGGTCGAGGCCGCCGACGAACGCACGGTGAAGGTGATTTTGGAAACGTGCCTGCTGACCGATGAGGAAAAAATTCGTGCGTGCAAACTGGTCGTGGAGAGCGGCGCGCATTTCGTAAAAACGTCCACCGGCTTCAGCACTGCTGGCGCGACGATTGCCGATGTGAAGCTGATGCGCGAAACCGTGGGCGCGAAGTTTGGCGTGAAAGCTTCCGGCGGCGTCCGCGACGCGCAGACCGCGCTGGCGATGATTGCAGCGGGCGCAACGCGGATTGGAACTTCAAACGGAATTATCATCGTAAAAGGACTTGCCGAAATCGGCGGCGGAAATTATTGATTGGCCATGCGCAAAGGAATCGGCGTCATCTGTCTCGTGCTCGGTGTGCTGCTGCTCGTCAAGGGGCATGACGTCGGCACGTCCATCGCTTCGCGGTTCAGAATCGCGGTCGTCGGTGCGCCCGTGGACGAGGCGATGAAATTTTATCTCACCGGATTGGGACTCGGCCTGTTCGGCTTGCTGCTGATTTTCTGGAAGAAATAAAATTAATTTCCTACCGCTTCCGCAGGAACTTTCCCGCCGTTTACGAGAAACAAAACTGCCATGCGCACGGCGAGGCCGTTCGTCACCTGCTCCAAAATCACCGAGCGGCCGCTATCGGCGATCTCGCTGTCAATTTCCACGCCGCGATTGATTGGGCCGGGGTGCATGATGAGCGCGTCGGGCTTGGTCTTGGCGAGCCGCGCCTTGTTGAGGCCGAAGAGCTGTGTGTATTCGCCGATGCTGGGAAACATCGTCTTGCGCTGGCGTTCGTGCTGGATGCGGAGCAGGTTGATGATGTCCGCGTCGCGAATCGCCTCGTCCACGTCGTGCGTCACGCGGCAGCCCATCTGCTCGAAAGTTTTCGGCACGAGCGTCGAAGGGCCGCAGAGCGTCACGTTCGCGCCGAGTTTTGTCAGCGCCCAGATGTCCGAGCGCGCGACGCGGCTGTAAAGGATGTCGCCGAGAATCGTGACGTTCAGCCCGGCGATTTTTCCTTTGCGCTCGCGGATGGTGAAACAATCAAGCAACGCCTGCGTGGGATGCGCGTGCGCGCCGTCGCCGGCGTTGATGACGTGCGCGTCGAGCACGCGAGAGAGAAAATGCGGTGCGCCGCTCGCGCTGTGGCGGATGACGATGAAGTCGGCATTGAGCGCCTGAAGGGTGAGCGCAGTGTCCTTGAGCGTCTCGCCTTTCTTGAACGACGACGCCTCGGCGGAAAAATTCACGATGTCGGCGGAAAGCCGTTGCGCCGCCAGCTCAAAGCTGATGCGCGTGCGCGTGGACGGTTCGACGAATAAATTTACAACGGTCTTGCCGCGCAGCGCCGGAACTTTTTTAATCGCGCGTTCGCCGACAGCCTTGAACCCGCGCGCCGTGTCGAGCACGGTGATGATTTCTTCCGCCGTGAGCGACTCGATGTCGAGCAGATGTTTTTTGGTCCAGGCCATATTTTTATTCAACCGCAGAGAACGCAAGGAACACAAAGGCTTTGATTTGGTTTCATTTTTGCGATCTTTGCGTTCTCTGCGGTTAAAATCATTTTTTCCGTAACAAAACTTGGTCTGCCGCCGCGCCAGCTTCGGTCAGCAGCAGCGAAATTTTTTCGTCCAGCGAGGTCGGCACGTTCTTGCCGATGAAATCCGCCTTGATGGGCAAATCACGGTGGCCACGATCAATCAGCACCGCTAGCTGAATTTTTTTAGGGCGGCCAAAATCATTCAGCGCATCCATCGCCGCGCGCGTTGTTCTTCCGCTGAACAAAACGTCGTCCACCAGCACGATGGTTTTGCCGGTCACGTCGAAAGGGATTTCCGTCGGATGCACCGTTGGCGCGATGCGCTGGTCGAGATCGTCGCGGTGCATCGTCGTGTCGAGAATGCCCACCGGCACAGCGTGGTTCCAGATGCCGGCGAGAATTTTTGCGAGCCGCGCCGCGAGATGATCGCCGCCGACCGGAATGCCCACGAGCGCGACCTCCGCGCTGCGTTCGTTGCGCTCGGCAATCTCATGCGCGATGCGAGTGAGCGCGCGTTGAATCGCCGTGGCATCGAGAATGACCGTGGCGTCAGACATAAAAAATCGCGAACCGCTCCCGACCGGCGGGGCTGATTCGCGTTTTAGTTTTGGTTTTCATTTTTCCTTCGTCACCTCGCAGGGTGAAGTTAAAGGAGTAATTTTATTTTAATTCGTCGCGGCGGCCTGTCGGGATTTGCGCCACTGAGCGCGGTGCTTGATGATCCAGTCCGTGAGGGCGCGTTCGAAACCGATGTCGTGGCCGGCCTTCTCGGACTCGATCCACTTGTGGCGGAGGATTTCCTCGCGTTCCGCCTGAAACTCGCGGTAAAGCGTGGAGTTTTTGAGCAAATCACTCGCCGACGATGATTCTTTTGCGACGTT
>CAILDU010000166.1 GCA_903833055.1 uncultured Verrucomicrobia subdivision 3 bacterium | reverse complement strand
TTATCAGGGAATTCCAAGCCCGCGATGGTTCGCAGTAAAGTCGTTTTACCGGAGCCGGATGGGCCGAGCAGCGCGACGAGTTCGCCGGATTCGACCTTGAGGCTGACGTTGTCGAGCGCGGTAAAATTACCGAATTTCTTCGTGACGTTTTTAACTTCAACACTCATTTGGAAATTTCCTGTTTGGCTTGCTGATGTTCCACCCACGTTTTCACGCCGAGCGTGATGAGCGCAAGAAATGCGAGCAACGACGCCACCGCGAATGCGCCCGTGAAATTGTAATCGTCATACAGCGCCTCGATGTGCAGCGGAATCGTATTCGTCTGCCCGCGAATTTTTCCGCTGACGACCGATACCGCGCCGAATTCGCCCATCGCGCGCGCGTTGCACAAAATCACGCCGTAGATCAAACCCCATTTTATATTTGGCAGCGTGACGCGCCAGAAAGTTTGCCAACCGCTCGCGCCGAGCACGCGCGCGGCTTCTTCTTCGCTGCGACCTTGCGCTTGCATCAGCGGAATCAGTTCGCGCGCGACGAACGGGAACGTCACAAAAATCGTCGCCAAAACAATTCCCGGCACGGCGAAAATAATTTTGATGTTGTGGTCGTTCAACCAGTTTTGCAGCCACGGAAAATGCGGATTGTCCGCGTTCAAATAAAGTCCGAGCCAGCCTTGCGCGCCAAAAACCAAAACGTAGATTAAGCCCGCAATCACAGGCGAAACGGAGAACGGCAGGTCAATCAGCGTGAGCAAAATGTTTTTGCCGCGAAAATCAAACTTCGCAATCGCCCACGCGGCGCAGACGCCGAAGACGCAATTCAGCGGCACGGAAATTATGGCGGCAAGCAGCGTCAGTTTGATGGCGCTCCATGCGTTTGGATCGCGCAGAGTTTCAAAATAAAATCCGATTCCTTTTGCGAACGCCTGCGTGAATACAAACACGAGCGGCAAAAATAAAAACAGACTTAAAAAAATCAGCGCGACGCCGATGAGCGCACGGCGCACGAACACAGGTTCGCTCGTCGTGCGGCGATGCGCGACTTGGTGCGGCACATGAAATGTGGTGGCGGCGGGCGTCATGCGAGATTGTTCGTGTTGTAACGATTCGTCCACCATTGCAGCACGTTGATGGTCAGCAGCAGCACAAAGGAAAAGACGAGCATCACGACGGCGATGGCGGTGGCTTTCGCGTAATCAAACATATCGAGTTCGCCCATGATGAGGACGGGCGTAATCTGCGTCTTCATCGGAATGTTGCCGGCGATGAAAATAACCGAGCCGTATTCGCCGAGTGCGCGCGCGAACGCAAGCGCGAAACCGGTGAGCAGCGCGGGCGTGAGCATCGGCAAAATCACGCGCCAAAAAACTTGCCAACGATTTGCGCCGAGACTGGACGCGGCTTCTTCCAGTTCGGGATCGAGGTCTTCGAGAATCGGTTGAACGGTTCGCACAATAAACGGCAGGCCGATAAACGTAAGCGCGATGAAAATTCCAAGTTGCGTGTTGGCAGCTTTGATGCCGAGCGGTTCGAGCAATTGACCAATCCAGCCGTTTTTGGAATAAAGCGACGCGAGCGTGATGCCCGCAACGGCGGTTGGCAATGCGAACGGCAAGTCCACGAGCGCGTCCACGATTTTTTTTCCAAAAAAATTGTAGCGCACCAAAACCCAAGCAACGACAAGGCCAAACACGACATTGACCAGCGCGGCGCAAAACGATGCACCGAACGTCAGACGATACGACGCCATCGCCGTCGGCATTGTGATGGTGTGCCAGAATTCCGGCCACGTCAGTGTGGCGGTTTTCCAGAAAACCGCCGCGAGCGGAATCAGCACAATGAGGCCAAGGTAAAAAAGCGTGAAGCCGAGCGTCAATTTGAAGCCCGGCAGCACACGAATTTTTTTACGCCTGATTAGTTTCGTCGGCACAGTTTAGAGGTTGGGAGCGTAGGCGATAAACTTGTGGTATTCGAGCAAAATTGTCTGGAGCGCGGACACAAAAGCCAGCTCTTTCAAATACTCTGGCGGCGCGGCGGGCGTTTCCAAAATAATTTCAAATGGACGCGGACGGATGTTCGGCGGCGCGTTCAAAATGCCGACGTAACTTTCGCGGATAATGCCGTTGCGCGCCCGAAAGCCATCAATGACGGGGCGTTCGTCACGCGGGAGAAATTTTTCCGCCGCCGTGAGTGCGGGTGCGATGAGATTTTTTGTCAGCGTTGCGCCATGCGCGAAACCGTAAAAACCATCGCTCGTGTCATCGGTGTGCAAAGAAATAATTCCTTGGAACGAACGCGAAACGAGTTCGGCCTGGAGCAAACGCACTTCGGGTTCCGGGGAATTTTTCCAGAACTCGCGGTTCAAATCTTTGCCCGCGCGCGAGTGGCGCGTGTTGTCCTCGAAGCCCGTCGGATTGCAAACGGGATAAAACGAAAGATAGTAGCCGGTCGCGAGTTCCGGTTTCGCTTCGAGCAATTTTATGAATTGGATCAGTGCGTGCACGCCTTCCGGTTCGTCGCCGTGGATGCCAGCAAAAATACCGACGCGAATCGGCACATCGCCGCCGCGTGGCCCGACAAAAAGATAGCGCGGCAGCACATATTCTTCGCCGTCCACTTCAAAACGCGCGTCGTGATTGGCGACAAGGTTCGGTGACGTCGCGGCGATCTGTTCCAGCGGCGCAAGCAATTCGGCGATGGAGCGATGTGCTTTTCGAGTTGATTTGACAACGGTTTTGTAAGGAGCGGCGATAGTCATAGTTTTATTTTTGTTGGGCGGCGGCTGGTCAGCAAACCAGCCGCCGCAGGTGACCGGAGGAATTTTTATTGCGACTGATATATCTGATCAAACACGCCGCCGTCGGCGAAGTGCGTTTTCTGCGCGTTCGCCCAACTGCCGAATTCCGAGTCGAGCGTAACGAGTTTTAATTGCGTAAAGTTAGCGGCGTATTTCGCAGCGACGGCTTCATTGCGCGGACGATAGAAATTTTTTGCCGCAATTTCTTGAGCCGCGTCGGAGTAAAGATATTTCAAATACTCATTCGCCACTTCGGTCGTGTGATGGCGTTTGGCATTCTTGTCCACGACGGCCACGGGCGGTTCGGCGAGAATGCTCAATGACGGCGTGACGATTTCAAAATTGTCCGCGCCAAATTCTTTCAACGCGAGATGCGCCTCGTTTTCCCACGCGAGCAGGACGTCGCCAATGCCGTTTTTCGCGAACGTCACCGTCGAGCCGCGCGCACCTGAATCCAGCACGGGAACATTTTTGTAGAGCTTGGTAATGAAGGTGCGCGCGGCGGCATCATCGTGATTATTTTTTTCCAAAGCGTAAGCGTAAGCCGCGAGATACGCCCAACGCGCACCGCCGGAAGTTTTCGGATTCGGCACGACGACGCTCACGCTTTTTTTCACGACGTCGTCCCAATCCTTGATACCTTTGGGATTTCCTTTGCGAACGAGGAAAACAATTGTCGAGGTGTAAGGCGTGCTGTTATTGGGCAAACGCGTCTGCCAATTCGCGGGCAGCAAGTGCGACTGCTGCGCAATTGCATCAATGTCGTAAGCGAGCGCGAGCGTAACGACGTCCGCATCCAGTCCGTTGATGACGGCCTGCGCCTGCTTGCCCGAACCGCCGTGCGATTGCGAGACGTTCACGCTGTCGCCGGTTTTCGCCTGCCAGTATTTCGCAAACGCGGCGTTGTATTCCGTGTAGAACTCACGCGTCGGATCGTAGGAAACGTTGAGCAATTTTACTTCCGCAGCACTCGCCGAAACCGAAATTGCAGCGAGCAGAACGAGGTTCATAAAAGTTTTCATAAAATTAAATTATTTTTTGGAGTTGGATTAAAACGCCAGTTGAATGCGCGTGAATAAAGTGTTTTCCGCCTGCGCCGGCACGCTGCTGGACGTGAAGCTGCTGCCGCCATAACTGGAGAAGGTCGTGTGCGAGAAGCTCACATTGGCACGAACGTTTTTGTTGAGATACCAGTTGAGGCCGAAGGCAAAAGCCTGCGCGCCGTCGGCGGATGTGGTCGGATTCGCCAGACTCGTGTTCACGTTGGAACCCTTGAAGGCATCGTCATCCACATTCAAATTGGCATAGCGCGCCACGAGTTGCCACGCGCCCCATTGGTTCAGGCGCGGGTCGAAATTTTTACGCGGCGTGATGCCACTGTAAGACGCATCTTCACCGGTGAGCAGCCACGAACCGGAAACTTCCCAAGCCGTATTATGCACATCCACATTTTTGGAACCGCCCACGGCATAGTTACTCACATGCTGATCGGAAATGACATATTCGCCAAGTAAACCGAAGGGGCCGTAGTAATAATACGCTTGCGGAGAAAGCCGCCAATGCACGCCGGACGCATCCACATTTTTGTTGTAGGAAAAAAACTTTTGCTGTCCGTCCGTCGTGTAGCCGGGCGTCAAACCGGTCGCCGCGTTCGTCGCCGGCTGGTCATTTTCATAACTGCCACCGACGCCAAAACCGAAGCCGCGCAGCGCATTCACGTCGGAATTTTTCCACGGCTGGAAAAATAACCGCGCGACCAACGCCTTGCTGTTTTGGGAGAACGTATTCGTCGCCGTGCCGTTGTAATCCGAAGCGCCATTGAAAATACCCACAGTGTAGCTGGCCGCGCCGCCATATAAATCACCCTTCAACGCCAGACCCAAATCGCGGTTGGGAACCAAGTCCGTCGCCAGCGAACGTTCATTAAACGACGTGTTCACGTCGGATTGCAAATGTTCCAAGCCGATGGGCGATTTGAATTTGCCCGCCTGCACCTGAAATTCCGGAGTGCCGTGGTAAATCGTGTAGGCATCAAAAATCTGCACCTGACTGCCGCCAAAATCCGGCGTGAAGTTGTATTCAAAATCCCGCGCCACCGTGCCGGACAGAATCGGACGCGCGCGGCGCAGCAAAAATCCATCCACGCCCTTCGCGTCGTTATCATGGAAAAAAGTCCGGCTGTCGAACTGGAGCACCGCGTGAAGTTGCAGCACGAAATTCGTGTCCGCCGAACTGAAACTAAAACCATTTTGTCCCAAGCTGACTTTCGGTGCGGTGGCGGATTTGGCTACCGCCGCGTCTTGATCAATTTCCCGTTGGCGCTGTAAGATACGCACCTTCTGATCCAAATCTGAAATGGTCGCAACTGATTCTGCCGACGTAGGCTTCTGCTCCAGCGCATTTACTTTTTGCACCAGCGCCTCGACTTGTTGCTTGAGCGCGTTGATTTCCGCTTCTTGCGCCGCATTGCCAATAACGGCAGGCGCGGCAGAAATTTCCGTGGTCGCAGTTCCGTTTGTGCCGGTGGCTGCGCTATCCGCCGCGAACACCGGCAACGCAAATTGCGTCCCCACCGTGGCCGCGATGATCAATTGTTTCAGTCTGGTCGTTTTCATTTTTTGCTTACGGTTTTCCGTTTGGCTTTTTAGGTTATGTTTTTAATTACTACTATTTAAGTCGTTATTAAGTTCAAATAAAAATTCGACTTCAAATCGGCTTCCCAAACCACCGTGCCGTTGAATCGAATTGTATTTCAATTGCACCATATAACGACCATTACTGTCGTTATTATGGATGGGATGGAAAATATGTCAACAGCCAAAATAAAAAATTTTAAATCCCTTCGCCGCCCATGAATCCCGTGGAGATTTCGCGCGTGGACAGCGGCAAGCCCTTGGCCACTTCCGCGAGCGTCATCCGATCCATCAAATTGGCGACGTAATTGCGCGCGTCAAAAAACACGCGGCGAAAACGACAGACCGATTCCTGCGAGCAACGTTGATAGCCCGTGACCGAAACACAATCAATGGGCGC
The DNA here is from genome assembly GCA_903833055.1 of uncultured Verrucomicrobia subdivision 3 bacterium. GTDB lineage: Bacteria > Verrucomicrobiota > Verrucomicrobiia > Limisphaerales > UBA11358 > UBA11358. The sequence goes on along the minus strand of CAILDU010000166.1, from coordinate 5,681 downwards.
AAGGATTCCATCGAAATGCCGCACCACTTCGCCCATCGTGATTTTGGCCGGATTTTTTGCAAGAAAGTAACCACCGCGAATGCCCGCCGAACTTTCCACCCAGCCTTGCGACTTGAGCGCGAGCATGATTTGTTCAAGAAATCTTTTCGGGGCGTCGTTGCGCCGCGCGAGTTCGCGGATGGGAATCGGCTGACCGCCGTAATGATCCACCAGCGTAAATAATGCCCGCAGCGCGTAATCAGTTCGCTTGGAAACTCGCATCTTAAAACGATAAGCCCGGTTGATGATTAGTCAACCGGGTAATTTCACCACAAATTTCAATCAACCGACAATGCGACCGCCTTCGTTGAGAAAGATTCCCTTGAAATTCATTTCCAGCGCCTGCGGATTTGAGGCTTTGGCGAGCGCTTCTTTTTCACTCACGCGCCCAGCTTTTACCAAATTGAACAACGATTGATTAAAGGTCAGCATCCCGTCGTCGCCGCCGGTTTCAATTGCCGCTGTAAGTTTATCGAGCCGATTTTCCTCCAGCATTTTTTTCACAACCGGCGAATTCGTCATGATTTCTAACGCGGGTGTCATCTTGCCATCCACCGTCGGAACCATGCGCTGGCAAATCACGCCGCGCAAACAACCGGCGAGTTGGCGGCGAATCTGTTCGCGGTCGTCCGCCTTGAAAAAATCCAGAATGCGCGTGATGGACTGCGCCGCCGTGGTCGTGTGCAGTGTGGAAAAAACCAAATGACCGGTGTCGGCGGCGCTCATCGCAGCGGTGAACGTGGTCGCGTCGCGCATTTCGCCGAGCATGATGATGTCCGGATCCTGACGCAAAACGTGTTTCAACGCGCCGTAAAAATTCGCAGTGTCCAAACCAATTTCGCGTTGCTCGATCACGGACTGATTATCTTCAAAGACAAATTCAATCGGGTCTTCCAACGTGACGATGTGTTTTTTGAAGTTCGCGTTGACGTGTTCGATCATCGCGGCAAGCGTCGTGGATTTGCCAGAGCCGGTCGAACCCGCGACCATCACAATTCCGCGCGGCGACTCGGCGAGACCTTTGATTTGTTCCAGCAAACCGAGTTGCTCAAAGCTCGGCACGGTGGATTTCACATGGCGCATCGCGAGCGCCCAAGTGCCGCGCTGCTGGAAAACATTCGTGCGGAAACGCCCCATGCCGACGACGTTGTAGGAAAAATCCACTTCGCGATCCTCCTCCAATTTTTTCTTCATGTGCACCGGCGTCATTCCGTCCACGACGCCATTCAGCCATTGCTCGGTGGGAATCGGGCAATCAATCGAAATCAACTCGCGGCTGATGCGGAAAACGACAGGCGTGCCGACCTTGATATGAATGTCCGACGCGCCGCCATCCACGGCAGCCTTAAGAATTTTGTTGAAGAGTTCCATGCGCGAAGAATAATCCAGCCAACGCCAAACGCCAAACGAGAAAACGTGATTTTCGGTTTAACCCCATTTTTATTTGCGTGTCATTCGCGTGTTTCGCGGTTAGAAATCTCACATGGCGAAACATAAAATCGGCATTATCGGCGGCACGGGACTTTACGGCATCGAAGGCTTCACGAACCAGAAATGGGTGAAGGTCAAAACGCCGTTCGGCAAAACATCCGATGATTTTCTTACCGGCAAACTCGCCGGGCGCGATGTGGTTTTTCTGCCGCGCCACGGACGCGGCCACAAAATTTTGCCGAGCGAGTTGAACCATCGCGCCAACATTTGGGCGATGAAAAAACTTGGCGTCGCGTGGATCATCAGCGTCAGCGCCGTCGGCTCGTTGCAGGAAAAATATCAGCCGTGCGACATCGTGGTCATTGACCAATTTCTCGACCGCACCAAGCAATCCGCGAATCACACTTTTTTCGGACGCGGCATCGTCGCGCACGTTGCGTTTGCCGAACCCATCAGCGAAGAACTGCGGCAAATTCTTTTGCAAACCGCCATTGCCACCGACGCGAACGCCCATGACGGCGGCACTTATGTAAACATGGAAGGTCCGGCGTTCAGCACGCGCGCCGAGTCGCTCGCGAACCACGCCGCCGGTCACGACGTCATCGGCATGACGAATCTTGGCGAGGCCAAGTGCGCGCGCGAAGCCGAGATCGCCTACGCCACGCTCGCGATGGCGACCGACTACGATTGCTGGAAGGAAGACGAACACGTCTCGCTCGAAATGATTATCGCCAATCTCCATCGCAATGCTGACACGGCAAAAAAAATTGTCGCCGCCGCCATCGCGCAGATTCCGGCGGAACCGAATTGGAAAGCGCACTCCGCGTTGAAGAATGCTTTTCTCACCGACAAGAAATTCTGGCCGAAGAAAACCGTGGCGGAATTGAAACCGATTTTAGCGAAATATATTTAAGCCAGTGCAAGCGCAGCCAGCATTGTGAAAATACAACATCCAGCACTCGTTGAACTGCTACAAAGAGCTTACTCGGCGGAAAAGGCCGCCGCGTTTGCCTACATCGGTCACGCCAAATCGCTGAAAGACCCAGCCGCCAAGGTCGCGGTGAAGCAAATCGAAGACGACGAGTGGGGTCATCGCCGGAATGTTCTCGCCATCATGCAGCAGTATGGCATTCCCGTCTCGCGGTTTTACGAGGTCAAATTTCACGTCATTGGCCGCTTCATTTCCGCGAGCTGCTACGTCATCGGCTGGTTCATGCCGTATTTCTTCGCCGGCAAACTCGAGAGCGGCAACGTCTGCGAATATTTTGTCATGATGAAATATTTCCACGCGCTCGGCATCCGGCAGCACGATGAAATCCTTTACGAAATGGGCATCAAGGAAAAGGAACACGAAGTTTATTTTCTGGAACAAATCAAGGACAGCAAATGGCTCCCATATTTTGAGAAAATATTTTCCTGGGGCAACCAGACCACCGCCAATGATGTTGATTTGGAAAACAAACTGCCGGTTGAAACCTCCAGCCAATACTGCAAAACTTTCAAAGCGCATGAAGTCGAAGCCGCCAACCGTCAGGCCAAGGGCAAATCGTAAATAGATTTACAACCTACGCCTCTGCGACAAAAATTTGATTACATGAACAAGCGCGCCATCATCCAAAAGATTACCGCCAAGCTCACGAGCGAATTGGAGGTTTATTTTCGCGCCGCGCACGCCTCGCGCACCGAGGCCACGCACGAATCGAGCAAGGCCGAGAACAAATACGACACGCGCGGCCTCGAAGCCGGTTACCTCGCGCGCGGCCAGTCCAAGCAGGCGGCGGAACTCGAGGCCGCCATCGCCGAGTATCAGAAACTGGGCGTGCGCAAGTTTGCGGACGGCGACGGCATCGCCGTGGGCGCGCTGGTGGAATTGGAACATGGCGGCGAAAGTTCTATTTACTTTGTCGGCCCGCGCGCGGGCGGCACGGAAATTTTGCACGACAAAAAGGAAATTCTCGTCATCACCCCGCAATCGCCGCTGGGCGAACAGCTCATGGGCAAGAAAGCCGACCAGCAACCGCAACTCAACTTCGGCGGCGCGAAACAGGCGGCGAAGATTTTGAAGGTGGAATAATTTAGTCTTTGGCTTTGGCGTTGACTCACGAGACCAATGTTGGCGAACTTGACAATGTGAATCCAAACGAACAACAAGCAGTAAAAATGAAGCTGTTGTGTTCTCACGAAGTGACAGAATATCGAATTCGTCACGATTCTTTGAAGCGCCCACTAATCGCATCACAATGCGTCAAGTGCGGCAAAAATATTTCAAACTTCGTTTCCGCAAAGAAATTTTCCAAAGAGGAGATTGACGCAATGCCCCAATGGGATAACGAATTGGAAGTCTCATGCAGGGCAAAAATCAAGGCAAAGTCAGGCGAGCGGCATTTAGAACTCAAAGAACAGAGGGCGTTGCAAAAAGAATTACAACGTGAACAATACATTAAGCAGGAAGCTGAACGGCAATCCGCTTATGCCCGATATATTAATTCAGCAGAGTGGCAAGAACTACGCCGAAAGGTAATTACGCGAGCAAATGGAAAATGTGAGGGTTGTGGAAATCAGCCCGCCGCAAATGTGCATCACCTAACTTATCAACGTTTCGGAAAAGAAATGCTTTTTGATTTAGTAGCCGTGTGCAAAGACTGTCACAAAGCAATTCATAAGCAATCAAAGGTAGCGGCCGATGCGAATTTTGAAATAGGATTAGCTTTAATGACGCAAGAATGGGAAGACAGAAGCGAAATTTAGGTTTTTTTATTATTGGGCTGGGCGACTCGCCTTCACCAATCCGTCTCGCGGTAGTCCTTCAGAAATTTCCCCCAGATGTGTTCGCCGGTGTTCACGCCCGCGATGATTGGGTCCACGATGCGCGCCGCACCGTCCACGATGTCCAGCGGCGGATGGAAGCGATGCTCCGCCACCTTGCGCTCGGCGATGTGCGCCGGGTCTTCGTCCGTCACCCAGCCGGTGTCCACGGCGTTCATGTGGATGCCGTCGGCGTGATAATCGGCGGCGGCGGTGCGCGTCATCATGTTGAGCGCGGCCTTGGCCATGTTCGTGTGCGGATGCCGCGTGGTCTTGAACTTCCGGTAAAATTGTCCCTCCACCGCCGAGACGTTGACGATGTGCTTGTCGCGCTCCGGCGTGCGCAGCATGAGCGGCTTGAGCCGCGCGTTGAGGATGAACGGCGCGATGGCATTGACGAGCTGCACTTCGAGCAATTCCACGGCGGGAACTTCGTGCATGAGCAGCCGCCAGGAATTGCGTTCGCGCAAATCCACTTGCTGCAAATCCTGATCCAGTTGGCCTTCGGGAAATAAACTTTTTTGCGCTTCCAATTCTTCCGGGAGCAGCGGCACTTGGGATAATTCCGCCGCGTGCGTCAGCCCGGCGACCTTGGAAATTTTCCCGCCGAGCAAAGCTGTGCCGGAATTTCCTTCCGGCAACAAATGATACCCGCGCAAACCTTCGTATGCGCCAAGCAACTTGGCCGCGTCCGCTGGCAAGTCGTGCAACGACCCATTTTCTCGCTCCATCATGTGCGCGTAAAAATCCGGCGGTCGGCGCACGGTCTGGCAGGCGTTGTTGATGATGAAATCCAAACGGCTGCGCGTCGTGAGCAGATGTTTGCAAAATGCCTCCACGCTCGGCGTGTGGCGCAAATCCAACCCGAAAAGCTCCAGCCGATCGCCCCAGTCTTTGAAATCTGGTTCTTGCGAATAACGCATCGCCGAATCGCGCGGAAAGCGCGTGCAGACGATGAGCTGCGCGCCGGCCCGCAAAAGTTTTATTCCCGCCTGATAACCAATTTTCACGCGCCCACCCGTGAGCAACGCCACGCGTCCGTGCAAATCGGCGGACTCGGTGCGTTTGAAAAAATTCAGCTTCGCGCACGCCGGGCAAAGCTGGTCGTAAAAATGGTGAATGGTGGAATAATCGTTTTTGCAGATGTAACAATTCTGCGGCTCGACGACCTCACGGAAATCAGGATTGTCCTTCACTTCCTCCTGCTTGAAATCGAGCGGTGGAAAAACAGTCGGCGTGGTGAAAACTTTGTCGCGGCGCAACTTGCGGATGCCGGTTTCATTGAGCTTGGACTGGTCGCGAGAGATTTTATCGGCCTTACGCTGTTTAGAACTAGCCTTCACGAGGCGACGACGCTGCGTGACATCGGGGCAATAAATATTTCCCGCCGCCGTCAGCAGCCGCGT
>CAILDU010000165.1 GCA_903833055.1 uncultured Verrucomicrobia subdivision 3 bacterium | reverse complement strand
CATCTGGTGCGGGACGAACTGCTCGTCGGCGCATGAAACTGCCGCGCGACTTGAGCGGCGCGGAGCTGATCAAGCTGCTCTGCAAACATCATGGCTACCGTCGCGTGAATCAGGAAGGCAGCCACGTTATTTTGGAAACCGATTCCCCGCGCCATCACCGGCTCGCTGTCCCTGACCACAGCCCGCTCCGCGTCGGCACGCTCAACGCCATTCTCCGCACCGTGGCCGAGGTCAAAGGTCTGGCCAAAGACGATATTTTGAATCCGCGTTAAAACGTGCGCCAACCGCGCCGCCGCCGGAGCTGGATTTGTTTGGGTGAAGTTATTTCCGCTTCTTCAAGAACTTTTCCCTTAATTCGGCAAGCCACAAGCCGCCACTGTTTTTCCAGCTTGTCCATCCGTTGACGGTCTTTCGCTTGCTGCCCGTGCTCTGAATGACATAAACCGCCGCGTAGCTTGATGAGGGGAATGTCCGACCCAAAACTGAAATACTGCCATCGTCGCCAACTGTGCCTTCGTAAATCTTTTTCTCCCCGCTCTTCGGACCATATTTCATCGTGAGCTTTTCGCCCGCTTTTATCAGTCCCGCAGAAATTAAATCGCTGATGGAAACATCGTATTGAGCAATTGCTGCTTTGGTTTCCGATTCATCTTCCATCGTCGAAAGCACTGGTCTTGCGTCATCTGGAATTTCGTAGAGCACCGATTTGGGATTGCCAAACTCGGCATATTTCCGCACCAGCCAGAGGCGCACTTTCACATTCAGCGTGTTTGCCCATTCTTCCAAATCTTTCGAGACGGCATCAATGGGCATCCCAATGATTGGCTTTTTGGAAATGATTTCATCTAAAATCTTTCGAATATCCATCTGATGAATGTTGGCTTCCGCAAATAAGTCACCAACTTCGGAATTTTGTTGAGCGCGTTTAACCGCTAAATCTACCAATATTCTCTTTGTTGACGGCTGTGTCGCCGCAACAATCTGCTTCGCAACTTGGGGCGCGATGTGACCCCAAACACTATGTTTGGATGTTTCAGCTTCGACGATGAACCACCGGCGCTCGGCCAGATCAATGGCAAAACCATCAGGGATAGTTCCCGTTCCATCGGATGTCTTAATCAGTGTCTTTGGAAAGTAGAGAGAACTCGCGCCAAATATGTCCGTGGCATTTTCTACAACGACATTTTCAATTTCCTCTTCCGAATCGAAGGGGACTTGAATGAAGCGTTTTTTGTTTGTTACCAGCATATAATTCCCAGTCGGTTGATCCGCCAGAGTAGATCAAACCGCAGATCACGCGTCAACCGCTGCCACAGCTCCGTCAGGAGCGGAATCTTTGTAGAAAACCGTTTCGATAAAATTCCCCAGCCCCGTCGGGGCGGCATATTCAGCACCTGACGGAGCTGGAAACTTTTTTTGCCAGTGGTTTTCTACAAATATGCCGCGCCGACGGCGCTTCCGTTCGCGTGGTTGGCGTATTTCGCGGTTCAGCTTCACCGCGAACCATGCGAAATACGCGAACAAAATCCTCGCCGGGCGCGGTGGCAGGAATTATTTTTCTCCGAATAGATGCCGCCCGCTGCTGACACCGCCGATTCCAAGCTGAAGAATTTTCTACAGAAATTTCTCGTGCTGCGGAGCGCGCCGCGCGAGTTGTGGATCATTTACGCCGCCTACATCCTCGAAAATCTCGCCTACAAAGTCGGCGCGGCGGGCGTGCTGCCGCTGTGGCTTTCGTCCGACCTCGGCTTCAACGACGTGAAGGCCGGCGCGATGATCGCGACGTG
>CAILDU010000164.1 GCA_903833055.1 uncultured Verrucomicrobia subdivision 3 bacterium | reverse complement strand
TGCCTTTAACCACTCAGCCACCCTTCCAACCGATTAATTCTATTGTCTAAAATGCTGGTTTGCACATTTCAGAATTTGCCTTTTCCATACCGTGGTTTTATCCGCTTCGCATGAAAGCTATTTCATCGGAAAAGTCAGGCGCGCGCTGGGAAAAACGCCGGTGGCCAATCCGATGCGCCACAAACCACCAAGCAATTATTATGCGCGAATCCGAGTGAGCGGCAAGCTCATTTGGAAATCCATGCAGACGGATAATGTAGAAAGTTGAGCCGTCGCCGACTCATGGCGGTAATTGAAATTTGTCCGGCAAATTTCACGGCGCGGTAATCTGGTAAATTTTCCCCGATTGCATCAGCGCGTAAATTTCGCCGTCGGCGTCTTCGGCAAAGCTGTCGATGTTATCCGGCTGTTGCAGCAAGGTGCCGTGCGCGGTGACTTTTTTGGCGTCGTAGTCGTAGCGCAATCCCCAAAACGTGCCGAGGTTGTAGTCGCCGTAAATATAAATGCCGTTGAGCGTGGGAAATTGTTTGCCGCGATAAACGTAGCCGCCAATCACGCACAGGCCGATGGAGTGGTCGGGGAACATGGCTTGCGCTTGCAGGCGCGGTTGGTGCGGATATTCAATCACAGGTTCGTTGTAACGCGCCCCGTCAGGGCCGGGCTTGAAGTGGTGCGCGCCTTCGCGGACGTTCCAACCGTAGTTGCCGCCTTTCTCGATGATGTCCACTTCTTCCCACAAATTTTGGCCAACGTCGCCGCACCAGAGCGCGCCGGTCGCGCGGTCAAAACTGTAACGCCACGGATTGCGTAGGCCGTAGGCGAAGATTTCTTTGTGCGTGCCGCGATCGCCCATGTTCGCTTCCTTGACGAATGGATTATCGCGCGGAATGCCGTAGCCGATTTGCATCACATTGGGTGCGCGGCCAACAGTCTGGCGGGCGTTGACATCAAGGCGGAGTATTTTCGCGAGCAAGGTAGCGGTGTTCTGGCCGCTGCCAAACGGGTCGTCGGCATTGCCGCCGTCGCCGAGGCCGAGGTAAAGATAACCATCGGGACCGAAGGTGAGTTGACCGCCCTTGTGATTGCCGAAGGGTTGCGGGACTTGGAGGAGAATGCGTTCGGAAGTCAAATCAGCTTTGTCTGTATCGCTGGCGGAAACTTTGAATTCGCTAATGACGGTGCGAATGGGAAAATTCTGCGGCTGGGAATTCTGATTACGCGGGTTGCGCTGGTTGTAATAGACGTAAAACAATTTGTTCGTAGTGAAGCCGGGATGGAACGCGATGCTCAACAGGCCGCATTCATTTTCGCCGCCGGCCTTCGGGTCGCGCGCTTCGATGTTGAAAAATTCCTTGGCATCGCCGCCGTCCGAACCTTTTTTGACGACGAGAATTTTTCCAGTTTGATAAACGACGAAGAGGCGTCCGCTGCCGTCCGGCGCTTCGCTCATCCACACCGGACGTTCGTCTTCGAGCTTAGTGAGCACGGGTTTGAGGACGATTTGCGGCAGTGTTTGCGCGGTGATGGTGAGCGCGAGGCCGGAAAGAATGGCGAGCAGGATGAATTTTTTCATGTAATGCAGGACGGACTTTAATGCGGATTGGTTTCGTGGAGAATGTTTTTAATTGCGTCACGCAGTTCGCGCAGGGCGAAAGGTTTGTTGAGGCAGGTGAGCTTTTCCTGTTCGAGAAAAAACTGGAGCGATTCGTTGATGACATCGCCGGTCATGAAAATAAGGCGGCGGGAATATTCCGGGCGCGCGCTGCGCAGCCAGTCGTAAACCTGCCGGCCATTCAGTCCGGGCATTTTGATGTCGCAACAAATGGCGTCAATTTGATGCGCGTGCAGTTCGCGGAGGGCGGCTTCACCATTGCTCGCGGTGACGACGGTGTAACCGAAGCGCAACAAATCGTCGCGCACCATTTCCAGCAACATTTCTTCATCGTCCACGAGCAGGATTTTTTTGCCGATGCCTTCTTTTGGATTAATGGCGTTGTCCGTTGGCGGTGTGCTGTCAGCGGCGCGCGTGCCTTCGGTAGCGGGCAGGGCAATGGTGAAGGTCGCGCCGTGTCCGGGTTCGCTCGTGACGGTGATGTCGCCACCGTGTTCTTTGATCAAGCCATAACACAAACTCAAACCGAGGCCGGTGCCCTTGCCAACTTCTTTGGTCGTGAAAAACGGATCGAAAATGCGTTTGATATTTTCCGGCGAAATTCCCGGACCGTTATCTTGAATGTGGATGCGGATGAATGATCCGTTGCCTTCCGTGATGATGGTGATGCGTCCGCCAGCTTGATGCGCCTCGATGGCTTGGCGCGCATTGTTAATGAGATTGAGCATCACCTGTTGCACCTGATGACCGTCGGCGAGGACGAGCGGCAAATCCGTGGCGAGGCGGGTGACGACCTCGACATTGCTCGTGCGCAGTTGGTAGGCGACGATTTCCAGCACGTCTTCAATAAGCTTGCTCACCGCGACCGGCTTGCGTTCCGGCTGATGGCGGCGCGCAAAACTTAAAAGTGATTGGACAATTTTCTGGCAACGCTGCGACGATTTAAAAATCAAATCCAAGTGGCGGCGCTGCTTTTCATTTACGTCCGCGCCCTTGAGCAATTCGGAAAAACCCATGACGGCGGCGAGCGGGTTATTTAATTCATGCGCCACGCCCGCGACGAATTCGCCGACGGCGGAAAGTTTTTCGCTCTGCACCAATTGCGCCTGCGTGGTCTTGAGCGTGGTGACGCTCGACTGCAATTCCCCTTGCGCCGACTGCACATTTTCCGTCATGCGATTAAACGCCGTCGCCAATTCGCCGCATTCGTCGCGACTCCGCACGGCGGCGCGGCGCGAAAAATCGCCGCGTCCGACGGCCTCCGCATTGTCGCGCAATTCGAGCAGCGGCGCGGTGGCGCGCTGCACAAAATACCAGACGACAAGCGAGCCGATTAAAATGGCAACGAGGCTGACCATCAAAAGTTGTCCACGGGTTTCATCCAGCGCCGCGAGCTGTTCTTCGTAGGAACTGAATAGCAAATAGCCCAGCGAAGTGTCGCCCTTGAGTGAGGGGAAATTTCCGCCGGAGCAAAAATAGTGATTGCCTTCCAGCGCCACGCGATCCAGGTCGGCATTGGTTTCCCCCGCGTGGGCAGAAAATTTATGGAAACGCGCCACGAGTTCCGCGTCCGGCATATTGGTTTCCCGGCAGGGTGGTGGCGATGACGCGGTTGCCCGACAGCAGCGCGCATCGGGCACCGGTGCCGATGCTCAATTCCTGCGCCACGTTCCAACTCATCTCCTTGCCGAAGTTCAGCGTGCCGATGATCTGGTCCTGAGTGCTGTTCTTGATGGGAATCGCTACCACGTTGCACAACTTGTCGCCGATGCGCACGGTGTCGGTAGCGGAATCACCCGATTCAGCCAGCCGGCTGACCGCGCTGCAGCCGGCGGTGATGTTAAGCGCATTGCCCAGTTGTTCGACGGGCATGATGAACGGCGAGTGACTGCCGGTGTCCGTTTCCGTTTGGGGTGCGAAGTAAATAAAAATAATTCCTTCGCCGGCGAGCAGTTCGTTTTCAAAAATCTGCCGCAACTCCGTTCGGATGGTGGGCGCGTCGAGCGTGCGGAACGCGGAAACGTAATGCGGCTCACGCGCCAGACTGTTGAAACGCTCAATGAGCGACTGTTGAAGGATAATCTGTTCGTGTTGGAACCGCATCTTGGTGGCGTCCAGTTCCCGCTTCGAATTGGCTTCCATTTGACTGTGGAAACGCTGATTCACGATGAGCACCGTGACCGCCAGCAGCAGCACCATCACCGCGAGGACGGGCACCAGCACCTTGGTGCGCAGGCTGATTTTTAGAAAATTTCCCCGGGGCGCCATGCGTCAATGTTTCGGCAGATTTTTAATGGTGAGCGTGAAATCCACATTCGTCGCGCCGGTTGCCGGCACGGTGATTTCGCATTCATCAGCGGGCAGGCGCTCATGCCATGCCTTCAACTTGTAAGTCCCCGGCGGCACGTTCGTGATGGTGAAATGTCCGTCCGCATCCGTCATCGCGAAATATGGATTCTCCATCACCAGCACGACGCAGTGCATATTCGCGTGGATGGAACAATAGACATCCACCTTGCCCGGCTTGTCGAAAACGACGTTTTTATTGGGCGGATTGCCTTTGTAGAGATCGAGGTCGAAGCGCGCCGGTTCCGAGTCGGAAAAAACATTGTGAAAAATATCGTCGTGGTTTGGCCATTCAACCTTGGTGCCGACCATCACCGGCAAAATATGCGGCGTGAACGTCGCACCCTGTTGCGCCACGCGCGTGGTGGTGACCTGAACCACATTGGTAGAAATATTATTCGTGCCGACTGGCCCTTCGATGGCGACGACGAAATCACGCATCGCCGCGTAATCCACTTTTTCCACAAACTTAAATTTGCGACTCGCGTAAGCGCCACCCGCCGCTGCTGAATTTTGTTCCGTGCCCGCTTTCGGTTCCGCGTGCACCGTGCCCGTGATGTCGCCCG
>CAILDU010000163.1 GCA_903833055.1 uncultured Verrucomicrobia subdivision 3 bacterium | reverse complement strand
TCCACCGGCGCATTTTTGGAGCCGGAATGGATTTTTGCTTTGGGAAACGCCTCGCGCAATTTCGGCAGCGCCTCGACGTGATCCCAATGCGAGTGCGTGATGAAAATATGCTGGAGCGTCAGATTATTTTCCGCGAGACAATCGAGAATCGGCGTCGCGTCCAAGCCGGTGTCGAACAGCGCCGCCGCACGCGTGGCTTCGTCCCAGACGAGAAAACAATTCACGGTGAAATCGTCATCTTTCGTAGTAATGACGCGGAGTTTGCGCCAGCGGGATAAATCCGTTTTCGTCGGCAACCAGCCATTTGCGATGGCTTCGAGTTTGGCGGAATTTAGTCCAAGCAGTTTTCCGAGCGCGGGTAAATTTATTTTCTGCGCGGACTTTCCAGTTTCGCCGAACGCAATAAATTCGCTTTCGGAAATTTCTGCTGCGCGCGCGGCAACGGTTTTGGCAAGGCCGTTCATCGCGCAGGCTTTGCGGATGATGTCGCCGAGGTGATCTTCGAGTTGCACGCGTAAAACGGTAATGAAAAATTTCCCGACCGCAAGCGGCAGTGTCCTAATTTACCGGAGCGCGCCCGTCCCCGGGCGCAGCCATTTCCGTAGTTCGATAAGAATTGTTGGCTGATTCACGTTGCTGCGGGCGAGGACGCCCGCGCTCCGCCGGCAAATTAGGGCACGCCCCGCAAGCGCGCGGCTTGTCGCGCGGCGCGGCGCGTGGTAAAACAAAGTTGTGTTCGGTCTTAAATCCAAAAAACCCCGCGAGCGCGAACGCTTTTATCTGCTGCCGGGTCAAGGCGGAAGCAATTTCTACCGCAAGCAGAAGCTCATCATGGCTTGGACGATTTCGGTGTCGGTGATTTTTGGTCTGATTGTCGCGGCGGTGATGTGGTGGCAGGCGCATCCGCATTTGTGAGCGGCGCTTGACCGCGCGAACGAGGTTGTTACCATTGAAAAAATTGATGAAGCCGTTTTATTTCATTCTAGGATTGCTGGTCGTCGCCGCGTTTTCTGCGAGCGCGCAACCGGCGGTGGTGGACGGCATCAAGAGCGTGGTCAGCGCGCGCGTCGTCACGTTTTCGGAAGTGGAAGATTATTCGCGCGCCGCTGCTGATGCGCTGCGCCGTCAATATTTCGCGCAGCCGGACGTCTTTCAACAGAAGCTCAACGACACGCTCAACGACAGTTTGGAGCAACTCATCGAACGCGCGTTGATCCTCAAAAGTTTCGACACCGACGGTTACAAGTTGCCGGATTCCGTCGTGACGGAGCTCGTGCAGGAACGCATTCGCGACCGTTTCGGCGACCGCGTGACGTTCATGAAAACGTTGCAGGCGCAGGGTTTGACGGTGGAACAATTCCGCAAACAGGTGCGCGAGCAATACATCGAATCCGCTCTCCGCAACCAAAACGTGCAGAAGGAAATTTTCATCTCGCCTTACAAAATTGAAAGTTATTACAAGGCGAACCAAGATGAATTCCGCGTGGAAGACCAAATCAAGTTGCGCATGATTGTTCTCACCAAAACGACGCCGGACGACACGAACGCGCTCATGCTCGCCCGCGAAATTCAGTCCAAGATTAAGGACGGAACGCCGTTCAGCGAGATGGCCACAATTTATTCGCAAGGGTCGCAGCAGCATCAAGGCGGCGACTGGGGTTGGGTGCAAAAATCCGTTCTCCGCAAGGAACTCGCCGATGTGGCCTTCACTTTGACGCCTGGAACGGTCAGTGATTTGGTGGACACGCCGGACACCTGCTACCTCATGCTCGTTGAGGATAAACACAGCAGCCACGTCCGCCCGCTGACCGAAGTTGCCGTCGAAATCGAAAAAACTCTCCGCCTCAAACAGCAGGCCAAGCTGCAAAAAGATTGGATTAACGGCCTCAAGAAAAAAACTTTCATCCGTTACTTCTGAAAAATCGCCGTGGTCGGCGGCATGATGAAAAATTGGATTGGCATTTCCCTCGGTGACGCCACCGGCGTCGGCCCTGAAGTCGCTCTCAAAGCCGTCGCCGCCGAAGCCGCCGCTGACGACACCAGATACCTGCTGATCGGCGATGAGAATTACGCACACAATTTAGCCCGCCGCCTCCAACTCAATTTACCGCTGAAGAAATTTTCCGATTACAGCGACACTGGAAAAGTTTTCACCGTAAATCCGCTCGCAATTCCCTTACCGGAAAATCTGCCCGCCGGTGCGCCGCTCGCCGCTCACGCCGCCATCGCCGCGTTGCACGACGGCGGCCAACGCTGTTTGCGCGGCGAACTCGACGCGCTCATCACCGCGCCCGTAAATAAAAAATCCATCGTTGATGCCGGACATAAATTTATTGGCCAGACGGAATTTCTGTCCGAACTCGCCAGTGCCAAACGCACCGCGATGATGTTGCTCGGCACGGATGAACGCGGACGCTGGCTGCGCGTCGCGCTCGCCACCGTTCATATTTCCATCAAGTCGGTTCCTGAAAAATTGACGGCGGAAAAAGTTTTTCTGGCCGTTGAACTGGCTGTGCAAGCGTGCCACGACCTCGGTTTGGCGCGCGCAAAAATTGCCGTTTGCGGATTGAATCCGCACGCGGGCGAAGGCGGTGAATTTGGCGATGAAGAAATAAAAATTATTTCGCCAATGATTCAAGCGATGCAAAAACTCGGCTTTGATGTCACCGGCCCGTTGAGCGGCGACACGGTTTTTCACTATGCGCTGCAAGGCGATTTTGACGCCGTCGTCGCGATGTATCACGACCAAGGACTCGCGCCGCTGAAAGCCGTCGCGTTCGACACCGGCGTGAATTGGACGCTCGGTTTGCCGTTCATCCGCACCTCGCCCGATCACGGCACGGCTTACGACATCGCAGGAAAAGGAATTGCGAATCCCGGAAGTATGATTGCCGCGATACGCTTGGCGAAGCAGTTGGCGAGAAATAAAAAGTAGGAGACGAGGTAACGAGTCTCCTGCAAATTACCCAATCAGCTCGCGGACTTTTGCGCCAATGTCACCTTGCTTGACGAGCGATTCACCGACGAGGATTGCGCCCGCGCCGCACGCTTGAACACGTTCTACATCTGCGCGCGTATGGATTCCGCTTTCCGCGACGAGCAACGAACCGTTTTCAAGAATGCGTGAGGCAAGATTTTCCGTCGTCGCCAAATCAACTTTGAAAGTTTTCAAATCGCGATTATTCACGCCGATGAGTTGCGGGGAAATTTTCAGCGCGCGATTCAATTCTTCTGCGTCATGAACTTCCACCAAAACGGCGAGGCCAGCTTCAATCGCGAGTGAATGAAATTTCTGCAACTGCTCGTCCGTCAAAATGGCGACGATGAGCAGGATGGCGTCCGCGCCCCATTCGATGGCTTCGAGAATCTGGCGCTCATCAATGATAAAGTCCTTTCGCAGCAATGGTATTTTCACGGCGGCGCGGATTTGGCGGAGATAATCCAGCGAGCCTTGAAAAAACTTTTCATCCGTCAAAACGGAAAGGCAGCTTGCACCCGCCGCTTCGTATTCCTTGGCAATGCGGACGGGATCGAAGTCTTTGCAGATGACGCCCATTGATGGCGACGCCTTCTTCACCTCGGCAATTAAACCGATTTTTCCGACGCGCGGATTTTTCAGCGCGGCAATAAAATCGCGCCGTTCGCCGTGTTCCAGCATCGCATCGCGCAAATCACCCGCCGCGATAAGGCGCGCGGGCAGTTGTGCGACTTCGCGTTTCTTTTGCTCTACAATTTTGTCGAGAATGTTCACAAAATTTATTTAACCGCAGAGAACACAAAGAGCGCAAAGGAAAACGTCTTTGTGTTCTCTACGTTCTTTGCGGTTATTCTTCCTCATCTTTCACACCTTGCATCCGTTTCAACGGGCAGCCGGCGCGGAGCCACGCGTTCACGAAGGGATCAAGCGCGCCGTCCATCACGGCTTGCACGTCGCTGGATTGTTCGCCGGTGCGCAAATCTTTCACCATGCGATACGGCTGGAAAACGTAGCTGCGAATTTGATTTCCCCACGAGATGCTGCCTTTGTCGCCGTAAAAACGTTCCATCTCGCCTTTGGCTTGATCGAGCTTGAGCGCGTAAAGTTTGGAGATCAACATCGCCAGCGCGGTCGCCTCGTTTTGCACCTGACTGCGCTGCGCTTGCGACGCGGCGACGAGGCCGGTCGGAATGTGCGTGAGGCGAACGGCGGTTTCAACTTTGTTCACGTTCTGTCCGCCTTTGCCGCCGGAACGATACGTGTCGCGCCGGATTTCGGTTTTCGGAATCACGATGTCCGTCTCGACGAGATCGCTCAATTCCGCGACGGTGTCCACGCTGGAAAAACTCGTGTGGCGACGCTTGTTGGAATCGAACGGCGAGATGCGCACGAGCCGGTGCACGCCGCGTTCCGCTTTGCAAAAACCGTAAGCGTTCTCACCCTCCACGCGGAAGGTGACTGTCTTGAGTCCGGCGGTATCGCCTTGCAGCGCGTCGGTGACTTCCCATTTCCAACCGCGCAAATCAAACCAGCGGCTATACATCCGCGAAAGCATTTCCGCCCAGTCCTGCGACTCGGTTCCGCCCGCGCCGGAGTTGATGGTGAAGATGCAATTACACTTGTCATGCGGCCCGCTCAAAAAAGTTTTCAGCTCGAAGGTGTCGAGGTCAGAAAATAATTTTTTGACGTCCGCCTCCATTTCTTTTTCGAGCTTCAACTGCATCGCCTCCGGTTCTTCGGCGGCGAGTTCGAGCATGACTTGCAAGTCTTCGACGGACTTTCCGAAGCGACCGAGCGGTTCAAGTTTATTGCGAATGTCGTTCGTCTCGTTGATGACTTTTTGCGCGGCTTCCTGATTGTTCCAGAAAGTTTCGCCGGTCATCTGCGATTCGAGTTCGGCAAACCGTTGGTTCAATTTGGCGACGTCAAAGAAACCTCCGCAGGTGGGAAACCTTGTCGGCGGCGGTCGAAATTTGCGG
>CAILDU010000162.1 GCA_903833055.1 uncultured Verrucomicrobia subdivision 3 bacterium | reverse complement strand
CACAAAGGAAAGTTTCTGGTGCGCCAGCGTCCGGCTGGAGTCGTGAACGCCCATTTGTGGGAATTTCCCAATCTGGAAATTAGCGGCAACCAAACGGCAGCAGCGGCTTTTCAAGCGGAGTTCGGCTTTGTGCCGGAAAAACTTTCGCCGCTGGTCACGGTCAAACATTCGATTACACGCTACCGAATCACGTTATCAGCATTTGCGATTTCGGTGTCGACATTGCCGAAGCAGTTTGTTGGTGTCTGGAAATCTCCGGCGCAGATGCAGCAACTGGCCTTTAGTTCTGCCCATAAAAAACTCGCCAGCGCCGCCGCGAAAAGTATCCTGTCCGACTGATGATTTACTTCGACTACAACGCCACTGCGCCCGTGATGCGCGAGGCGCGCGAAGCCTGGCTTGCCATCACCGAAAAGACTGGCGGCAATCCGTCGTCCATGCACCAGGCGGGCACGCGCGCGAGCATTGCACTCGCGGATGCGCGCGAAAAGCTGGCGGCGTTTCTCGGCTGTCATCCGCTGGACATCATTTGGACGAGCGGCGCGACGGAGGCGAACAACATGGTCACGCACCATTTTTCCAAAACGCTCGGTGCTCAAGATGAAGTTTGGATTTCTGCGATTGAGCATCCGTGCGTCCACGATTCAGCGAAATTTTATTTTGGCAAACGCGCAAAACTAATTCCCGTCACGCATGACGGCGTGGTGGATGTGGATTGGATTACGAGTGAACTCGCCGACAAACGTCCCGGTCTCGTCAGCGTCATGGCGGCGAATAATGAGACCGGCGTCATTCAACCGTGGCGCGAAATCCACGCGATTTGCAAAGCTTACGAAGTTCCGTTTTTCACCGACGCGGTTCAATTCATCGGCAAGATGCCGTTGAAGGGATTGGGCGAATGCGATTATGTCAGCGGCGCGGCGCACAAGTTTGGTGGGCCGCGCGGCGTGGGATTTTTGAAAATTCCGCATCGTAAAACCATCACGCCGCTGCTGCACGGCGGCAAGCAGGAAGGTGGTCGGCGCGCGGGAACGGAAAACGTTGCGATCATCGCGGCGATGTTGGCCGCGCTCGAAGTGCGCGAGAAACAGATTTCGCACAGCCAGCATTTGTTGCGCGGCGTGTGGCGCGATAATTTTGAGCGCGAGCTGCTCCGCACGTTGCCCGGCGCGAGCATCATCGGCGCGAATGTGCCGCGTTTGTGGAACACCGTTTCCGCGCTCATGCCGGATGGCGACCGCAAACATCAATGGGTCGTGCGTCTCGACAAGGCCGGTTTCGCCGTCAGCACCGGCTCAGCTTGCACGACTGGAAAAGAAGAACCGTCGCACGTTCTCGCGGCGATGGGCGTGAAGTCCGCGCAAGCGATGCGCGTCGTGCGTTTCAGCGCGGGCTGGGAAACTACCGAATCCGATTGGGACGCGCTTGTCAAAGGCGTGGCGAAAGTTCACGGCGAAATGCACCACGGAACGGCGAAGTGAACTTACGCAGCGCGCGTAAGTTTTGCCGAAAAGTTTGAGCCGGTTTGCTTTGGCTGCTACCATCACGCGAATGGCGAAACCCAATTTCATCGAACTGCCCGGCTGCGACGCGATTCCAATTATTTTTGAGGATCGCTCGGTGCTGGCGATTGACAAGCCGCGCGGCTGGATGCTCGTGCCGGATTCGTGGCGCAAGACGAACTGGAATTTGCAGACGGCGATTGATTCGTCCATCCGCGCGGATGATTTTTGGGCGCGTTCGCGCAATCTGCGTTATCTCCGCCACGTTCATCGTCTCGATGCGGATACGAGTGGTGTGATGCTTTTCGCCAAGAGCGAAGGGGCGATGCGCGCGATGGGCGATTTGTTTGAGTCGCGGCAAATGGAAAAAACTTATCTCGCCGTCGTCGAAGGTGTGCCGAAGGAAAAAGAATGGACGTGCCAACTGCCCATCGGTTCCGACCCGAAAAACTTCGGCAAAATGCGCGTGGATTATTCGGAAGAAGGTCGGGAAAGTGAAACGCATTTCCGCGTGTTAATGAGCAATGAACGCTTCACTTTAATCGAAGCGAGTCCGTTAACTGGGCGCACGCATCAAATCCGTTTGCACCTCGCGGAGTCCGGCAGTCCCATCATGTGCGACGAGATTTATGGTCGCGTGGAAAAAGGTTTTCGTCTCGGTCTGCGCGCCGTGCAG
This sequence comes from uncultured Verrucomicrobia subdivision 3 bacterium, assembly GCA_903833055.1. GTDB lineage: Bacteria > Verrucomicrobiota > Verrucomicrobiia > Limisphaerales > UBA11358 > UBA11358. The sequence continues at coordinate 13,402 of CAILDU010000162.1, read as the reverse complement.
TTGGCTTACAAAGACGCTTTCACACGGCGGCCAGTGAACATTATCGCTCCAGCGGAAGAGTTTCTGCGGGAATTTAATTTCAAGCTCACGCCGGAATTGCAGTCGTCCAAATGGGTGCGCCGTGCGTTTGTGCCGAAAGAAAAAGGGCAGGGCGAAAAATCGCCGCTGCTCGTGAAAAAGAATCCGGCAAGTTAGTTCGCGTAGTGAACCGCGCAGCCGTAAGGCTTGGTCTGTGAAACTTCAATCGGTTTGCCCGCGAGTAAATCTTCCACGGCTTCCTTGACGTAGTTGCGCGCGGTGCGCGGGTCGTGAACTGGATCAGGATGATTGTCCATCGCGCCGTCGTAAACGAGTGTGCCGCTCGCATCAATCACGAACGTGTGCGGCGTGGTTTTCATGTCGTAAAGATGGCCGATGTCGCCGGAGCTATCATCAATCCAAGCCGTCGCGTTGATTTTCCCCGCCGTCCATTCCGCGCGCGCCTGTTCGGGCGTGCGGTAGCTGGGATTTTTCGGATTGACGGAATCGACCATCAGCCACACGGCATTTTTGGCCGTGAGTTCCTTCTGCAAATCTTGCGTTGCGCCAGTCTTGTATTGGTTGTGACAGAATGGGCAATCGGAGTTGTAAGATTCGATGACGACAATTTTGCCTTTGTAATCCGAGAGTTTTACGGTTTTTCCATTAATGTCTGTGCCGGTGAAATCTGGCGCCGGCTTGCCGACTTCAACGGCGAAAGTTGCGCTGGCAATTAGCGTTGCAATCAAGAAAGCGAAAGTTTTTTTCATGATAAATTTTGTTTGGTTAAGACCGACAACAGAACAGACGCCGCCCAACGACGTTTGGTTCAAAGAAAATTCAATTCATTGCGCGATCAAGTGCAGAGAGCACGATATTGGGTGTCAGCACTTCCGGCAGGACGATGGCATTCGCGCCGGGACTTTTGGGATAGACCAGCACGAGCGGCACACCCGCGCGATTGAAGCGATTCAATTCTGCTGTGATGGCGTCGGGAAAATGCGTGTAGTCGGCGAGCAGCGTAATGGCGTTGAGCAATTTAATTTTTTCGCGCACGGAGGCGACTTCAATGCTGGTGCGTTTGTTGACCTGACACGTCAGACACCAGTCGGCGGTGAAATCCACCAGCACGGGCCGACCGGTGGCGCGCGCTTGCATCAAAGCTTCCGGACTCCACGTTTCCCATGCGATGCCGTCGGTATCGTGCGCGAGGCCGCTAGTCTTCAGCGGCGTCAACGGTTCGCGCCAGCGCAATTCGCCTTCCAGCGCAAACGCGTAGGCGCTGACGAGTAAAAATAAAACGATGACGGTGGCGAAAATTTTATTCCCCCGTCCGCGCTGGATGAATTCGCCGAAAACCCACATCGCAAAGGCAATCATCACGAGAAAAACACCGAGCCACAAAACGCGGTCGCCGTAATTTTCCGCCGCAAGATTGAACAGCCAAACGACCGTCAACATCATGGGAAACGCCATCGCCATCTTAAATTTTTCCATCCACGCGCCGGGCTTCGGCAGAAATTTCAGCCACGCCGGATTCCAACTCAACAAAACATACGGCGCGGCGAGACCGGCTCCAACCGTGGCAAATACGAGCGCGATGACGGCGGCGCTTTGGGCGAAGGCGAAGCCGAGCGCGATGCTCAAAAATGGCGCGGTGCAGGGCGTCGCGAGCGCGGTGGCGAGGACGCCATTAAAAAATGCACCAACCGCACCGTTCTTCGTGTAGAGGTTGCTGGCGACATTCATGGCTCCGCCGTTCAGCGTGACTTCAAAAATACCAAACAGGTTCATCGCCACCAGCGTCACCAGCGTCACGAGGCAAACGAGGAAAATGGGATTGCCAAATTGCATGCCCCAACCGGCTTTGTGACCGGCCGCTTTGACGCCGATGACTACGGCAGCGAGGACAAGAAACGAAACCAACACACCGAGCGCGTAAACCAGGCCGAGCATGCGAACGTGGCGCGGCGAACTTTTGGCCTCATTGACAAAGCCGAGAATTTTCAGCGCAATCACCGGCAGGACGCACGGCATGATGTTGAGAATCAGCCCGCCAATAAAGGCGTAAATCAGCATCCGCCACAGCGGCTCAATTTTTTGTGGCGGCGTAATTGCTGCCGCCACCGTAGTCGCAGGCGCATCGCCGATGGCAACTTTCGTTTCGCTTGCGCCATTGGCGGTCACAAATACGCCGGATATTTCCTTCGGCCAGTCTCCGGAATATTTCTTCACCAATTTACGCAATCGGATTTCACTGGCGGCGGCGGAAAGTTTTTCCGTCGCACCTTGAACTTCAAAATTGTCATTGGCGGCGGGAAAAAAATCCGCACCGTCCGCTGCGCCCGCCCATTGCAGATCCAGAATGCGCGTGTCGCCGTTCGCCGGTTTTTCCCACCACGCTTGCACAGAAAAACTGGCGTCGTCAGTGGTGGGAACTTTCGCCAGCCAGCTTGCAATCAATTTTTCATTGGCGGCATCAATCGTATTTCCCGTGGCGGAACCGATGTTCAAAGCGCCTTGAATTTCCGCGCTTGCCGGAATGCACGATTCGTTGCATTCGAGCCACGAAACCTTTGCCGCAAGATTCAGCGCGCCAACGGGAAGATTTTTTTCCAATTTCAGCGGCACGAGAAGAACCGTTTCATCTTCGTAGCCGTAAGTCGTGATGTCCGCTGGCGGCAGTTTTTGCGGCAATGGCCATTCGATCTCGCCCGCCGTCACGCCTGCCGGCAATTGCCATTTGATTTCCGTGGCTTGTCCGGCTGCGCCGGGATTCTTCCAGTAAGTGTGCCAGCCGGATTCCATCTTCAACTGCACGCCGACCACCACCGTGTCACCGGGTTGCGCGTTTGCCGGCAGAATCAATTCTACCGTCGTGTGGGCGGCACGCGCCGCCGTGCCCGCAAAGGCGGAGAGCAAAATGAAGATGGCAGTTATTAGGCGCATGGAGACACAGATGGCATCGGTTCAAAAAACGTTACGCCTAAATGTCGCAAATCATCCTTAAATTTCTCGGGGATGGGACATTAAAATATTTTTATCCGCGCGCGGCATTTTTTCGGCGCATTAGCAATGAAATCAAAGTCACCGCCGCGCAACTCCACGCGAACCAGTTGCCGTGCTGCTGATAAAATGTCGGTGCGACTTTTTCCGTGCTCGCGCGCAAAGGAATTTCCAACGTCAACGCGCCCGCCGTGTATTCGCTGCCAGAATTATCGCGCAAAAATTCTTTGATGCGACCGTGCGCGTCAATCCAGCCGGTCACGCCGTTGTTGGAGCAGCGCACGAGTGGCAAGCCGTTTTCCACCGCGCGAAAAACGGCGTTGGCGAGATGCTGTCGTTGCTCCGCGCTTTCGCCGAACCAGCCATCGTTAGAAAGGTTCACGAGAAAATCCGGTTCAGCCGCCGCCGCTGCGCGCGCGGTTTTTGGAAACACATCTTCAAAACAAATCAGCGGCGCAGCGGTAAAAGTATTGCCGGCAAAAACCACTGATTTGTCGCCGCACGTCCAGCCGCCTTGAATCGGCGTGAGGTATTTCAGGAACGGCAGCCAGCGCGCGAGCGGAACGTATTCGCCAAAGATGACGAGATTTTGTTTATGATAAACATCGGTGAAACGCCCGTCGTTATTGACGAAAAACGCAGCATTAAAAAAGTTGGTCGCGTCCGCGTGGAACTCCACATCGTCGCCGTTAAAAATTATTGCAACGCGATTGGTCTGCGCGAATTCGCTGATAATGTTGTAAACGCCGTCGAACATCGGCACGGCGGATTCCGGCCAGACGAGCAAATCTGTGCCGTTGGTGATGGTGCGCTGCGAACGCGCGAGCAGTTCGGCAAAACGTTTTTCATCTTCGGTCGGCGACCAGATTAAAGTCTGCGGGATGCTCGGTTGAATGAGCGTGACGCGCAAAGTTTTTCCCACCGGAGCTTTGTTGCCAATTGCAAAGATTCCACCCACAAACAACAGCAGCACAGTGACGAGTGGTAAAACAATTTCCGCCTGCCAAACGTGGCGTTTAGTGGGATTGCGATAAATCATTTCCGCCGCCGAATACAGCGCGAGCGAAAGCCACACGACGAGAAACGAAACGCCGAAAACGCCGGTCGCCGACGCGATTTGGATGAGCGGGACGAGTTGATATTGCGACGCACCGAGCAGGCTCCACGGAAATCCGCTGAACAGCCAGCCACGCAAAAATTCCAGCGCGACCCACGCCGCTGCGCCCGCGAGCGTCCAGCGCACGCGCCGACTCCAAGTTGAAAGTTGAAAGTTGAAAGTTGAAACAAACCATGTCCACGCGCCGAAATACAGCGCGACATAAGCTGACAATGCAATCCATGCAAGAATGGGAAATCCCGTCGCTGGCATCAGCAACAGCCAGTAAAGCGACGCGAGCCAGAACGTGATTCCGCCAATGTAGCCGGCGCGAAAAGCGTCCGCGCCGGATTTTTTTCGCGCGGCGAAAAGCAGCAGCGCGGGTGCGACCCACGCAAAACCGGCGATGCTGAATTTTGGAAACGCCAGCGCCAGTAGCAGTCCGGCGACGATGGCAATGAGATAACCGCTGCGCCAAAATAATTCCGTGCAAAAACTTTTGGCGACGGCCACGGTAGAAAATTCCTCGCAAAATGTTGCGCCGACTTTGGTGCAGTTCGCGGCTTCGCGCAGCACGCGCGCGCTGGCGTTCACGACGACGGCTTCGCGCGCGCCGTGCCACACGGCGAAATCGGCGGAGGAATTTCCGGCGTAATCAAATCCGTGCGCGCCGAATTTTTCTGTGAGCGCGCGGAGTTTATTTTCGCTGCGAAGATTCGTTTTGCCGTCACTCGCGAGAACTTCGTCAAACAGGCCGACGTGTGCGGCGACGGGTTGCGCCATTTTCAAATCCGATGCGGTGGCGAGAATGATTTTGCGACCGGAATTTTTTTCTGCGTGCAACCACGCGAGAAATTTTTCGTGGTAGGGCAGGGTGGCGGGATCAATTTGGACGCGCGCGGCGAGTTTTTGTTTCAGCAAGGCGCGTCCGCGTGTCCACCAAAAGAGGATTTGAAAAATGGCGAGCGGATTGCGGCGCAGCAGGCGCGACAGCGATTCCCACATCATGTCGGTGCGGATGAGCGTGCCGTCGAGGTCAACGACGAGCGGGACGTTTTGATTGTCAGCCATGCGCGCGCCGAAAAATTAGTCCACCGTCACGCTTTTGGCGAGGTTGCGCGGCTTGTCCACGTCGCAGCCGCGCGCGACGGCGATGTGATAGGCGAAGAGTTGCAGCGGCACGCTCGCGAGAATCGGATTCAGCAAATCCAGCGTCGGCGGCAGGTAAATCACGTCGTCCGCGACTTTCTTGATGCCCTTGTCGCCTTCGGTCGCGAGCGCGATGATCGGGCCTTGGCGCGCGCGAATCATCGCGAGATTCGCCATCGTCTTATCATACATCGCATCCTGCGGCACGAGAAAAACTGTCGGCGTCTTCGCGTCAATCAGCGCGATTGGCCCGTGTTTCATTTCCGCAGCGGAATAACCTTCGGCGTGGATGTAGGAAATCTCTTTGAGCTTCAACGCGCCTTCGAGTGCGATGGGAAATGTGTAGCCGCGTCCGAGAAAAAAGAAATCGTCCGCCTTCGCGTATTTCTTCGCGACTTTTTTCAACGTGTCGTTTTGCGCGAGAATTTTTTCAATCTGTTTCGGCAACGCTTCGAGTCCGTGCAAAACATCCAGCGCGCGCTTGGCGGAAAGATTTCGTAACCGTCCGAGATGAACCGCAAGCAACGTCAAAATGGAAATTGTCGAGACGAACGCTTTCGTCGAGGCCACGCCGATTTCCGGGCCGGCGTGCATATAAATGCCGCCGTCCGATTCGCGCGCGATGGTGCTGCCGACGACGTTGACGATGGCGAGCGCGCGATGGCCGCGACGCTTGGCCTCGCGCAACGCGGCCAACGTGTCCGCCGTTTCGCCGGATTGCGAAAGCACGAGCAGCACGGTGTTTTTTTCGAGCGGCGCGTTGCGGTAACAAAATTCATGTGCGAATTCCACCTCGACCGGAATTTGCGCGAGTTCTTCAATCAAGTATTCGCCGACGAGCGCGGCGTGCCAGCTCGTGCCGCTGGCTGCGATGACGATGCGATCAATGTTACGCAACTCGGCGGCGGTCATGTTCAACCCGCCGAACTTGGCTGTCGCGCCTTCAAAATCCAGACGACCGCGCAGCGCATTCAAAACGGTTTGCGGCTGCTCGTAAATTTCCTTGAGCATGAAGTGCGCGTGTTTACCGCGCGCCGCATCTTCCTGCGAAAATTCAAGCTGGCTGATTTGCACCTTCGCCGTGTCCGTGCCGAGATTCAAAACGTCGAACCGTTCCGGCGTGATTGTTGCCACGTCGTAGTCGTTCAGGTAAACAACTTTTTTCGTGTGGGCGACAATGGCGTTGGCGTCGCTCGCGAGAAAATTTTCATTTTTGCCGATGCCGATGATGAGCGGCGAACCGCGTCGCGCGCCGATAATCGTGTCGGGAAAATCTGTGCAAATCACCGCGAGTCCGTAAGTGCCGATGACTTCGCGCAACGCGTCGCAAACGGCTTGCGCCAGTTCGTTTCCGCTTTCCACTTTCCGCTTTCCGCTTTTGTTTTGTTGGTAATGTTCACCGATTAAATGCGCGAGCACCTCCGTGTCGGTGTCGGATTTGAATTTGTGTCCGGCGCGGATCAGTTTTTGTTTCAGCGCGTCGTAATTTTCGATGACGCCGTTGTGGACGACGGCGATTTTGCCGGAAGCGTCGAGGTGTGGATGACAGTTGATGTCGGACGGAACGCCGTGCGTGGCCCAGCGCGTGTGCGCGATGCCGAGATTTCCGGCGGCAGGTTCGGCCTTCAGAACGCGCGCGATGCCTTCATCAATCTTGCCTTTTTTTCGGCGCACGGAAAGTTTGGCGTTGTCCAAGACCGCGACGCCCGCGCTGTCGTAGCCGCGATATTCCAGCCGCCGCAATCCTTCCAATAGAATTGGCGAAGCTGATTTTTTACCGACGTATCCGATAATGCCGCACATGGTAAATTTTTAATTTTAAGTTTTTAATTTTGAATTGGATTCTAAAATCCATTCCGCCATTTCGGTCAAACCATCAACGATAATGGCGTTTTTAATTTGTTCCGCGTTGTCGCGTTCCACGCCTGCGCCGTAGCCGGTGCGGACTAAAATACTTTTTTTCACGCCGGCATTCCAGCCGCATTCGAGGTCAATCAATTTGTCTCCGACCATGAAACTTTCGGTGAGGTTCAAATTAAATTCGTCGCGCGCGTCGAATAAAAATTGCGGCGACGGTTTGCGGACGCGGCTCGGCTGGTCGGGTGCTTCGGGCGCGATGTAAGTTTTCTCAAAATGAACGCCATCGCGCGCCAGCTCTTGATTGACGCGGTCATTGACGCTTTCCGCATCGGCCATCGTGAAGTAGCCACGCCCGATGCCGGATTGGTTGGTGACGACCAAAAGTTTGAAGCCCGCGTCGGAAAGTTTTTTCAACGCCGCGCCCGCGCCGGGGAAAACCACGACGTCTTCCGGTTTGTGCAGATAGTTTTTTTCCACGATGAGTGTGCCATCGCGGTCGAGAAAAATTGCGCGGTTCATTGTGCGCGCAAAGTGTGGGCAGATTGCGGCAAGAATGGAATTGAATTTTTTTTCGTGCGCGGGCAGGATGCTCCGTCTCTGCGGTCAGCAATTTGAATTCAAAAACTATGAGCACTAAAGGCAGACTAGGAATTTTGGTAGGTGGCGGTCCGGCACCCGGACTCAATGGCGTCATCGCGGCGGCCACGATCGAAGGCATCAATCAGGGCTACGAAATCATCGGTTTTCGCGACGGCTTCAAGCACATCGCCGCCGGCGACACGACGCAGATCAAGCCGTTGTCCATTCGCGACGTGAAGGAAATTCATCTCAAAGGCGGTTCCATTCTTGGCACGGCGCGCACGAATCCGACCAAGTCCGAGGAGCAGATGAAAAATATTTTCACCGTGTTTGAAAAACTCGGCATCACCGCGCTCGTCAGCATTGGCGGGGACGATACGGCTTTTTCCGCCAGCTACGTCGCGAAATACAGTCAGGGCAAAATCAAAGTTGCCCACGTTCCAAAAACGATTGATAACGATTTGCCGTTGCCGGGAACGGCGCCGACGTTCGGCTACGAAACCGCGCGTCATTACGGCGTGCAACTCGTTCGCAATCTGATGGAGGATGCGCGCACCACGTCGCGCTGGTATCTCATTGTCAGCATGGGACGCGCTGCCGGTCATCTCGCGCTGGGCATCGCGAAGGCGAGCGCGGCTACGTTGTCCGTCATTCTGGAGGAGTTTCGCGGACGCCAAGTCACGGTGGATGAAGTTTGCGACATCATTATCGGCTCCATCATCAAGCGCAAAGCCGAAGGTTCCCAATATGGTTTGGTAGTGTTGGCCGAAGGCTTGATTGAAGGCATCGGCGAAAAGGGATTGATCGAGGCGTTGCCCGAAGGTCAACTTGCGCAGTTTGGCAAAATCATCCGCGACGATCACGGTCATTTGCGCCTCGGTGAAATTGAATTTGGCCGCTTGATGAAAGAATTGTTGGCGCAACGTCTGGAAAAACTCGGCATCAAAATGGCGTTCATTGATAAAGATCTTGGCTACGAATTGCGCTGCGCCGACCCGATTCCATTTGATGCTGAATACACGCGCGATCTGGGTTATGCGGCGGTGAAATTTCTGCGTTCGCCCGAATCTGAAAAATACGGTGCGATCATTAGTTTCGTGGATGGCAAAATGAATCCGCTGCCGTTCGACGATATGCTCGACCCGAAAACCGGTCGCATGCAAAACCGCAAGGTCAACGTGGACGGCGAAGCCTACGAATGCGCGCTTGCTTACATGATCCGCCTCGAACGCGAAGATTTTGAGGACGCGAAGCAACTCGCCAAACTTGGCGCTGTAATCAATATGACCGGTGAACAATTTTACGCCCGTTTCAGCTACCTCGCCGGCTTGAAGTGAAAATAAAATTACACGAACGGCGGCAGGAAAATTCCTGCCGCCGTTTTTTTGTTTCGTGTATTTCGCGTGGTTCGCGGTTAAATTATTTCTGTGAAACCGCTCGCGGATTGCAAACTTTACACCTTCGTGGACACGGCCTATCTACATGGCCGCGCGCCGGAACTCGTCGCGCAACAGCTCTGCGATGGCGGCAGCGATTTGATTCAACTGCGCGCCAAAAATTCTTCGCCCGAAGAAATCCGCGCGATGGCGGAAAAGATTTTGCCCGTCACGCGCCGCGCCAATGTCGGCTTCGTCATCAACGACCATTTAGACATCGCTCACGAAATCGGCGCGGACATTTGTCATTTGGGACAGGAAGATTTTTTTGACGCGGGATTCAAAAATGTTTCCGAATTAAAAATTCAAAATTCAAAACTAAAAATTGGTTTGTCCACGCACGCGCCCGCGCAGGCGCAACGCGCGCTTGATGCTGGTGCGGATTACATCGCCATCGGCCCGATTTACGCCACTGGCACGAAGCCGAGCGCCAAACCCGTGACGCTCAAATACGCGCGCTGGGCGGCGGCGAACGCAACCGTGCCGTGGTTTGCGATTGGCGGAATCAATTTGCAAACGCTCGACGCCGTGCTCGCGGCGGGCGTAAAAAGAATTTGCGTCGTCTCTGCCATTCTCAATGCGCCGGACATCGCGAAGGCGTGCGCGGAATTTCGTCAGCGGTTGCAATGATTTTGTTGCGTTAGCAATTGTCGGTGGACTGTTACTAAATCGAATTGCGCGCCGCCGTTTCTTTTGTAGAATGTCGCGATGAATTTGGATTCACTTTACTCGGAGCTAACTCTCAAAACTAAAACCAAGCACGCGCTGATTGTGCTCGACGGACTCGGCGACATCGCGACGAAGGAAACCGGCTATCTCACGCCGCTCGAAGCGGCGCACACGCCGAACCTCGACAAACTCTCGAAAGATTCCGCGCAAGGCCGCATGATTCCCGTCGCGCCTGGTATCACGCCCGGCAGCGGCCCCGGTCATCTTGGTTTGTTCGGCTACGACCCGCTGGAATTTCAAGTGGGTCGCGGCGTCATCGAGGCGCTCGGTCTCGGTCTGGAATTGAAACCCGGCGATGTCTGCGCGCGCGCCAATTTTGCGTCGCTCGACACCAAGGGAATTGTCACTGACCGCCGCGCCGGACGCATCCCGACCGAAGTGTGCGAAAAAATGGTCGCGCTGCTTTCGGCGAAGATCAAAAAAATCGGCGACACGCAGGTTATTATCAAGGCGGGCAAGGAACACCGCTTCGTCGTTGTATTTCGCGGCAAAGGACTTGAAGGGCCGTTGACGGATGCGGATCCAAATCGCGAAGGTCTGCCGATTCCGACGGTGAAGCCGCGCGACGCGAAAAATTTGAAGCAGAAGAAAATGGCGAAGTTGATTGCCGATTTTTACAAGCTCGCGCTGCCGATTCTCGCCAAGCAAAAACCGGCGAACGGTTTTCTCATGCGCGGCATCGCGCATCAGCCGGAGATTCCATTGTTCGAGAATCGCTACCTCCTCAAGCCCGCGTGCCTCGCGGTTTATCCGATGTATAAAGGCCTCGCGCAGCTCGTCGGCATGGTGAAAATCGAAGGGCCGCAGACCATCAAGGAACAGTTCGAGCGCTACCTCGCCGAATACGATAACTACGATTTCTTCTTCATCCATTTCAAATACACCGACAAATACGGTGAAGACGGCAATTTCGCCGCGAAGAAAAAAGCCATTGAAGAATTCGATGCCGCGCTACCGATTCTTTTGAAAAAGAAACCGGACGTCATCGCCATCACCGGCGACCATTCGACGCCGTGCGCGTTGCACGGCCACTCGTGGCATCCGCAGCCGGTGTTGCTGCACTCGAGTGCGAGCGGTTCGGACAAGCTGGATCGTTTCACGGAAACTGGCGCGAACTGCGGTTCGCTCGGCATCATGCCGGCGAAATTTCTCATTCGCTTGATGCAGGCGAACGCAAAGATGTTCGATAAGTTCGGCGCGTGAAAATGAATTGAATCAGGCGGGTTGCAATTTGCAGCCCGCCTTTTTTATTTTTGGAACTTGCCAACCGCCGTCGCCAATCGCCAATCTTTGCGCGCATGAATTTACCCAACAAACTGACCGCCTCGCGCTTTGTGCTGACGGTAGTTTTTTTGGTGGCGCTGTTCTGGCCGTGGAATATTCCCTTCCGAAATTCCTTCGCGCTCTTATTTTTTTGCCTCGCGGGCGTCACGGATTTTCTCGACGGTCGCATCGCGCGTTCGCGGAAATTGATTACGAACTTCGGCATCCTCATGGATCCGCTGGCGGACAAAATCATGACGTGCTCGGCGTTCATCGCGTTTGTGGAAAGCACGCGGCTGCATCCCAACGCGCCGGTGAAAGTCGGCGCGTGGATGGTCATTATCATCGTCGCGCGCGAACTTGCTATCACCGGACTGCGCCTGCTCGCGGCGTCGAAAAATATCGTGCTCGCGGCGGAACGTTACGGGAAACACAAAACCATTTCGCAAATCATCACCATCATCGCGCTGCTCGTGGTGGATGCGTGTCAGGAATGGCCGGACGGATTGAAAAATCTTTTTGTCGCGTGGGCGCCGACGTTTGCGGAAGTCATGCTGTGGCTCACGGTCGTGCTGACCGCGATGTCGGGAATCATCTACCTGTGGCGCAACCGTGCGCTGTATTTAGAAGATGTCTGAAATGTAGGTGACGACGTAAGGAGTCTCTGATTCTAAGTTTGAGTCTCGTCACCTCGACTCCTACGAAAATTATTTGTGCAGCGGTAGCGTGTCGTCCGAACTCGCGGGCTGATACACGGCGGGCGGCAGATTTTTCAGCGGGTCGCTCTTCTGATGATGTTTCCACGCCCAGAAGGAGACGCCGAAAATCAGCGCCAGCGAAACGAGCGCGAAAAGTGCCACGCCAACTTTCCAATTCACCTTTGCCAGCACCAACGTGACGTGATCTACGAACGTTTTTTTGGAATCCGATAGCGGCGGCGGCTCGCTGAATTTTTCTGTGCCCTTCAATTCGGCGGCGAGCGCGGCGAGCAAGGGCGCTTCGTCCAGCTTGAGCAACTTGGCGTAAATTTTTACCGAGCCGCGAATATACACCGGTGCGGAAAAGACATTGAACTTGCCTTCTTCGAGCGCGCGGACGTGATCGGTGCGCATTTTGGTCGCGTCGGCGACTTGCTGCACCGTGAGTTTTTTGGCCTCGCGCGCGGCGCGGAGTTGTTCGGCAACCGTTGACATTCCCTTTATTTAGCGCGATTGACGCGGCGTTGGCAATCTTGGAAATTATTTTAACCGGCTGATGCCGCGTCTCGGCGAGACGGAATGAGAATAGCCCGGCGTTTTAACGCCGGGTTTGGCGGAGAAGAATTAAAGTCCCGCAGAGACGACCGGAATTTCAGCCGTCCCTGCGGGACTTGGGTTTTATGGAACGCAACCCGGCATTGAAATGCCGGGCTATTGTCAGAGGTTCCTTTGGAACCGCGTTACGGCACTTGCAAACGAAAGAAGGCGGCATTACCCGTCAGCGGCACATTAACCACATAGCGTCCATTTTGAAGAACTGGCGTGGTTGCGACAGGGTTCCAAGTTGCACTGTTACCTAACACCGGACTGGATTTGAGCACTAGATTGGTGACGGACAGTCCCCAAGTAATCGTCAATGAATTGTTCCCTGCAAAATTATGAAGCACATAATCTACTCCCACGGTATCTGGCCCGGCCGCATAATCGGCCGCCACATCCGAGTCCGACAACAAGCCGCGGTAAATGCGGAATTCGTTGTAACGACCGGCGAAATAGGGGTCTGCTGAAAACTGTGACCTCCCCAGCATATTGTTTGTGTCAATAATTCCAGAAAGCGGAAAGATGGCCTGTCCTGAAGACACGCGATTACCGTTGATGTAAAACTTCATGGTTCCACGAGCGGGACTGTAGGTAACAGCTACAAACGAAGTAACATTAAGTGGCATGCTATTTGTCCAATTCAGCAGGGGCCATTCCCAATTAAACCCATTCGAGACAATCCCATTTGTGCTAACGGTTGTGTGCGCCACATAGGGTGGACCAGAAAAATTGAAATCTTTGGCTGGCGTCATATAAAAATATGTGCCGGATGATGCTGATGATGTGACTCGGCTTTTTCAGGCCAGTTGATGTGTTAGTCTGGGCCGTAAGAAAGGACCAGACGATGAAAGGCAAACGGTATACGACGGAAGACAAGATTCGCATCCTGCGGGAGGCGGACCGTGGTGAAAAAAACGTGTTGGACATCTGCCGGGAGGCGAACATCTCGGAAGTGAGCTTTCACCGGT
>CAILDU010000161.1 GCA_903833055.1 uncultured Verrucomicrobia subdivision 3 bacterium | reverse complement strand
CTTATGATTTGTCCGCGAACAATGGCATTTCCCATCACGTTCCGCCGGGCACGAAGATTAACAGTGGCAAATATCCGATTGTCACCGGTCTCGAACATGACGAACTCGGCCATCCGACTGGCTCGCCGAAATTGCACCAGTTGATGACCGCGAAACGTCGTAATAAATTGAAAGCGCTCGGCGCGACGTTGCCCGTGCCGAAAATTTATGGCCCGTCCGAAGGCAATGTTTTGCTCGTCGGCTGGGGTTCCACCGAAGGTCCAATCAAGGAAGCCGTGGATCGTGCGCGCGCTGCGGGCGACAGCGTTTCCTCGATTCATCTCAAGCACATCAATCCGCTGCCCGATGGCTTGGAAAATATTTTCTCCGGTTTCAACCACGTCTTCGTTGTCGAAATGAATGACGAAGGGCTTTACGGCTTCGGCCAGTTCGCGGCGATTTTGCGCGCGCGTTATTGCGACCCGAAAATTCAGGCCATCAACAAAACGGACGGCCTCACTTGGAAGGTGAAGGAAATTCTCGAACGCACCCAAACCAATTTGTCCGCCGGCCTGAGCAAAATTTAATTTCAACCGCCAAAAATATGAGCCAAACTTTGACTGAAAATCCCGCCGGCAACCTCGCCGTCGTCAACGCGCCGACGCAGTCCGCCAACGGCGAACGCAAGGGTCTGACCAAAAAAGAAATTGCCGCTGACCATCCGACGTGGTGTCCGGGCTGCGGCGACTTCTCCGTGCTCGCGCTTTATTTCAAGCTGATTGAAAAACGCAAGATGTGGCACGAAAAAATCACCACCGTCGCGGGCATCGGCTGCTCCAGCCGTTTTCCGTATTTCGTGCAGGCGCACGGTGCACATTACATTCACGGTCGCGCGCTGCCGTTCGCGAGCGGCATTTCGCTCACGCGCCCTGATCTACACGTCTTTGTTTTCGGCGGCGACGGCGACGCGTTTTCCATCGGCGGAAATCATTTCAATCACACCGCGCGCAAGAACATCAAGATGACCTATTGCGTGATGGATAACTGGGTTTACGGCCTCACGAAGAAACAGACTTCGCCCACGTCGCCGCTCGGCTTCAAGAGCAAGACCGACATTTGGGGCGCAGTGGATTATCCGATCAACCCGCTCAAGCAGGCCATCGCCGCCGGCGCCACTTTTGTCGCGCGCACCACGCACACGAATCCGAATCACGTTTTGCAGATGATGGAAGCCGCGATGGATCACGACGGTTTCAGCTTCATCGAATGCTTGAGCGAATGCGTCGAGTTTTACGAAGGCGCATTCGACGCGAGCAACCCGCGCAAAGGCGGCGTGTTCAATGAAGTGCCCAAGAGCCACGACGTCACCGACGAACTCGCGGCTTACAAACTCGCGGGCACGGATTTTCCCGGCCACTTCGGTATTTTTTACAAGAACAACAAGCCGACGAAAAACGCGCGCGAAGCGGAAATCATCAAGTCGTATCAAAGCAAAGTCGTCGGCCAGCAACCGTGGCAGATTCTGCAGAAGAATTTCGACAAGATGAAATAATTTCGCATTTACGAATTGCGATATACGATTTACGAGTCCGATGAAAATCGGGCTCGTAATTTTTTATGGCGCGTCCATCGTAAATCTCAAATCGTAAATCCCGATGGCTCACATCCACGAAAAAATTGATTTCACCGTCGCGATTTTCATCGTTCACGACGCGAAGATTTTGGTCATCCATCATCGCAAGCTCGGCAAATGGTTGCCGCTCGGCGGCCACATCGAGCTGGACGAAGACCCGGAGATCGCCGCGCTGCGCGAGGCGAAGGAAGAAAGCGGACTCGACGTGGAACTGCTCGGCGAACGTCCGCCTACGACCTCACCCGGCACGCGCGCGCTCATCGCGCCGCGCTTTCTCGACATCCATCGCATCAACGACACGCACGAACACATCGGCATGATTTATTGGGCGCGGCCGAAAAATTCTGCCGCCGTAAAACTCGCCGCCGCCGAGCATCACGACATTCGCTGGTGCAGCCGCGAGGATTTAGAAAAATTGTCGCCGCCGATGAGCGACGCGGTGAAGTGGTATTGTTATCAGGCGCTCGCTGAAATCACCAAAGCCCCGTGAATATTCGCCAAAAACGTCAGTGGCTCTGCTTCACGATTGAAGGAATGAATTCCTTCAGCACTGTGCTGTATTTCAATTACCTGTATTTTTTCCTGCAAGCCAAATTCGGATTCAGCGACAAAGCGAATCTCGCCGTCGCCGCGCTACTCGGACTTTGTTACGCACTGTCGTCGTGGCAAGCCGGACGGCTCGCGCGTCGCTGGGGATATTTCAACGCGCTGAAACTCGGCTTTGGCATCATGGCCAGCGCATTGCTGGTTGGCGCGCAACTCGGTTCCGCCGCGGGACAAATTGCCGCCGCCGTCGTTGCCACACTCGGCATGTGTTTTACCTGGCCGGTGCTGGAAGCGCTCATCAGCGAAAACGAAACGCCCGACCGCGTGCCGCACGCTGTCGGCATCTACAATATCACTTGGGCGGCGACGAACGCCGGTGCTTTTTTCATCGGCGGCACGCTCATCGAAATGTTTGGCTACCGCAGTATTTTTTACATTCCGTTCGGCATTCTCACCGGTCAATTTGCGTTGACGTTGTGGTTGGAAAAAATGCCCAAGCCAATCGCCGTCGAAAATAATTCCCCCATTTATCACGACGGCAACGAACCTGCGCCAGCACTCGTCAAAAAATTTCAGCAACTTGCGTGGCTCGCAAATCCGTTCGCCTACATCGCCATCAACACACTCATCGCGGTGCTGCCGGGCATCGCGGCGAAATTTCAACTCACGCCCATGTTCGCTGGTTTCGCCTGTTCCTTGTGGGGTTTTGTGCGACTCGCCGCGTTCGTGGCGTTGTGGCGTTGGCCGGGCTGGCACTACCGTTTTCGTTGGTTGGTGACGGCTTTCAGCGCGCTCATATTGTCGTTCGCCGCAATTCTCATCGTGCCAAATCTCGCGGTGCTGCTAGTGTCGCAAATCTTTTTCGGCGTCGCCATCGGCCTGATTTATTATTCGTCGCTGTTTTATTCAATGGACGCGAGCGATTCCAAAAGCGAACACGGCGGCATCCACGAAGCCGCCATCGGCGCCGGCAATTTTTTTGGTCCGGCAGTCGGCGCGATGTCGCTCCAATTTGCGGCGCAAAACGCCAACGCCGGCGCATGGGCCGTGTCGGGTTTGCTGCTCGCTGGGTTGGGCGGACTGTTATGGCTGCGAAAATCGGCGAATTAAATTCGCTTTAGTTTTTTGCGCCAACGGCTTTAGACTGCGCCCACAATTCATTTATGAAAGCTGTGCCCATTCCTTCCGCGCTGTTCACGCTAAACCGCGAGCGCCTCGTCAAAAAACTTTTGCCGCGTTCGCTCGCCGTGCTAAACGCCAATGACCTCATGCCCACGAACGCCGACGGCACGATGGGGCATCTGCAAAACGCCGATCTTTTTTATCTCACCGGCGTGCATCAGGAGGAGACGATTTTGCTCCTCGCACCGGACGCGTTCGATCCGAACCACCGCGAAATTCTTTTTGTGCGCGCGCCGAACGAACACCTCACGATTTGGGAAGGCCACAAGCTCACGAAGGAATCGGCGGCGAAAATTTCGGGCATTAAAAATGTAAAATGGCTGTCTGAATTCCCGACTATTTTCCGCTCGCTCGCGTGCGAACTGGAAAATATTTATCTCAACGCCAACGAACATCAGCGCGCCGACGCCACGGTCGAAACGCGCGATTCGCGTTTCGTCATCGAAACGCAGAAAAAATTTCCGCTGCACAAATATCATCGCCTTGCGCCGCTCATGCACGAACTGCGCTCGGTGAAATCACAATACGAAATTGACGCCATCAAAGCTGCTTGCGACCTGACGGGCAAAGGGTTTAAGCGCGTTTGTAAATTCGTCAAGCCCGGCGTGAACGAAACGGAAGTCGAAGCCGAGTTCGCGCATGAATTCATTGGTAGCAAAGGACAATTCGCGTATCCGCCCATCATTGCCAGCGGCGCGAACAACAACATTTTGCATTACAACCAGAACGACCAACTTTGCAAAAAAGGCGATTTGCTGCTGTTGGATGTCGCCGCCGGTTTGGGCAATTACATGAGCGATTTGACGCGCACGATTCCGGTCAGCGGAAAGTTTTCGCGCCGACAGAAACAAGTTTACAACGCTGTGCTGCGGATTTTTCGCGCACAAGTCGCCGCGCTCGTGCCGGGAAAAACCACCAAAGATTTGCGGACGGAATGTGAAGAGCGCACGGCGAAAGAATGCGTTGATCTCGGCCTGCTAAAAATGTCCGAGATAAAAAAACAGAAGCCCGACGCGCCCGCTGTGCGGAAATTTTTCATGCACGGCGTTTCGCATCCCATCGGCCTCGACGTTCATGACGTGACTTACAACCATTTCAAAATTGAACCCGGATGGGTGCTGACTGTGGAGCCGGCGATTTATATTCCGGCGGAAAATTTCGGCGTGCGGCTGGAGAACACTGTGTTCGTCACCGCCGACGGTCAGCTTGATTTGATGGCGCACATTCCAATTGAAGCTGACGAAATCGAAGACTTGATGAACCGCCGATGAGAATTCACTTTTGGGTTTGGCTGTTCGTTTTTGCTGGCGCAGCAAATTGGTTGGCCAGCGCAGATGATGTAGATTTTTCCCGCGCGCAATCACTCGCCCGCCGCACTGATGGAAAAGTTTTTCGCGACGCGGTTGCGTCGCATTGGTTGCCGGACAATCAGCATTTCTGGTATCGCGTGACGACCGCGCCAAATCAGCACGAATACGTTTTGGTCAATGCCGCGACCGGTGAAATCAAACGCGCTGACACCGCTGAAAAATTGGGCGTGACCGAAAACGACCGCGTTTCCACTTCCGCGCAAAAATCGCTCGCGCCCAAACGCACGACGCAAAACGGCAACGAGACGACCATTCGCTTTCATAACGCAACGACGGCATCGGTGGATTTATTTTGGGTGGATGGAAGCGGCGAGCGCAAACCTTATGGCCGTATCCGTCCCGACCAGACGACGGAGCAACACACTTACGCCGGACATGTCTGGCTTGTCACGGACGCGCTCGGCACGCCGCTCGGTTTTTTTGAAGCGATGCCGGACGTTTTGGAAATCGAGATTGATGGCAAACCCACCAAAACCGAACCGCCGCGTCGCCGCCAAAATCAACGTCGTTCGGCGGAGTCGCCGGATGGAAATTGGTCAATTGAGTTTGAGAATCACAACCTCGAACTCGTCGCGAACAACGGCGCAACCACGCAACTGACCACCAACGGCACGGCGGAAAATCCGTATCGCGGATCAGTCGTGTGGTCGCCGGATTCGCAAAGTTGCATCGTGCAATCCGTCACCGAAGTGCCGCGCCACATCGTAAACATTGTGGAATCGTCACCGCGCGATCAGCTCCAGCCGAAGTTGCAGACGTATGATTATTTCAAACCGGGCGACGAGTTGCCGCGCGTGCAGCCGTTTCTGATTCGCACTGCGGACAAAAAAGTTTTACCAGTGGCGAACGATTTATTCCCAAATAATTTTACGCCGGACGGCGAATTGAACAACGTGCGCTGGTCGCCGCGAGGCGATGAATTTTATTTCGACTACAACCAGCGCGGACATCAGCTCTATCGCATTCTCGCCGTCAACGCGACGAACGGCGCGGTGCGCACGGTGGCCGAGGAGCGCAGCAAGACGTTTGTGGATTACGAAACCAAAACGTGGCGCGAATGGCTGGATGATTCCGGCGAACTGATTTGGATGAGCGAGCGCGGCGGCTGGGCGCAGCTTTATTTGTATGACATCACGAGCGGTAAATTAAAAAATCAAATCACGCGCGGCGACTGGGTTGTGCGCGAAGTTTTGAAAGTGGACGCGGCGAAGCGGCAAATCTGGTTTCTCGCGGGCGGCGTGCGCGCGGGCGAAGACCCGTATCATCACCAGCTTTGCCGCGTGAACTTCGATGGCAGCGGTTTTATTCAATTAACACAAGGCGATGGTGACAACTCCGTGAAATTTTCGCCGGACGGAAATTATTTCATCGCGAAATACTCGCGTGTGGATTTGCCGACGATCACGGAATTGCGCCGCAGTGAAGATGGGAAATTAATTTGCGAACTCGAACGCGGCGATGTTTCGCGCCTACTAAAATCCGGCTGGACGATGCCGGAACGCTTTGTGGCGAAAGGTCGCGACGGCGCGACAGATATTTATGGCGTTATCATCAAGCCGTCGAATTTTGATCCGAAGAAAAAATATCCGGTCGTCGAAGAAGTTTATGCTGGGCCGCAAAGTTCATTTGCGCCGGAAAATTTTGGGCGGCTGTTGCGGCAACACGCGATTGCGGAATTAGGTTTTATCGTTGTGCAGGCGGATGGCATGGGCACGGACAATCGCGGCAAAGTTTTTCACGATGTGTGCTGGAAAAATTTGCAGGACGCGGGTTTTCCGGATCGCATCGCCTGGATCAGGGCGGCGGCGAAAACGCGGCCGTGGATGGATTTGTCGCGCGTGGGAATTTATGGCGGTTCCGCTGGCGGACAAAATGCGATGCGCGCGCTGCTCGACTATAATGATTTTTACAAAGTCGCCGTGGCCGATTGCGGCTGCCACGACAATCGCATGGACAAACTTTGGTGGAACGAGCAGTGGCTCGGCTGGCCGGTGGATGATTCTTACATTCGCGCTTCCAATGTGGAAGACGCGCACAAGTTACAGGGTAAACTGTTGCTGATGGTTGGCGAACTTGACCACAATGTTGATCCGGCTTCGACGATGCAAGTGGTGAACGCGCTGGAAAAGGCGAACAAAGATTTTGAAATGCTCGTCATCACCGGCTCGGATCATGGCGCGGCGGAAACGCCCTACGGCAGCAAACGCCGCGCGGAATTTCTCGCCCATAATCTGCTAGGTGGCGAACAATAAATTTATTTTTGCCACAGAGTCACAGAGGGCACAGAGGAACTGCTTCGGCCAAATTTTTCTCTGTGCCCTCTGAGTCTCTGTGGCTAAACTTCTTTCATGTCTGCTGAACAAGAAAATCAATCCGCGCCTGACGCGCCGAATCCTGAACGCAAAACTTTGGACGACCGCGCGAAGATGACCGAGCTGGAACGCATCCGGCATTCCGCCGCGCACGTTCTCGCCACGGCCATTTTAAGAATTTGGCCGCCCGCGCAATTTGCTTACGGACCGCCCGTGGAATCTGGGTTTTATTACGACGTGGAATTGTCGCACCGCATTTCGCCCGAGGACTTCGAGAAAATCGAAGCCGAGATGAAAAAGGAAATTAAGGCGAACAATCCTTTTGAAAAACTTACGGTCACGCGCGAGCAGGCGATGGCGGATGCGAATTCCGGTCGGCTTGGCGGATTGACCGAGCGTCCGAACGGCGCGTCGAAGTTCAAATTGGATTTGCTCAAGCAGATTCCCGAGGGCGAGGCGATTTCCTATTTCAAGAACGGCGATTTCATTGACCTCTGCGCTGGGCCGCACGTGATGCGCACCGGCAACATCGGTGCGTTCAAGCTCACCAGCGTGGCCGCCGCGTATTACAAGGGCGACGAAAAAGGTCCGCAGCTCCAGCGCATCTACGGCACGGCGTTCAAGAACAAGACCGCGATGGACGAGTATTTCAAGATGATCGAGGAGGCCAAGCGCCGCGACCATCGCAAGATCGGCGCGGAGATGGGGCTGTTCGCGATTGACACGGAATTTGTCGGGCCGGGCATGCCGCTGTGGCT
>CAILDU010000160.1 GCA_903833055.1 uncultured Verrucomicrobia subdivision 3 bacterium | reverse complement strand
GTCGTGGACGAAATCGTCGGCGGCTCCATTCCCAAGGAATTTATTCCGAAGGTCATTGACGGCCTCGAAGAAGCCATCAAGGGCGGCGTTTACGCGGGCTATCAGGTCATTGACATCAAAGTCGAAGTTGTGGACGGCAGCTTCCATGAAGTTGACTCGAACGAACTCGCGTTCCGCATGGCTGGCATTTTCGCGTTGAAAGATGCGTTCAAAAAAGCCGGTCCGATCTTGCTCGAACCGCTGATGAAAGTGGAATGCACGACGCCCGATGAATATCAAGGCGACTTGCTCGGCGACATCAACCGTCGTCGCGGAACCATCGTGAGCATCGAAGCGAAGAACGGTCAGACCGTCCTCAACGCCAACGTGCCGCTCGCGGAAATGTTCGGTTACGCCACGGCGATCCGTTCGCTGTCCAAAGGCCGCGCGAGCTACTCGATGGAACCACTGACGTTCGCGCAGGTGCCGAACAGCGTGTTGACGACCATCTTGGACGCCGCTGCGAAGAAGCCTGCCGCGCGCACCTAATAAATCATTTAACCTTCACGAGCCGGAACGAAAGTTCCGGCTCTTTTTCTTTTTGTCGCCAACGGAAATTGATTGAACAACTTTCGCCAAGATTTATTCTGCCGAGATTCGTATTCAATCAGAAACCAGAAAACCCCAAACATGAAAACATTACACCTACAAAACCTTTTTGCCGCTGCCCTTGCCGCTGTGCTGTTCGCCGGTTGCGCCACTAAAAATGACGCCGTCGCGCAAGCGGAGAAGAACGAGAAAAATGCGCCGGGTATTGGAGAAGCCAAAACCATCGCCGAGGCGGGTTTCATTTACGGTCTGCCCATCGTGATGAATTACGCGGTAATGTATGCAAGCATCGTTGACACCAATTCGTCGCAATACAAATGTCCGTTCAACCAAATCTACAACGAGCATCGCACCTTCACCTACAAGGACACCACCGTCGTCACGCCGAATAGCGATACGCCGTATTCTTTTCTGTGGGCGGATTTGCGCGCCGAGCCGTTGGTGATTTCCGTGCCCGCCGTCCCCAAGGAACGTTATTTCTCCGTGCAATTCTGCGACGGCAATGCGTTCAACTACGGTTACATCGGTAGCCGCGCCACCGGCAATGACGCGGGCGATTATTTATTGGTTGGACCGGATTGGAATGGCGAAACGCCCGCTGGCATCAAAAAAGTTTTTCACTCCTCCACGCAATTTTCGCTCGTGCTGTTCCGCACGCAGTTGTTCGGGCCGGACGATATGCCGAACGTAGAGAAGATTCAGGAAGGCTACCAAGCGCAACCGCTCTCGGCGTATTTGCATCAGCCCGCGCCGCCCGCTGCGCCGGTCATTGACTTCCCGCCCATCACCGCCGACATGGTGAAAACAAATTTCTTTCAGTATCTCGACTTCGCGTTGCAGTTTGCGCCCGCCGCGCCGGAGGAACAGTCCATCCGCGCGCAGCTCGCACGCATCGGCATCGGCGCGGGAAAGAAATTTAACTTTGACGCGCTCGACCTCGAACACAAACTCGAAGTCGGCCTCGGCATGAAGGTTGGTTCTGAAAAAGTGGACGCAGGCGCAGCGGCCTTGGGCAAGCCCATTAACGGTTGGCGCGTGGGTGCGGCTTTTGGCGACCGGACTTATTTTAATGGCGACTGGCTTGTGCGCGCCGCCGCCGCCAAGGCTGGCATTTACGGCAACAACGCCGATGAAGCCATGTATCCAATGACACGTTGGGATGTCACCGGCGCGACGCTTGACGGCAGCCAACATAATTACACGCTCACGTTTCCCGCGGGAGATTTCCCGCCTGTGAACGCCTTCTGGTCGGTGACGATGTATGACGGCAAGTCGCAGTTTCTCATTCAGAATCCGATTGACCGTTATCTGATCAATTCACCGATGTTGTCCGGCATGAAGAAAAATGCCGACGGTTCGCTGACACTTTACATCCAGAAAGATTCGCCCGGTGCGGACAAGGAAAGCAACTGGCTGCCCGCGCCCAACGGCCCGATTTATATGGTTATGCGCCTTTACTGGCCGAAGACGCAAGCGCCATCCATTTTGCCGCCGGGCGAAGGCTCTTGGAAACCGCCGGGAGTAGTGCGGGCGAATTGATTTACCGGGGAAATTTACCTTCGCGCCGACGACAACCAAACTTTCTGTAAAAAAGTTATTGCACACGAAGTTGCAGTTGCTATTATCCGCGTCCGCTTTTCGTTTTGACGGGGCGGCAATAGTTAAACCAAAACCAGACAATCGCTCTTTATATGGCACAACGTATTCGCATCCGCCTCAAGGCTTATGACTATCGCGTCATAGACCAGTCGGCCAAAGAAATCGCCGACACCGTCAAGCGCACCGGCGCCCGCGTCGCCGGCCCGATTCCACTTCCGACCCGCGTCGAACGCTACACCGTTCAACGCTCACCGCACTCCGACAAGAAGTCGCAGGAAACTTTCGAACAACGCACCCACAAGCGGCTCATCGACATTCTCGAACCGACCGCCAAAACCGTGGACGAATTGAAGAAGCTCAATTTGCCCGCTGGCGTGGACATCACCATCAAAATCTGAGGACACCACCATGCCACTAGGACTTTTAGGAAAAAAACTCGGCAGCACTCGCGTCTACACGGCGGCGGGAACGCTGATTCCCGTTACCGTTGTGCTCGCTGGACCGAATCGCGTTCTCCAAGTGAAAACGCAGGCCGGTAAGGATGGATATAATTCCGTCCAACTCGGTTTCGACGACCAGAAGGAACAGCGCCTGACGAAGGCGTTGCTCGGCCACATCAAAAAACAAAACGGCG
>CAILDU010000159.1 GCA_903833055.1 uncultured Verrucomicrobia subdivision 3 bacterium | reverse complement strand
TCGCTGCTCTCATACCAAGCGTTCACACGATCGCTCGGCAAAAAACGGTCGCTCGGTAAATTATTTGGCGCGGAAGTGAGCCGCTGAAATTTTCCATCCGGCGTGATGTGAAAAAGTCCGTTGCCGTAATGATTGAACCACAATCCGCCCGCACGATCTTCATGCACACCCATCGCGCGCCCCGACGCCGAACCGAGCAATCCACGCCACGCCACCGCCTCCGCCGTCCACGCGCGGCCTTCCATTTTCCGCAAACGGTCGCCGTCGAGCACCCACAACGCGCCCGATTTCATTGGGAATAATAGCGTCGGCTGCACGTCCGTCGCGCCATTCGTCGGCGTCAGCGCTTCAAATTGATTTCCGTTCCAGCGCGCAATTTCATTTTCTGAGCCCGCCCAAACCTGACCGTGCGCGTCGGCGACCAGCGTATAAATTTTGCTGCCAGAAAGTCCGAGTCCGCCGTCGTCCTTCAATTGGTTGAACACGCCATTGCTGAATTGCAAGATGTGTCCGTCGCGCGTCAAAAACCACAACCCGCCCGCTGCGTCCGCGCACTGAAAAATTGGTCGCGGCCCCGTCGGCGGCGCGGCCAGTTTCCATTCTGCATTCGTGACCGACGGATCGCGCCATTGCACATCGCCAAACTGCGTCACGAACATTTCCTGATTCGTCACGGAATAAACCAGCGTGTTGTGCAAATCATATTGCGGCTGGTCGGGAAATTCATTTTTAAAAACGCCGTTGCGATACGAAGTCAAACCACCGCGAAAGGTATTAATCCACAGCGTGCCTTTCGCATCCAGAAAAAGTCCATGCACGCGCGTCTGCGTCAATTCTGGCGTGTTTACTGGGTCAAACGTCACGAACCGCGCGCCATCAAAACGCGCCAGCCCGTTGTAAGTGCCGACCCACAAATAACCGTCCGGCGTCTGCGCGATGGCCGTCACCGTGCTGCTCGGCAAATTATTTTCCGTGTCCCAACCGTCCACCAGATAATCCGCCGGTTCCGCCAATAGCCGCGCCGACGCGCAGAAAAAAAATACCAGCGCCAGCGAAAGGCCAGCCGTGCGCGCCAAATTTTTCTTGGGAAACACCGGCGCAAACATATCGCGTCTTAAAAGAATTGCCAACGCAAAGCCAACGGCATCGCGGCGTCACAGCCGCGCGCCGCCGCCAAAATTGAATGGCGGATTTCTGCCAAAAGCCGCTACGCTGCACGCATGGAACTGCGTGAATTTGCCGAACAAGTTTTGTTCGCCACCTCGCTCGAAGAAAAACTTCGCGCGCCCGATTCCATTACCGACGAACGCCCCGGCGCCGCGCTCATCACGCCCGCCACACCCGGTCGCCCAGATAATTTAAGCTTCAAGCCGCACACCGGCGCCAAGAGCGAATTCCCCGGACTCCACCAGCTCGAAAAACCATCCGAGCGCGGCAAGCTGCTCCATTTTTTCGGCAACCACGAACTCCTTGCCACCGAACTCATGGCACTCGTGCTGCTAAAATTTCCCGACGCACCCGCTGCGTTTCGCCAAGGCGTTTTTCGCACACTCAAGGACGAGCAGGAACACACGCGCCTCTATATCGAACGCATGAAAAGTTGCGGCATCGCGTTCGGCGAACTGCCCGTCAGCGGCTATTTTTGGCGCTGCGTTTCGCCGATGGAACATCCGATTGATTACGTCTCCAGCTTGTGCCTAACGTTCGAGCAAGCCAACCTCGACTTCGCCGGTCACTTCGCTAAAAGCTTTGCCACCATTGGCGATAATGAAACTTCCAACTTGCTCGAAAAAATTTATCGCGATGAAATCGGTCACGTCGCCTACGGCTTAAAATGGTTTCGCCGCTGGAAAAACCCAAACGAATCCGACTGGGAAGCTTTTTGCCGCACGCTGAAATTCCCGCTCTCGCCGCAGCGCGCGAAGGGACTTTCGTTAAACGTCGAAGGCCGCCGCGCCGCCGGATTTGACCCGCAATTCATCGCCGAAATAAATGTCTATTCGCAATCGCGCGGACGCACGCCGAGCGTTTTTATTTTCAATCCATTTGCCGAGGGCCGCATCGCCGAAGGCAAAACTTTTAACCCGACCAAACATCAGGCACAACTCGCACGCGACCTCGAAAACCTGCCGCAATTTCTCTGCCGCCAGGACGACATCGTGTTGGTGAAACAAAAACCGTCGGTCGAATTTTTGAGCCGCATCAAGTCCGCCGGTTTTCCGCTGCCAGAATTTGTGGAACTGCCGGAGCGCGGCTGTCCCCGGCCGCAGCAACAAACTGTTGGAACAACGGCTCTGGTCAGCTCCCAAAATCTGATCAACGCAACACCGCTGCGCCCGGGGACGGGCGCGCTCCAATCGCTCGCCACGCGCAAGCTCGGCAGCTTGCGCCCATGGGCATGGGGACCGGACAGTTTTGAATTACTAAAACCCGTTTTCGCCAGCGTCACCGGCGAGAAACGCGCGGATGAAAAAAGATTCAATCCAGAAATGGCACAGCTTTATTCCAAAACGTGGAGCGCAAATTTTCTACGACGAATCATCTCGTCAAAATTGCGGGAACACGTTTGGCTTTGCACCGAAAACGAAATTGGTGTGGCCGTAAATTCAGTTGAAGAAACACTCGCAGCGATTGCCAAAATCCGCGCGCGCGGCCATCACAAGATTGTCGTGAAGGAAGCGTTCGGCGTCGCGGGCAGCAATGCGATGCGTTTATTCGAGCCGGAGATTTTGCCGACGCAACTGCGCTGGCTGGAAAATAAATTCGCACACAAACGCGAACTCGTCGTCGAGCCGTGGCTGGAACGCGAACTGGATTTTTCCGTGCAACTTGAAATGACAACTCAAGGTTTGAAGTTGTGCGGCTACACCGGTTTGCACTGCGACGCGCGCGGACAATTTGTCGCCAACTTCGCCGAATCGCATCACCACAAACGGATTCCAGCCAAAATTGTTTCGCTGTTTGCCGAACCAAAAGACATCTCGAATCAGCTGTTGGAATTTTACGGCGAAGTTTTTTCCGCGCTCGAAACTGAATTGCGTGAAGTTGATTTCATCGGGCCAATTGGCATTGACGCCTTTGTTTATAGGACTGAAAACGGTTCGATGAAATTAAAGCCAATTGTGGAAATCAATCCGCGCTACACGATGGGGCGCGCGTTAGTGGAATTGATGCGGCAAACTTTTCAAAATAGTTTTGGCTCGTTCCGACTAGTGAACGCCGCGCAGTTGCGCGCCGAAGGTTTTGAAAATTTTCCAGCTTACGCACGTGCGCTGGCGGAAAAATTTCCGCTGCAATTTGAAGGCGAACCGTTGCCGCGTATTCGCGAAGGCGCACTGTGCTTGAACGATCCGGCGACGGCGCAGGCTTGTCTCGCGGTGTTCCAAGTCAGCCGCCGCGCGCCGGAAATTCACGCGTAAAATTATTTCGCCGCGATGGGGCGGATTTTAATGTTGCGGAAAGAAACGCTGCCGTGATCGCCTTGCAACGCGATGAAACCCTTGTCAGACTTGGCGAAGAACGGCATTTTGCCAAATTTACTTTTGGCGACCCGCGCGTTGAAGTCGTCACTGCCGAGAACGTATTCAAAATATTTCACGCCATTGATTTCGTGTTCGCATTTCTCGCGCGAGACGAGCAGGCGGATGTGATTCCACTCGCCGACAGGCTTGGTCGCATCGAGAATTTTTCCGGCCGCGGAATTCGTCGGTGGCTGATAAAGCGCATAAAGCCAGCCGCAACGAATATGGTCAGCCGCCTTGACGTTGTCTTCCAGTTGAAATTCCGGACCGGTCGCCCAAACGCGTTCGCCCGCATCGGTGACGTGAAACATGATGCCGCTGTTACCAGCCTCCGAAATATTGTAGTCGAGTTGCAGTTCAAACCATTGAAATTGATTCGAGGTGACGATGTCGCCGGCGTTGTGCGGGTCGGCGCAGACGAGCTTGCCGTCCTGAATCTGCCAGCCAGAGCGCACACCATCGCTTTTGAAATTATGCCAGCCCGCAAAAGTGCGTCCGTCAAAAAGCAACTGCCAGCCCGCCGCCTTTTCCGCATCAGTCAAAGTGTTTTCGTCCGCGTGGATATTCAGCAATCCCAGCGCTAGCGACAGCATCAAAATAAAATTGGATTTCATGGCTAAAGTTTTTCCGCCGCCGCCGCGTCGGCCAGCGCGAGCGCATTTTCCTGATGGATTTTTCCGGCAGGAATTGAAACGTCCGCCGCGCGCAGGCGCACGAGCATTTCCACTTTTTCCGCGCCGGTCACGACCCACAAAATCCGCCGCGCGCGGTTGAGCAGCGGATACGTCAGCGTCATGCGGCGACGCTTTTGATAAATACCGGTGAGCGCGACATCGCGGTCGGCAACTTCCAAAACGGAATCACCAGGGATGAGCGAAGCCGTATGTCCATCCGCGCCAAGACCAAGATGCGCGAGGTCCAAAACCGGCGGCGCGCCGCAAATTTGTTCCAACGTGTGTGCGTAATTTTTTGCGGCAGCGTCAAGATCGCTAGATTCCACGGGCATGGCGTAAATTTGTTCCGGTGGCAGCGGCGCGTGCGACAGCAAACTTTCACGCAAATGCGTCAGGTTGCGATCCGCGTCGCCAGCGGGCGCGATACGTTCGTCCACTTGCACGACGTGAACATTTTTCCACGGCACTTCTTCACCGGCGAGTGCGCGCAACATTTGCCACGGCGTGCGTCCGCCGCTCACGGCCATGACAAATTTTCCGCGCGCCGCGACCGCCGCGCGCGCTTCGACAGCGATGATTTTTGCGGCGGCAATCGCCACGGCGTCGGCATCCGCGAAAATTTTTATTTCCATGAGAGAAAGGTTGCCACGTTTGCCGTGATGGGCAAGCGAGTTCAATTCCAATTCAGCACGAGCAGCGAAACGCCTTGTCGTTGCAGGGAAAATTTCACATTCGCCGCGCCGTTCGTTACGACAACGCTTTCCGGCTGGCCGACGGTGGCGAGCTGTCCGGCTTGTTCAAGTTGCGCATTTTGCGCCGCCGAAAGCGGGAATGGCGAACCCATTTTCTGCCACGCTTGGTAGGAATTGCTGTGGTCGGCGTCAATGACGTAACGCGTCAACGTGGCTTGCCCGTTCGCGAGCGGAATTCCTTTCAGCGCCAAATCAATCGCTGCGTCCGCGCCGGACAAATCGTCGTCGTGATAATACCACACGAGCACGCACAATTTATTTTTGCCGAGGCTCGCTTGCGCGGCGACATCGGGATTGCCGCGCACGTTTTTGGCGTGGATGATTTCTGCATTCAATCCAGCACTGCTCGTCACGGCGAGTTGCTGTCCGTCCATTTTGCCGAACATCCGAAACACATTCAGCACCGGCAAATCAATGCCCGCGCTCGCGAGCTGGCGGAAACCGGCGAACGGCGGCTGATCTTCAAATTCAAACGCCCACGTCAGCGCGCCTTCGAGATTCACGCCGTGCTGTGCGGCGAGTTCCAGCGCACGCGGAAAACTTGCCGCCGTGTAGCTGGAATACATCGTGCCATTGCGATAACCGTCCTGCGGCCCGGTGCACGCGGCGCAACCTTCGGGATCAGATTCGCCAATAACGATGGGGGTTTTTTTATATTCAGGAAATGACGCAATGACGCCGAAAGCATCATTCATATTTCGCAACTGGCTGGCCATTGCCATGCGAACGTGGTCGTTCGTAAACACCGGCGAGCCTTTCGCGTGAAACGAAATGAAGTCCAACGGCGAACCAATTTTGCCGCTGACGTAATTTGTGCCGTGCGCGCAGTGCTGCAAAAATTCGTGCAGAAATTTTCCGCCCGGCCCGCCAGCGGTTTCCGGTCCACCCACGCGCGCGGTCGGCAGCGCGCGGCGCACGCCCGCAATCGCGTAATCGTAGAGCTTGAAATAATCTTCGTGCGTGCCGTGCCAATAACTGATGTTCGGCTCGTTCCAAACTTCCCAATACCACTTCTCAACTTCCGCTTGTCCGTATTTTTCGACGCAATGTTTCGTCCATTCGTAAGCTAGGTTTCCCCACTTCACATAATCTTTTGGCGGATACGCCTGACCGGCGGCGGCGTCCGCGCGCTGGTTCACCGGCGGATGGTGCGGATAATTTTGCGGATGCGCGCTCAACGCTTCTGGCATGAAACCGAGTTGCACATACGGTTTGATGCCCCGCGCAAGATAGGTGTCGAAAATTTTGTCGTTGATCGTCCAGTCGTAAACCGGATTGCCGCTCGCATCTTCTTTGTAAGCGCTGGTCGAACCCCACTTGAGCGCATACGCGCCGTCGCCACTGGTCAACATATGATGTGCGCGAAAATAAACCTGCGGCTCGCCAAGCTGGCCAAGTTCGGACAACAACTTTTTTCCGTCCGGCATGTAGGCGTAATTCGGTTCGTCCGCGCCGAAGAAACGCCAGATTGGTTTCACATCGCCAGTTGGCTTCGCCGCATCCACGCTAATGTTCACGGGCAGAAACGCATTAGTCGTGTCCGCCGCCAGCGCGGTTGAAACGACGCCGGCAAACACGGCCAGCGCAAAAGTGATTTGAGTTTTTCGCATAAACAATTTTATTTCGACACTGATTTTTTAGACGGCGGAAAACGCATTGTTGCCAGAAAGATTCCTACGCGGCCAGTGGAAAAATAATTCCGGCTTTGCCATTGCCGCGACGTGGATGATAAAGTCCGTCATGCTTGCACGGATTTTTTCAGCGGCGGTCAATGGCATTGACGCCTACACCATCGAGGTCGAGGTGAATTGCGGCTACGGCGAAACTTTTATCGCGCTCGTCGGTTTGCCCGACACCGCCGTCAAAGAATCCAAAGATCGCGTCTCCACCGCGCTCGCAAATTCCGGCTACAAATTTCCGATGGGCAAGACGACCATCAACCTCGCGCCCGCCGATGTAAAAAAAGAAGGGCCGAGTTTTGATCTGCCGATTGCGCTCGGAATGTTGGCTGCGAGCGAACAGATTGAAACGGATCAACTCGATTATTTTGTCGCCGTCGGCGAACTTGCGCTGACCGGCGCGGTGCGTTCGTGCAAAGGAATTTTGCCCATCGCCTTACGCGCAAAAGCCGATGGAAAAATTGGAATTTTAGTTCCCGCCGAAAACGCTGCGGAGGCTGCGGTGGTTGACGGTTTGCAGGTTATACCAATTCAAAATCTCCGCGAAGCCGCGCAATTTTTGGAAGGCGAAATTAAAATTACACCAACCAAAGTGGACTTGGCAAAACTGTTTGAGCATCCGGCGGATGACGAACATGATTTTTCCGAAGTCAAAGGTCAGGAGAACGTAAAACGCGCTTTAGAAATTGCGGCGGCCGGCGGACATAATGTGATTTTAATCGGGCCGCCCGGCACGGGAAAATCCATGTTGGCGAAACGGCTCGCGACGATTTTGCCGCCGCTGACTTTGGGCGAAGCACTGGAGACAACAAAGATTCATAGCATCGTTGGGCTACTGAAATCCGGTCAGGCACTCGTCACGCAGCGGCCGTTTCGGGCGCCGCATCACACCGCAAGTGACGCCGGACTTTTGGGTGGAAACATCAATCCGACGCCCGGCGAAATTTCGATCGCGCACAACGGCGTTTTATTTTTAGACGAACTGCCGGAGTTCAAGCGCAGTGTTTTGGAAACGCTGCGCCAGCCGTTGGAGGAAGGCATCGTGACAATTTCGCGCGCGGCGGGCACGATGACTTTCCCCAGTCAATTCATGCTGGTTGCGGCGATGAATCCGACACCGGATGGAAAAATGCCGGGCGAATCAAAATCTTCGCCGCGCGAAATTCAGAATTATTTGGGTCGCATTTCCGGGCCGTTGCTGGATCGCATTGATTTGCACATTGAAGTTCCGGCGGTGAAATTTCGCGAGATGTCGTCCACGCAAGCGGGTGAAACTTCGGTGGTAATTCGCGAACGCGTTATCGCGGCGCGGCAACTTCAGACGGCGCGGTTTGCGAGCAAACCGAAGGTGACTTGCAACGCGCGGATGGGCGCGCGCGAACTAAAATCTTTTTGCGAAATGGATGAACCGACGCGCGATTTGTTGAAGCACGCGATGACGGAATATAATTTGAGCGCGCGCGCCTACGACCGCATTTTGAAAGTGGCGCGGACGATTGCAGATTTGGCGGGCGCAGAGAAAATTTCCGGCGATCACATTTCCGAGGCGATTCAGTTTCGTTCGCTCGACCGGCAGTTGTGGGGCTGAACGGAACTTAAAGCGGGAATTCGCGATTCTCGTCCGGCATGACGACATCGCGTCGAACGCCAGTCTTTTCAATGGGTTTAGGAGTTTCCACTGCAACTTCAAACGGTTCCGCAGCCGGTTCAGATTTCTTTTGCGTTTGAACCACGGCAGGCGCAGGCTCAACTTTTTTCGGTTCGGAAATAATTTCTACTTCGGGAAGTTTTTCTTCCACTTCGATAATTTTTGGTTCGGCCAGCGCGACGCGCAGCGGCACGCGGTTGGCGAGCGCGAGTAGAGAAATGGTTGAGGCAGCTTCGCGTTCAGCCTTTTCGATACGGGTAAATTCGCCGTAAATTTCTGCGAGCGCGGGTTCGTCGCGCAAGGGTAATTCCTGTCCGGTGCCGGTGCGGAGCGCGAGCAAAATGTCGTAGGCGTTGATGGTTTCGAGCGGGCGCGCGGGCACGTAGGCGGATTCGACGCCGGCGACTTCGGTAACGAGTTGCGTGTATGCGAGCGTGCGCAAAACGGATTGCGTGAGGCGGCTGGGAATGCCGAGCTCGGTCGAAAGTTGGAAAACGGTCGCGGGGCGCAAACCATTTTGAAAACGCTGACCGAGGCTGGTCATCAGGCGCAGCGCGACAAATTCGCGGCCGCGCTGGTTGATGTTGTCGGCCAAACGGTCTTGCAGATAGGCAGCGCGATTTTGGTAGGCGTAGGCGACTTGCACGCCGAAGAGCAAAATGACCCAGGATAAATAAATTCCCGCCATGAACACCGGCAGCAGATAGAGACTGCCGTAAATAGTGCTGTTGGTGAAGACGCGGGAGACAAACAGGTAGCCGAAAACATTGTTCAAATGCCAGAGCGTGCCGGCGACCGCGCCGCCCACGAACGCGGCGGAAAATTTTACTTTCGTGTTCGGCAGCAGCATATAAACAAACGCGAAGGCAAGCCACAGCACGAGCAGCGGCAATAATTGAAAAATAATTTTTCCAAAGAATGGCGTCTGCGCGATGAAATCTTTAGCCGATTGGAATTGTGAACCGCCGGCGAGTCCCAGCGCGGTGATGAGCAGCAGCGGGCCGAGCATGATGGCCGTGGAGTAGAGCTGGATTTGCGTGAGCCAGTTGCGCCCGCGCGTGACGCCCCAGATGTCGTTGAAGGTTTCCTCGATGCGACCCAGCAACGAAATCGCGACAAAAATCAGTAGCACCACACCGGTCGCGCCGAGCGCGCCGCTCTGGGTTTTTTGCACAAAAGTCCAGATTTGACGTGCCATTTCCTTTTGCGCGCTAATGGGCACAACACTGACGGTGTTGGTGGAAATACTGGCGGCGACAAAATTGGTTGAGACTTCATTCGTCCCGGAATTTTCCGTCGCGGCGGCGAAATTGTTCGTGACGATAGTGACGGTGTGTTTGTCGGAAGCATTGACGTTAGTGCTAATGGTCGCCGGTGGGACGAGCGCGCTGGTCATTTTTTCAATGGCGCGCTGAAATTGTTCCTCGCCCTGGTTTTTCAGCAAACTGCTGGTGACACTCAAGGCTACCACGAGCAGCGGAATCAGCGCGATGAGCGTAGAATACGACAGCGCCGACGCGCGCACGAGACAGCGATGCCGGATGAATTGTCGCGTGACGAGCACCCAAAAATGCACGAAGCGTTCGAGGCGGCCTTCGAGCAGAAAAATTTCATCTTCGGCATCGGCGGCGGCACCGGAAAGGATTTTGATGAGGCGGGAAATCCGTTTGCTGACCATGTTGCGGACACGCTAACAAAGTGCGCCGCCAAGTCAACGGCGCGGTGACAAACCTCGTCAGCCTTTTGAAAAATCTTGCACACGGGCAGTCGGGACGATAGCCTGTGCATCCTTTTGGTTGCACCCATAGCTCAATTGGATAGAGCGTCTGACTACGGATCAGAAGGTTCCAGGTTCAACTCCTGGTGGGTGCACCACAAATTCAACGACTTACGCAGATACAATTCCCTCCCAAAAGTGGTTTGTGCTGCTGTTTGTGCTGCGGCTCCAAAAACGCCAACTTTATTTGGGCAGCGATTCGTTTCGAATTTATTCCTTTTATAACCCCGCGGCAGGATGGTCGAGCGAATGTTGATTCGCGTTGGCCCAGAATTTTCCTCCGACCCGCGCATCATTAAAAGATGGCAATGACCTCGTCGGTCGGACACATGACGCCAGCCCACGTCTCTCCATAATATCCGATCGGGTGCAGGCAAAGTGCACACAACGGATAAGAATAATTTTCGGCATCGCGGAGCGCAATCGTTGGCCGTCCTCTGCGGAATAAATAAGTCACCCCGCTTCGCTTGCTGTCTTCGGCAAAATGACCGGTCAGGAAATATAGTTCGAAAATGTCCTCGGGAATCAATCCAGCGAGTTTTTTCTGAGCCTTTTGTTCAGCCTCAACCGGCCACGCCGAAGCGGCCTCCAATGTTCGCAACGTAAACTCCAAGTGGTTCTCAGGCTTAAATCTAGCCTGCGCCTGCGGGATCGCCCGCGTCACCGTTCCGAACCGATATGGTTTGAGAAAGAGTTCTTTCAAACAACGATGCTTGATTATTGTGGCATACGAAATGGGAAAGATTTTTACCGCTCTTTTTATGATATAAAACTTGCCCGACAAATTCCGCCGCTATACAAAGCGGATGCGTCTCTTATTCGGCGACGGCGGCGTTAGGGATGTGCGTATATTTGGCGATGGCCTGCGAACGGGAGCGAACGTGCAATTTCTCGTAGATGCGCCGGATGTGTGTGTTGACCGTCGGCACGCTGATGTGCAGCGCCTCGGCGATTTCCTTGTAAAGATAGCCACGGGCGAGCAACTCCAAAACCTCGCGCTCACGCGGCGAAAGGTTATCCGGCTCGGCAGGCGAGGTGTTGCTGAACCGCTGAAATGACTGGACAATTTTGCGCGCAATGTTGCTGCTCATCGGCGAGCCGCCGGCGTGGACATCCTTGAGCGCGGCGAGCAATTCGGCGCGCGGTGTGCGTTTGAGCATATAGCCGCTCGCTCCGGAGGTCAGCGCCTTAAAAATATGGTCGGGGTCCTCATACACCGTGAGCATTACGAACTGCGTGCCCATCATCTGCGGCTTGAGGCGGCGGACGCATTCAATTCCGTTCATGCCGGGCATGTTAATGTCCATCAGGACGACGGAAGGTTTTTCCTGCGGCAAGGCGGCGAGCGCCACCTCGGCATTTTCATGCACGCCCAAAAATTTGAAGCCGTCTGCGCCACGAATCCATTCGCTCAAAATGCCACGCAACGGCGCGTCGTCCTCCACAATGGAAACGGAGATGTTCATGGGCTTCACTTTAGCCTGAACACGCTTAGAAAGATTGTCGTGAGTTTTCACTACACCGGCGTGCGAAAAAATATTCTAGTTCTGTCGCAACATAACAGCATGAGCGGTGCGGCGCAAATTTCTTTCCGCGATGGAACCTCACGGCAGCGGCGGGCCGAGTTTGATGCGATAGAATCGCTGCGGCGAATTCGTCGTAGCGTCCGTCCAGTTGAATGGCAGCGCGGGTGAATTGGTGATGAAGACGTTGCTCCACTGTGTAAGATTGGTCGAACTCTCAATCGCGTAATCAGGCCCGCTCTGGCCGCTGACGTTGAAGCTGAATCGGCCGCCCGCGACGGAAATGCTGCCGATGCCCGGAACGGAAAGCGGATTGACGACGACGGAAAAACTTTGCGTGGCGCTCAAGTTGGGCGTGCCGTTGTCAGAAACTTTCAGCGTGAAATTGTTGCTCGAATTCGCCTGCGTCACGAGCGGGCGGAACGAAAACGCGCCGCTGTTGGTGCTCAGCGTGGTGTTCGTCGCACCGGCCAGCAGCGCGAAAGTCAACGTCTGCGGCGGCGAATCCGTGTCCGTGGCGCTGGCAGTGAAAGCCACTGTCTGGCCGACGTTCACCGTGCGATTGGTGATTGCAGCCAGAGTCGGCGGCGTGTTGCCGACCAGCGTCAGGGCGATCGTGGTCGTGTGGCTGAACAATCCGCAGGTGGTGATGACGGTCACATTCGATGTGCCGGAGTGACCGGGCTCGACTTTCTGGACCATGTTGGGTGTT